>JBDLTQ010000019.1:0-13256 GCA_039805745.1 Candidatus Parcubacteria bacterium | reverse complement strand
CAAAATCCTGGACCATAAACGGAAACATCTGCTCAGGAACAACACAGACTAAAGATGATGGACAAACTTCAACAGTAACAAACACCGCTCTTGGTAAAATAGGATCAGCTACCTTTACATGTTCTGATGGTACATGGGGAGGAGCAGGAAATGGAGCAACATGTACCCCTCCTCCATTTGTTGTCTCTGCCGTTGTTACTGGACAATACTATTCATCTCCTAATCCAGGACATATTACTCTTACCTGTGACTACGCAACTGGCTATCGTGTAGAGAGAGCATCAACTGGAGCAACCTTTACATCAGGAGTATATAGTGGACCAGTGACTATTAATGTCACAGAGAGTGATACCTATATTATGTACTGTACTAATGCTGGTGTAGATAGTATTCCTGTCACTCGTCGATATGAAGCTACTCCTCCATCACCAAGTATCAGTCTCGTTGCTTCTCCTCGTACTATCCCTAAAGATACTGACACTGTTCTTGATTGGACTATTGAGCACCCTCTTGTAGCTCCACAAAGTTGTTCTTTTGTTGCTACTCCTATCTGCGCCAACAACATCTGTAGCCAGGAACAACTAAGTGCTGTTGCTACCCTTAACTACAAACTACAAAATGATCGTCTTGATAGTAGCTTCCTAGGATCTCTCACCTCTTCCCCTACTATTAAAAGCACTCTACAGTTTACCGCAAGTGAGATAGCACAATTTATCAACAACCCAAGTGCAGACTGGACAAAGCGTGGAAAGAAAACACTTCGTGTGAAGTACAGTACTGAATTCAGACTCTCCTGTGGTACTCCATCTCAAGCAACGAGAGTGTTGGTGACGACGAGTGTGGAGAGGTAGTGTATATCTCCCTAGTCTCCATATTATACTCCTTGTATACTCAATCATTATGACAACCCTTTTTAACGAAGAAGAACAAAATAAAGAGATCGACCTACTTCATAAAGAGGAAGAGGAAGAACTCGTTCGAGTACTATCTGATACATATGGGATTCCATATATTGACCTACGTGGGATGACTCCGGAAACTGATGCAATGACTCTTTTCCAAGAAGAAGAGGCTCTTGAGACACACATTGCCCCTTTTAAGCTTGTCGGAAAGAAACTCTTTATCGCAACAACCTCTCCATATGACCCAAAACTACAAGATGTGCTTCGACCTCTTGAAGAAAAAGGTATGGAACTCACTCTGTTCCTTTGTTCTCATGCGTCACTTCTTCATGTTACCTCTCGTTATAAAGATATAACTCACGGAGGTCGTGTAGAAAACGGCATGATAGAGCTGACAGAGAAAAAAATGAATGCCCTCATGGGTCAGTTTGAAACAAAAGATGAACTCACTTCTGTTTTTAATGAAATGTCTCATTCTCAAATTCTTTATAAAACAACTCGTATCATAGAGCTCATCTTTGCTGGAGCTCTTAAATTTGGAGCAAGTGATGTACACATTGAACCAGAAGAAAAAAAAGTACGTCTACGCTATCGTGTTAATGGCGCACTTGTTGATATAGCTTTTTTTGAATTTTCATTACTTAAAAATATTATCAGTCGTCTCAAACTTCTTTCAGGACTTAAACTTTCAACGGTTGCAAGCGCTCAGGACGGACGCTTTAGTATTAATCTTGGTATTGTTGAGGTTGATGTACGTGTCTCTGTTGTTCCAGGTAATTATGGAGAAAGTTTCGTAATGCGTATCTTAGATCCACGAAATACTGTAAAGAGTCTTGACGGTATTGCCTTCCCTGACATAACTCGTGAAGCTGTAACTCGCGCACTTGCAAAACCTCACGGCGTAATACTCACAACTGGACCAACAGGATCAGGAAAAACAACAACTCTTTATGCGTTTCTTAATCATGTCTACACTCCTGAAGTAAAAATAATTACCATTGAAGACCCGATTGAATACCATTTTGAAGGCATCACCCAGACACAGGTTGAGGAAGAAAAAGAGTATACTTTTCTGTCAGGATTACGTGCGGCGCTTCGACAAGATCCTGATGTAATCATGGTTGGAGAAATTCGTGATGAAGATACTGCAAAGGTGGCAATTAACGCAGCTCTCACAGGACACCTTGTTCTCTCTACTCTTCACACCAACACTGCAGCTGGAACAATTCCCCGACTTCTTGACCTTGGAGTTAACCCAAAAGTAATGGCAGGGGCTCTTTCTCTAGCGCTTGCGCAACGCCTTGTACGCAAACTCTGTGAACACTGCAAAGAACTCTACGAATCAAGTGAAAAAGAATCGAGACTTATTACCAATATCCTTGGTGACATGAAAACATCTGGAAAAGAAGACCTCCTAGGTCGCTTCGAACCTCATCAAACATACCCCCTCTTTAAAGCAGTTGGATGTCCTGAGTGTAGTGGAACTGGATATAGTGGAAGAATTGGTATCTTTGAAGCGATTATAATAACAGCAGAAATAGAAACAGCTCTTCTCTCTAATCCAAGTGAACGAGAAATAAAAAAAGCAGCAAAAAATCAAAAAATACCATCACTACGAGAAGATGCTATACTAAAAATGCTCTCAGGTATTACCTCATTTGACGAAATAAGTCATGTTGTTGACCTGTATGGAGAAGACTAGTTCTCTAAAAGAAAAACCCACACAACTCCAAACAACCCCTTGGTGAAGAAAATTCCTACGTGAGGATAGACCCAGATACGACAGTGCGTAACCAGACCGTCCTTCGTTACCGGAAGATGGGACAAAGTCCTGATTGTTTAGAGATGTATAGGTTCTTTCTTGTGATAAAAGCTGTTTGTTTTTATCACTACAAGTACCATTATAGCATATAAAAAACTTTTGTCAAATATTGCCTCCTATGACATCACCACACAACGAAACAACCCTAGAAGAAACAAGGCACTTGGACAGCACCTTACGCCCCTCTTCTTTTTCTGATTATATTGGTCAAGAAGTAATAAAAAAGAATCTCCACATCCTCCTTACAGCTGCAAAAGAACGCGGAACACCTCCTGAACACATTCTTCTCTATGGACCACCAGGACTTGGTAAAACAACACTGGCTCACTTAATTGCAAAAGAACTTGGCAGCACTCTTAAACTTTCAAGTGGACCAGCTATTATGAAAGTTGGAGACCTTGCAGCCATTCTTACAAATCTCTCTCCTGGTGATGTGCTCTTTATTGATGAAATACATAGACTTAACAAGCTAATTGAGGAGGTGCTCTACCCTGCCATGGAATCTGGTAAATTAGATATTATTATTGGTAAAGGTCCATCTGCCCGCACTATACAACTCGACCTTCCTCCTTTCACTCTCATCGGAGCAACAACTCGTATCTCACTTCTCTCATCTCCTCTTCGGTCTCGTTTTTCTGGTGGAGTCTATCGTCTTCAATTTTATACTGACAATGAAATAGCTACCATTGTTACAAAAAGTGCTGAGAGGCTTGGAACAGAGCTACCTGATGATGCTGCTTATGAAATAGCAAAACGTGCACGCTTCACCCCTCGAATAGCAAACTATTACCTTAAGCGCTCACGAGATTATGCTCAAGTTCATAAAGAAGTTATTTCAAAGGAAGTTGTTGAGGAAGCTCTATCACTTCTTGAGATTGACGAATTTGGAATTGGTACCTCTGAACGTATTATTCTTGAATGTCTTGTGAATGTTTTTAATGGTGGACCTGTTGGACTCAATACCCTCGCAGCTGCAACAGGAGAAGAAGAAGCTACCATAGCTGATGTTACGGAGCCGTATCTTCTTCAGATCGGAATGATAGAACGTACCGCACGTGGACGAAAAGCAACAGATAAAGCCTTATTTCATTTTAAAAAATAAAGCATATGAATCCTGTTCGTATTATTGGTATTGATCCTGGTTTTGATAGGTTGGGTATAAGTATTATTGATAAAAATGGAACGACAGAAACATTACTTTTTTCAACATGTATTATCACTTCTCGGAAAGATACCTTTGAGAAACGTCTCTCACACATTGGTACATCATTAGAAACAATATTACAAACATACACACCAGAAGAATTAGCAATAGAAGCCCTCTTTTTTACCACAAATCAAAAAACAGTAATTACTGTTGCCGAAGTTCGTGGTGTATGTATTTATCTTTGTCATCATTATAAAGTAAAACTTTTTGAATACTCTCCTCCTCAAATCAAATTAGCAATAGCAGGTCACGGCAAGGCAAGTAAAGAAGACATCGCTCATATGGTGCCAAAAATTTTAGGTATAACTCTTCCTAAAAAAACACTAGATGACGAATTAGACGCTATTGCAATCGCTCTTACCCATAGCGCAAACAGGCAAAATAGGCTTATTTTAGAAAGGTTTTCATAGATATACACAATATCACTTGCGTAAGTCTTCATTAGGTGATATCTTTTCATTACATTTTAAGATTTTTAATGTACTACTATAGCTATTATATTTGTATATGATGATTGATGAAGAACCAAAAGGTGAAGAACTTAACCCAGATACCCTTGATGCTGTTTTTGATGAAGAAACAGTGCTTGTGGAGGAAGATGAACTTATTGTCTTTCGAGGAACAGATACTGACGATGACGATGTTGATGAAATAGATATCGCCTTTGCTGCAAATGACGAAGGTTACTGGTAAAAAGTAATTCATAAGTAACACTACAAAAAAAGGAAGCAAAAGCTTCCTTTTTTGTAGTGTTACTTATACCTATGCATACACCATGAAACACTTACTCAGTTTAATCTACAAGAATTTTTGCAAAACGCTTTTTACCAATTTTAAGTGTTATATTTTTAGCTTTTATTTTTGGATCTGTAATAACAACACCATCAACATCTGAAACGGCGTTACCTTCTATCAATCGACGCCAATCACTCTTAGACTCCACGATGGCATGTTCAAGCAAAAGATCAACAATTTCTTTATCTGATGTTGTATGTATCTCTGGAATAACATCTGGCACTCCCCCATTTTGAAAAGTTTCTATCCATGAATTCTTTGCAAGAGTTGCGTCTTTTTCTGTATGGTACAAAGTAACGATTTCGGAACCAAGTCGTATTTTTATATCACGAGGGTTTACTCCTTCTTGTAATTCTTTTTTAATACTTTCAATTTCTTCAAGACTCACATCAGTACAAAGATTAAAATATTTAAGAATATAATCATCGTGCAGAGACATCACTTTACCAAACATTGTATACGGATCATCAACTATAGAGATAATATTTCCCCATGATGTGGACATCTTACGGCCGTCTGTCCCTTCAAGCATTTGGAATGTAATAACCTGTTGTTTTGGCATTCCATAATATTCCTGCACAATTCGTCCTGCTTTTAGATTAAACAGTTGATCAAATCCACCAATCTCAACGTCAGCTTTTACAGCGACCGAGTCATATCCCTGCATCATAGGATACAAAAACTCACGAAGGGATATTTCTGTACCAGCATCATATCTATCTTTGAAATTACGTCTCGCAAGCATTTGTTGTACAGAGAAACATTCAGCAAGTTGAACTAATTCACCAAATGTAAGTTTAGAGAGCCAGTCGTTATTGTATACAAATTCTGTCTTTGTAATATCAAGTATCTTTGAAATCTGACTCTTATAATCTTTAAGATTTTCGTCGATATGTGCACGTGTTAACATAGGACGCTTTTCCAATTTATCTGAAGCATCACCAACTTGAGCCGTAAAATCACCAACAATAAGCACAACCTGATGACCAAGTCTTTGAAATTCTCGTAATTTACGAAGTGGTATTGCTCTACCAATATGAATCTTTGCTCCTGTTGGATCTATACCTAATTTAATACGAAGCTGTCTACCAGATAAAAGAAGCTTTTTAAGTTCTTCTTTTACTATAATATCCTCAACTCCTCGAGTAAGAAGTTCATCTATTTTCTTTTCGTCAGTACTAATTTTTTCCATCACCTTATACTATCATAGCCACTTCATTTGTGCGAAGTGTGTGGTACTATAGATAGTACAATGTCTGACACTCATCTTGTAAGAAAAAATAAAATAAAAAGAAAATTATTGAGAGAGTTTTTTTTGGTAATATTTTCTATGACCATACTCGTGATCGCTCTTGGAATGGCGTGGCTTGCTACTATATCACTACCTGACTTTAATAACTTTGAAAATCGAAGCATTGCCAACTCAACAAAAATCTATGACAAAACAGGCAAAATCCTCCTTTATAACATCCATGACAATGTTCGTAGAACTGTTGTACCAATAAGTGAGATAAGCTCCTCTATTCAAAAAGCAACTATTGCTATTGAAGATGCTCATTTTTATGAACACTTTGGATTCCGTCCAACATCATTTATTCGCGCAGTACTAGTAAACCTCACCACTGGTGAATACGCACAAGGAGGATCGACTATTAATCAACAAGTTATTAAAAACGCTCTTCTCACAAGAGACAAGACAATTTCTCGAAAATTAAAAGAAATTGTTCTTTCTATTAAACTTGATAATGAACTTCCAAAAGATACTATTCTACAAATTTATCTTAATGAGAGTCCTTATGGAGGAACTATTTATGGTGTTGAAGAAGCATCTCTTACCTTTTTCGGTAAAAAAGCAAATGAAGTATCTCTTACAGAAGCTGCCTACCTAGCGGCTCTTCCTCAAGCTCCAACATATTACTCCCCTTACGGAAAACATCGTGATGCTCTTGAAAAAAGAAAAAATCTTGTCCTTGAAAGAATGTATGAACTTGGTTATATCACTGAAGAACAAAAAGTACTATCCCAGCAAGAAGTGGTTACTTTTGAAAAGAATGAAACAAATAGTGGTAAGGCTCTTCATTTTGTAATGTACATACGAGAATATCTAGAAGAAAAATACGGACTTGATGCTGTTTTAAATGGAGGATTAAAAGTAACAAGTACTATTGATTATGAACTACAAAAACAATTTGAGGCTGTTGTTAAAGAAGGAGCACTTGAAAATGATAAGAAGTTTAAAGCAAAAAATGCAGCCCTTGTAGCTATTGATCCAAAAACAGGTCAAATTATCTCTATGGTTGGTTCACGTGATTTTTTTGATACAGAAATACCTGGTCAATTTAATATCACAACAGCCTCTCGACAACCTGGATCATCATTTAAACCTATTGTATACGCAGCGGCCTTTACTACAGGGTATACACCAGAAACAATACTTTTTGATGTAAAAACACAATTCAGTACTCTCTGTGATGCCTACGGAAATCCAAAAAATGGAACAGATGACTCTGTATGTTATATGCCAGAAAATTATGACGGTCTATTCAGAGGACCAACTTCTCTTCGTGACGCTCTAGCACAATCACTTAATATTCCAGCTGTTAAATTACTCTACCTCACAGGACTTCCAAATACAGTAGCTCTTGCTCAATCTATGGGGCTTTCTACAATTACTAACTCTGATCGATATGGTCTATCTCTTGTACTTGGTGGTGGTGAAATAACACTCCTTGAACTCACAAATGCTTATGGTGTTTTTGCAAACAATGGTACCTACCACAAAGAACAAGGAATACTTGAAGTAAAAGATGCTGAGGGTAATATTCTTGAAAAATTCACCCCAATAGAAAAAGATGTTCTTTCAGATACAGTTACATCACTTATATCAAGTGTCTTATCTGATAACAGAGCACGAACCCCTACTTATGGAGCAAACTCTGCACTCTATTTTGAAAATCGCCCTGTTGCAGTAAAAACAGGAACAACAAATGATTATAGAGATGTTTGGGTTATCGGGTACACCCCTTCTGTTGTTATCGGTATGTGGGCAGGAAATAATGATAACACCCCTATCGATAAAAAAACAGCTGGTTTTGTTCTTGCTCCTACATGGAAAAAAGCAATGACAATTGCAACCAACGATACTAATGTTGAGTACTTTCCTGATCCACTTCCTAATACTGCATCAAAGCCTATTCTTCGAGGTGAATACTGTCTTTCTGATGGTATTAACACTATTTTAAAATATGTTGTAAAAAGTGATCCAAATGGTAACCAACCATACAATCCATATCAAGACTCTCAATACGACCTATGGCAAACAGGAATACAAAATTGGCTTACTAATCACCCTATTTCGTGTTATACACAACAACCATCTCAAACAACCTCAACAATTCAATCAGAAACAACATTTGAAATTCCCACAACAACAGTAATACAATAATACTTCTAGCGATAATGATATCCTTTTTCTTGTAATACATTTTGGATATTATATTTTTGTAATATCATTTTTTTTACTGAAGAAGTACAGATAGTTACTTTTTTTTGATCAATCACAAGCTCCTCTATTGTACACAAAACCCCTGTTACTTCATATATATATCGCACAATATCCTCTTTTTCAGAACGTTTTTTTTCTAATGTTTTTGTATATTTTGCAAAAAGATTACCGTCCATATAGTTATAGAATACTTACCTATTAAGAGGCATAAGAAGATACGTAAAAGAAATATCTTGAACACTTTGTATAAACACAGGTCTTTGTGGTGAAGTAAACTTACAAATAATAGTATCCCCTTCTATGTACGGAAGCACTTCAAGGAAAAATTTATTATTATATTTTACTTCAATATCATCTCCTTCTTTTTTTACATCAATGGAATGTGTCACTTGTCCGATTTTTTCATTCTTACTATGGAGAGTACATTTTGAATCAGTAAAAATACACTCAACTTGTGAGTAGTATTCGTTAAAGAACGTGGTAAGAACTAATGCTTTCTGCAGTTCTTCTTTTGAAAGAGTAACTGTTGTTGTAAACTCCTTAGGAAAAAGCTGTTGATAGTCCGGAAAATGCCCCGTAACAGTGTGTACAGACAGTGTCATGGTGTCTGACGTGAACGACACGAGATTCTGATGTTTAGAGAGCAAAATATCACCTTCCTCTTCATTAATAATTTGAATTATCTCAGTGATATGTTTCTGAGAAAGAAGAAAAGAGAAATCAAGACCTTTATCATTATTAACAGTCTTCTCAGCAAGACGATATGAGTCTGTAGCAACAGCATATATAGTTGTTTCTTTTGTATAAAGAAACACAGATGCTATTTCTGGTTTAATATCTGTCGTAGCAGAACAAAATGAAACTTCCTTAAGGAGGGTTATGATTGTTTCTTTAGGAATAAGACCTATCTGATCTCCTTGATTAGGAAGTCTTGGAAAATCTTCATACGGTGTTGTTTTAATTTCAACAACCCCTTTCTCTGTTGTAATAGTAAAAACACCGTCAACTATTTCACATACAAGTACAAGATCACGAGATGCAAGTGTTGAAAGAATACGTAGAAATGTCTCACCGTGAAGAAGACATGCTCCGTTTACAATTCCTTTTACAGTAATACTCTTCTCACAAAAAAGTTCAAGGTTAGTAGCTCGCAATGTAAGTAAGTGATCATTCACTTCTACATGAATATCTTGAAGTGAATTCATCCCCTGTGTCTTACTCTTTGCTTTTGCTACTTGTTGTACTGCTTTAATAAATACATTACTTTTACATTCGAATTTCATGTACTTAGTATATATAAAATATAATACTAAGTATAGGTCTGTTGATAATGTGGAAATCTTAAAAAAGCATTATAAAATAAATTCTTTTTATAATTTTATCAGGATTATAAAACTGGAAAACAGGACCCTGATTGTGTATAAACTCCCTCTTTTTGGAAAAGAACCTGAATAACTTATGTGCTATCCATTCGTTATACTAACACTATCCACAGAGTTATCCACAAAAATACATGTACAAGAGTACGATGAAGTAAAAAGAGAAGAAAGTAGATTTATTACGCTAACATTGCACGGATATCATCAATCTCTCTCGCAAGTTGAGCGCTTTCTTTCATAGCCGTCTTTACTTTTTCATATGAGTGAATCACTGTGGTGTGATCACGTCCACCAAGTCTATCTCCTATCATTGGGTAAGATATATCAAAATCTTCACGAAGGATGTACATGACAATTTGACGAGGTTTTACAACATCTTTACGACGAGTTTTGTTATAAATATACACATCTGGTATTTGGTAGTAATCAGAGATAATTTTGACTATTTCCTGAATAGAAATATTTTTCTTTGATTTTATACTATTTTTAAGCAGATTTTTTACATCAAGAAGAGTGAGTGCTTGTTGTTTTATTTGAACATATCCAAGAATAGAAGTCATTACACCTTCAAGTTCTCGAATGTTTCCTTGTATAGTTTCTGCTATATACTGAAGCACCTCTTGAGGTATTTTATCTCGATAGTCTTTTGTTTTTGCTTGTACAATAGCAAGACGTGATTCAACTGATGGAGCATTTACGTCAACAATCATACCGTGATTAAAACGAGATCTAAGTCTGTCCTCTAAACCAGAAATAAGATTTGGGTGTTTATCTGATGAAAAGATAATTTGTTTGTTCATTTCATAGAGGGAGTTAAAGAGATGGAATAATTCATCCTGAGTTCTCTCTTTTCCATTGATAAATTGAATATCATCCATAATAAAAACATCAAATTTTCTATATTTTTCCTTAAAACTGTTTATTTTATTAAGATTTGTTGCGTTAACGTAATCCATGTAATATTTTTCAAGTGATGTATAAAATATTTTTCGATCTGGATATTTTTTCTTAATAGTATTCCCCATTGCTTGAATAAGATGTGTTTTACCAAGACCTGTATTACCGTAAATAAAAAGCGGGTTATATACAACACCAGGATTATTAATAACAGCTTGGCCACACGCATAGGCTATCTCATTAAATGATCCAACGATAAATGTTTCAAATGTATAACGAGGGTTAAGACCATCATCTTTATTAATATATAAATCTTGAAGAGGAAGAGGTTGTCCTGTAATTGTGATGTTTGGAGATTTTTTTTGAAGTGTGTCTGGTTTTACAACAGTAAATATAACAGAACGTACACCTTCATGGATGGTTCTAAGAATACGGAGAATAAACTTATGATATTTTTGATTGAGCCAGTCTTTTACGAATTCATTAGGAACACCAATTGTCACCTCACCGTCTTTATAATCAACGATTCTAGTATTTTTAAACCACGTATTAAAGTTAACACGAGAAAGTTCTATCTCAATCTGGGATAAAGCACTGTTCCAAAGTTGTTGATAGTCCATAGGTAGCCTAAGTATACACATGCTGTAGGTTCTATCAACTTGACGTATTCATTATAATACAGCATTACTTGTTTCTATTGATTTATCTAATAAAGTGCTGTAGAATATGCCACATGTCTGTAACATATAAACCAAAACGAAAGAAGCGATCAACAACTCACGGTTTTCTTGTTCGTATGTCTACCAAAGATGGTCGAAAGACCCTTTCTCGACGTCGAAGTATTGGAAGAAAGAAGTTGAGTGTATAATAATTGCTGTACAGTATGCTTCCAAAAATGAAGCGTCTCACGAAAGAAGATTTTAAAGGAGCACGACCAAAAGTGTTTTTTCGTGGTGTTATATGTGATATTGCTCATATAGAATCAGAAAACCAAAAATTTGCTTGTGTTATCAGTAAAAAAAAGATTAAAAAAGCAGCAGCAAGAAATGCTATTAAGCGAAAAGTCTATCATTCTCTGGAAGCTATACAACCACAGGTAAAGGGTTTGTTTATTATTTATCCAAAAAGTATTCCGAAAATAACCCCCTACTCACATATACACGATGAAATTATGCGTGCATTTGCTACACTACACTAACTATGTTCCACACTTTTTTTTACGAACCACTTTATAATTTACTAGCTGTTGTTCTTACGTATGTACCACTTCATGATATTGGGCTTGCTATTGTGATTGTGACACTTATTGTAAAAGTAATTCTTCTTCCTTTGAACATGTCGTCATTACGAACGCAATACGGAATGAAGCGTATTGATGGTGAGATGAAAAAAATACGAGAATTACAAAAGAAAGATCCTCAGACAGCAGGAAGACAAATGATAGAATTATATAAGAGAGAACAAATTAATCCATTCGCTAGTTTGTTTGTTGTTATTCTTCAAATCCCCATCTTCTTTGCTTTGTACTTTGTTTTTTCAAAAGGGTTTATTGCAGATGCTTCTTCTTTATATTCCTTTGTTTCGTTTCCAGAGACATTACACACACTCGCATTTGGTTTGTTTGATGTAACAGAAAAGAATATTGTTATTGCGTTACTTGCTGGTATCTCTTCATATGTTTTGGCTAGACGTCAGACAGAGGGAATGGTTGAAAAGAAAGAGTCTCATGAAGAAGGGTTTCAAGATCATCTTATGAAATCAATGAAGTTGCAGTTGTTATATGTTATTCCTGTTATTGTTGCCTTCTCTGGAGCAGTGCTCCCCTCAGCGCTTGCTCTTTACTGGCTAGTGAGTAATGTTGTGAGTTATGGTCAAGATATTTATATGAAGAATAAATTAGCACACCTTAAACCATAAGAAAAAAGAATTTGAACAAAAAAAGAATGTACTAGTACATTCTTTTTTTGTAGAGCTATCTTCTATAGGTGGTTGTGTGTTACTTACAGTTATAGTGCATTCATACAAGCAACAAGGCCACAGGCGTAGTCTTTGACACTACACATATTATAAGCGCTATCCCCTGGGTTGATAGGACACGCCCATTTAGGAATAGGATTTGGAAAACCAGACGAAGCATTACAATCGGCACTCTGTGCATTTGGTACAGTACCATTCGCGCAACAGTTATATGATGCGAATACTCCAGCAAGCGCAGGTACATTGCTATAGGTTTGAGTAGCAAGAGATTTTTTTTGTTTCATTATTTCTACGCCGCGACGAATATTTTCATCTGGAGTCATGATGATACCATCGCAACCATTTGCTTGATTGATTTGCATAAGTCCACAGTCATATGTACCGTTACTATTTCTATTTTGAGCATCTCTTCGTGCTGAGGATTCTTTACACATAGTAACAATAATCATTTTTTTAAGTTCAATATCAGATTCAGTATCAGAGCCTGTGTATTTTTCAATAATGCTATTATATTGTTGATAATTACAACCATTAAGAACAGTACAAGTAGCTCCCCTGCAGATACCTCCAGATGATTGTAATTTTGCTCGAACACTCTCTACTGCTTCACAAGTCCTGTTAGAACTTCCACTTCCTGATGAACTAACAACTCCTCCCTGCGTCGTCTGCCCACCTGTCGTATTTGTTGGTGTAGTCGGTGTAGTTTGTGTAGTCCCTGCACCTCCTCCAATTCTTAAACCTTCAAGACCAATATCTCCTACTAAGAATCCTC
>JBDLTQ010000018.1:0-2917 GCA_039805745.1 Candidatus Parcubacteria bacterium | reverse complement strand
GAGAAGTCGCCATCCGCATTCGGAGCTTTACTACTTTCCATCCGTAGCACAAACCACGAAGCATGAATGACTATACACTAACCTAGACTCGCTAGTTAGTATATCAAATATAAAAAATATAGGGTGAGCTTCTCGTCGGCAAAGCCGATGCCAGGGAACAACTGACGGAGGATGTTGGTCTGCTCGGTGATACCCTTGGGCTTCTTGTAGCCCGACAGGTAGTCGTAGTTCGACTTCACTTCTTCGTCCTTGTACTTGTCGGTGACCGACAGGTCCGAAAGCGTGCGCAGTGCGACTTCACCGATGTTGCCGACGAGCTCGTCGCCGTGTTCGATGACACGCTGAGCACCGTCCTTGTCGAGACCGAGTTCGGTCACGATCTTTTCGACGGCATCAGCGATGATGCGGTTGATCTGCTTCAATTGGCCTGCGGTTGCAGGAATGACTTGAGTAATCCCGTTCATGGGTTATCTCTCCTTGTAAATGTTCAAGCTCGGTTTACATTACCGAAACAATTTGCCACAGATTGTGACTCCTACAATAATAGCATGAAAGTAGTGAAAAGTCAAGGTAAAAAAGCATAGTAAAAACAGCGTTTTTTAGACGCTGTTTTTACTTTCTAGCACCCTTCTAGTGCTAGCTGTTGATGGTGACCTTACGGGGAATCTGTCACAAATCTGCCTCGCTTCACTCGAAGCAAATTCGCGACCCCAATTCGATTCCCTCACAAATCACGCAGGTGATTTGTTTCTACTGATCATTGTCACCAAAAAATACACAGAAGGAATCTGTGTATTTTTTGGTGATGTGAGCGTTCTCGTGATAGAACCTAGGATGCTCATTGCCCTACAAAGATTATTTGTTAGTTTTTAGTATATCATTTTGACCCTTCTCGTGAGTAAGCTAACTTAGTTGAGAAATTTCTTCTCTTAGATTTTTTCTTGCCACTATTTCAGCTTGTTCCATGTTTTCTGAAAAGTAAATCCTATCTCTTTGTAAAAAGTTTTCCAGGACGGATCTTCTTCCTTTTTTATATTCATCTTCAGGTACCCAAGAGTATTCTTTTCTTATGTTAGAAGTATATACAGCATATACATGCTCAGATCTTGATAGTATTGATAAGTCACCATCAAGAAAAATATCACAGTCTGTATTACCTGCCATAGGTTGGTGTTTCTGTGTGGCTAGAATTAGTTGGCGAATTACTTGAATTAGTTCTTCGTCATCAATACCAAGCATTGCAAGGTCTTGTTTCATCATTTCTGCACTATCTAATTCATTTGTTTTTGATTGAGGATCATAAATTGCATCATGATACCAAGTTGCCAGAAAAAGAGCTTTAAAATTTGTTATTCTCTCTTTCCTTTCTTCTAAAAACCTAAGCATCGCTTGTATATGCTTTAGTGTGTGGTAGTACCTTCCTTCTGAAGAATACAGAGTAACTAGTTTTTTATATACAGTCTCAACTTTTTCATTTTCTTGAGAAAGTTGAGAAAGCATACCAATAAAATCTTTTTCTAGTTTTAGATTTTCTTGATTCTCTTGGTTTTTTAAATTATTCATGGTTTTAGTGCTAGCACTAAATGGTGAGCGTTCAGCAGATAGAACTTTTTAGTTCCTTACCCTGTAACGTCCGTTTAAGTGATTTCAGTATATCAGATTGACCCTTCTCGTGAGTATATGAAAAAGTGACAAAAGTGACACAAATAAGACCTGTAATGTTACAGCTAGGTGTAACTATTTCTTAAAGATTTTCCTTACAATAACAAAAGCAATTAAACCTACCACAGCCCATATGATCTCAAAGTAATCATTGGCAAATATTTCTGGACCAAAAATAAGACCAATAAGGAATAAAATTCCGAAGAAAAAATATCTATTAAGTACACTACCAAGCATTGCCCATCTCCCAGTAAGTAGGAATACTAAAAACGCTACACCAAGAAAACTTAAAAGAATTTCACCAACGCCAACCCAATGAGCTTTTAGGAAAGTAATTAATATACCCCACAGAATTTTAGCTGCGTTTATAGTACCCTCCTGAATAGCATTTAACATCATAGTAACCATTTGTGCTGGAAAGTCTGCTCCAAGTGGTTGTGTTGTTGATCCCATTCCGCAATCCTAACAAAAATACAAGGAAATATGAACTACTCAATTTCTTCCTCGTCCTTAGGTTCTTTTCTCCACCTTGTCTCACCATTAAGCCATGGATATTGCTTGTAACCCTTACTTTCCATATAAACCTCTACTAAAATTTCTGCTAAATAATCAATTTGATCATCTTCACTTGGTTGAATATCTTTTTCCATATAGATAGTTATAAAGGTTCAGAACTAATGTAGTCAATTCGTGTCTTTTCTCCATCACAGAATTTATCGTCTAAAGAAGCCAAGGGAGGTTTACCTCTAGCTGAGTATTCAAGGGTTCTAAAGAGGTACCCGAGAAACGACCCTGTATATCTATAACAACGAATACATCTTTTAATGTGTTCATCTGCCTCATCTCTATAACCTTTCCATTTACAGATTTGAGGGTATCTATCAATCCATTCGTCCACTGTGTAGTTAATCCACTTAACAAGTTCTGCTTGTGCCAAAATATTACCCCTCTGACTTACTCGCACTAAACGAATAACAATCCTATCCTTAACATCTTTGTCTTCCTGACATTGAGTACAGATAAAGGTATACAGCTTATCTTTGTATCTGTTCAGAACTGCATCTACTTCCGACTGCTCTTTATAAAGTTTCACCTGCTTCTGCCTGTGTCTCACCCAGCGTCTTTGAAAGGATCTGTCTAGACGACAAGTAACCCTGTCCCAATCAACATGACCTGTTTCTGTTTTAATATTCTTCCACACATAACGGTAAACACTTGGAGTGTTCCTGTATACCCACGAAGCACAAATTATCTT
>JBDLTQ010000017.1:0-16649 GCA_039805745.1 Candidatus Parcubacteria bacterium | reverse complement strand
CCGCAGGATCTATTCCATTCATTACTTCAGGAGGACTGGTATCACAAGACAATACAAAACTCTTCTTTGATGCTACTAATGATCGTCTCGGTATTGGTACCTCAACACCACTTGCTACTCTTGATGTTAAAGGAGATATTATTCTTGAAGGTTCTAACAGATATATTAATTTTGGTCTAGCTACAAGTTCCGCAGGATATGGTTTTCGTGATAATAACGGCGTTCTTGAGATAAAAAATTCTCTAGGCGGGTGGACACAGATGGCAAGTACTACACTACTTTCAGATAGTTCTACTGCTACTACAAGCACATCAACAGCATCTGGTCTTATGGTCTACTCTGATGGATCTCTCGGTATGCTTCGTGGATGTTCTAACGGTGAAGTGCTACGATGGAATGCTTCTACTGAACAATGGGAGTGTAAACGTGCTCTTGACCAGTACTATGTTGTAAAAACAGCTAATGAGACATCTGCTAATACAACTCAGCAGAATGATGATGAGCTTTCCTTCAGTGTAAAAGCCGGAGAAACATGGGTCTTTAAATTTGATCTTATGTACAATAACAATAACAGTGCCACACCTGACTTCGCTGCTTCTATTTTAGGTGATACTGGTTGGACATGTAATTGGTATATGGGTATGGATGCAACTGTTTTTGGATCTGCTGCTGGAACAGATTGTGACACTGCTCCGACATCACTTAACGTTCAGCCAGGTGCAATTTCTGGTCAGGCTCCTATCACTATTCAAGGAGAAATAACAGCTACAACAGACGGAACTGTACAACTTCGCTGGGCGCAAAGATCCTCATCAGCTGGTAACGCTGTTACTATTTACCAAGGAAGTAGTCTTCAAGCAAAGCTTGTAGGTGGTGTAGACTTAGCTGAAATGTATTATTCTAAAGAACTAGATCTTGTTCCAGGAACTGTTGTCACCCTTGATTCTTCTATTACGGCAGGTGTTAAAAAATCAACAACTTCTTACGATAAACAAGCGTTGGGAATTGTTTCTACAAAACCAGGTTTTATTCTCTCAGATGCTTCTAATGTGACAGACACACCAGTGCTTGTTGCTCTCGCTGGACGTGTTCCTGTGTTTGTAACAACAGAAAATGGTGATATTGCACCTGGTGATCTTCTTACTACTTCAAATACCTCAGGATATGCAATGAAAGCAACAAAAGCAGGTCAAGTAATAGGTCAAGCAATGACAGGGCTTTCAGGGTCTGCTACAGGTACTGTGTTGGCATTTATTAAGACAAGTTATTATAACGGTACAGACATTGAAGATTTACTCTCAACTGAGAATGCTACAACAACAGCAACATCATCCCCAGAGCTTACTCTCTCACAGCGTACTCTTACACATTTCTTGGCAAAAGTAGAACAGTTGGCAGAGATGCTTAATATTTCAGAGGTTATTACAGACAGATTAAGTGCTGCTCTTGAAGTAATAACACCAAAGATTCTCACAGGAGAAGTTTCTACTAATAAAATTACATCAGCTCTTGGTTCTGATGTAGAAGTAGAGCTTTCAGAAACAGGTGCTTTCACTATTACTTCACCATCAAGTTCTACAACTTCAATTGCTCTTATTACTGCATCAGGAGATGCTACTTTCACAGGTTCTGTAACATCACAGTCGTTTACATCTCTTGCAGATATTCTAGCTCAAGGTAACTTGTCAGTTTCTGGAAATATTACTTCAGCACAGAATCTCTATACTGAAGATGGTATCTCAACCGAAGGAATCTTTACTGCTGGTGTAGCAACATCCCCAACACTTCAGGCTAACGCTCTTACTAACAAGGTTTCAGTTGGTACAACAACAGGTGAAGCAACATTTTTGCTTCAAGCTACAACAGATAAGGTTTTCGCTGCTGTCTCACAAACAGGGTCATCACTCTTTTCAATTACAAATACTGGCATGGTTGGTGTTGGCACCACGACTGCTTCATCTACATTTGCTGTACAAGCATCCGAAGGTGCTTCACCTCTTTCCGTTACTTCATCATCCGGAGCTTCATTCCTTACTATGAATGCAAATGGATTCCTCGGACTTGGAACAAGTACAGCTTCAGCACTTCTTGATGTATGGGGTAATCTTCGTGTAGGGACTGGAACACTTCCTATGCTTATGGTTAATACAGCAACAAATATTATCGGTATTGGTAATGATGGTACCGCTATTGATGATGAAGTATTGCGTGTATCTGGTCGTATTCGAGCAACAGGATTTGATATTGACACAGCTGCTGATCTTGCAGAAAAGTTTGAAGCGATAGAAGCAATGGATGCTGGTATTGTCGTTGCGTTCAGTACAACAACAAAAGAATGGGCTGTTGGAAGTAGTACTTCTACTGAGGATGTTTATACAATGAGCACTGTCCGTAAAGCACGTGTTGCGTATGAAGCGATCGGTGTTGTGTCTACTAATCCTGGTATTATTCTAGGGAAGAATGTTAAAAATGGTGTTCCTGTTGCTTTCCAAGGTCGTGTTCCTGTGAAAGTAACAGCTGAAAATGGTGAAGTAAAACAAGGGGATTACTTGACGGTATCTGAAACAATGCCTGGATATGCAATGAAGCTGACAGGTGAAGGAAAGGCAATAGGTCGAGCACTCTCTGACTTTGTGATTGGCAAGGATAAGGTCTTGATGCTTGTAGAAAACAGTACTCAAAGACTTGATATTTTTGGACGTAACGCTACAACAACAGGAATGCTTACAACAGGTAATATCGACTTAAATGCAAATGGAGTTGCTATCACTAATATTAAATCACTCGCATCTGCTAATGGTACATGGTCTATTGATGAAAATGGTCGTATCGTTGCAAAGGTTCTTTGTCTAGAAGATCTCTGTATTGATAAGAGCACTCTTACAAATATTCTTAATGTATCTGGTCAACAAGGGACCGTACTCGGTACATCAACAACAACAGAGCCTGTTCCTCAAGGAGATACTCAAAGCACTTCTACGGTATCAACCACAACCGAAATGGTTCAAGATGTAGCTACTGCTACTTCGACACCAGAAGTCGCAGAATCAACCACTGCTTCTTCTCAGGAAGTTGTTGTAGATCAAAATACACAAACTCAATCAGTAGATACTTCTAGTGAAAGTGTATCGGATACGACCTCATCAACACCTCCGACAGAAGAAGTTTCATCAACAGAAGTATCTCAAGCCACAGTTCCTACAGAATCTTCTGAACTATCTCAGTAACTTAAAGAAATCAGTACACTAATAGCTTTTTGAGTAAATAGGGGAATCTTTAGGTTGTTTTATTTTCTCAGTATTTGGTTAAGTTTCGCTTAAAATGGTTTTTATTTACAGTGTGCACCCTGTGGATTGCTAAGTCTTCCTTTTTAGTGTATAATTACTTGTATTATGGTAGTACGAATGAGACATACACGCGCTCACACCGCGAATCGCCGAAGTCATCATGCTCTTAAGGTTTCTAACCTTATTGCATGCTCTAACTGTGCGGCTTTTATAGCTCCTCATCGCGTGTGTGACGCATGTGGATTTTATAAAGGTAAAAAAGTTGTAGCTGTTAAAGTTAAAGCAAAAAAAGCATAACGCATTATTCATTGTTAACGTTCTTTTACATCATCAAACGCTCCTCCTATCATTATGAGTACACGGCACATAGCTAGAACACTTGCATTACAAACTCTTTTTGAGCTTGATGTACAAGATAATCTTGGTATATCGCAAGATAGTGTTGATTCTATTTTATTACGTAATAGAGATGAGTTTGGTGAAGGTATAAAAGATATAACATTTGCAAAGAATATTGTTTCTAACGCTCTTTCGAGACGTATCACAATTGATGATATTATTACTAGGGCAGCACCTGATTGGCCTCTTGATAAGATTGGCACAATTGATCGCAACGTGCTTCGCATTGGTCTTACAGAGCTTCTCTTTGGTGACAGAACACAAGTTCCTCCAAAAGTTGCTATTGATGAAGCTATTGAGCTAGCAAAAGCTTTTGGCGGTGATACTTCTGGCCGTTTTGTTAACGGTGTTTTAGGTGCTATTTACAAAGAAATGGGGGAGCCTGGCAAAGAACAGACTACCAAAAGCAAAGAAGAGCATTTAGAAAAAAGCAAAAAAGAGCTTTTGGCTGGCGGGGTGATCTGTGCCCATCATGGAACCACTACATATGTGGGTCTTGTTCATGATGTTTTTGGATACTGGACTTTACCTAAAGGTCATATTGCTCAGGACGAGATTATCGAAGAAGGTTTGCAACGAGAACTCAAGAAAGAAGTTGGTATTAGTGTTAAAGTCCTTGAAAAATTAGGAGAAAATGAATATATAGCTAATAAGCCAGATCAGGGAAAAGTTGTAAAACATGTTAATTATTTTTTTGTTACAGCTGAGTACACACCTCTTCTTCTTGAAAAAAAAGGAGGTCTTGATGAAGCTCGTTGGTTCTCTGTAGAAGAAGTCGCAACACTTCGTATGTATGAAGATATAAAACCTTTTATACAAAAAGCAATACAAAAGGCTCTCACAAGATAAAAGAGTACTTTTTGTAGCGTACTATTTACTTATGACACTTGAAGATTTTAAAAAAAATACAGGTCTTTCTTTTACTAATGATTCATTGCTTGAGCAAGCATTTATTCATCGTAGTTATATTAATGAAAATGCTAAAACAGGACTTGTTCATAATGAGCGCCTTGAATTTTTAGGAGATGCCGTACTTGAGCTTGTGGTAACAGAGTTTCTTTATAAGCAGTATCCTTATCATAATGAAGGAGATTTAACAGCCTACAGATCAGCGCTTGTAAATGCTGTAACATTAGGGTCTGTTGCTTCTGATTTGGGTATCAATGATATGATGAAGCTTTCAAAAGGTGAAGCAAAAGATGTTCATAGGGCTAGGTCTTCTATACTTGCAGATGCTTATGAAGCTCTCATAGGTGCGCTTTATCTTGATCAAGGTTATTTCGTCGTTGCTGACTTTGTAAAAAAAACAGTACTTGTTAAAACAGAGGATATTATTCGAAAAGGGTTACATAAAGATGCAAAGAGTTTTGTTCAAGAGAAGGCTCAAGAAAAACATAACGTAACACCTAGTTATCGTGTTCTCACAGAAGAAGGGCCAGATCATGACAAGCTTTTTACTATTGGTATTTTTTTTGGAGATGAGAAAGTTGCAGAAGGAAGAGGTAAAAGTAAGCAGGAAGCAGAAACAAACGCTGCACGAGAAGCTCTTATTTTAAAAGGGTGGATTACAACATAAAAGAAAGTGTTTTAGTATAAAATCCATGAGAATTGATGTACTACTCGTAACAAAGGGGCTTTCTGTAAGCAGGCAAGAGTCTCAGGAGCTTATAAAGAAAGGATATGTTAGCGCTGATGGTCTAATCATTATAAAACCATCAAAAGACATACCGGAAAATACCCATATAACTCTTTCTAAAACTCGAAAATATGTCGGTAGAGGTGGGGAAAAGTTAGAAGGTGCACTGTATCATATTTTTGGCAATTCGGAAGGAACTAAAGCTATTTTATTAGGTAAACGAGCCCTCGATGTTGGTTCTTCAACAGGAGGATTTACTGACTGTCTTCTTCAGCATGGTATTAGAGAGGTTACTGCTGTTGATATTGGTACTTCACAGTTGCATAGCTCATTACGAAATAATCCCCACGTTATTGTTAAAGAAAAAGAAGATATACGTTTTTTTGTTGATAGTAAACCATTCGATATAATCGTTGCAGATCTATCTTTTATTTCACTTGAAAAAGTGCTTGAAAAAATATTTTCATTTGGAGTATATGAGGCGCATTATTTTCTTTTATTAAAACCTCAATTTGAAGTTGGTAAAGGAAAAACAAAAAAGGGTATAGTAAAAGATGAGACCCTTATTACTTCCATATTAACTTCGTATACGACACTTTTAAAAGAAGACTACGATATGCAAGCTACTATTTTTCCTTGTTGCATTACAGGAGGGGATGGTAACCAAGAGTATTTTTTATATTGTAAAAAGAATTAAAGATATAGGAAAAAGTAAAAGCACCTTTATGTTAAAGGTGCTTTTACAAAAACTATCTCCTTAGAATGATCGACGTGGACGATCTTCGCGAGGAGCGAGAGGACGTGCAACGTTTACAGTAAGACGACGACCCTGAAAATCTTGGTCGTGGAACATAGCGATTGCTTTCTGAGCTTCTTCGTCAGATGACATTTCTACGAAACCAAAGCCTTTTGAGCGATTGGTCATTTTGTCGATAATAATCTGAGCAGAAACTACTGTTCCAGCCTGGCTAAAATGCGCCTTAAGGTCTTCATTTGTTGAAGTGTAAGGGATTCCGCCAATGTAAAGTTTTGAATTCATTGATTTTAGAAACTAATTTAGTAACAATAAGCTACAGCGCACAGTGAACACATGAGAAACACGTTGTACATCGTGGTTTTGCTTATATCACAATAGTACCACGGAAGAGAAAAAAAGTCGATAGGTGCCTGTGTATAGTCTTTATAGCGAGCCAAGGTCAAGTGTTTGTGTAATACCTAGTTCTTTTACAAATTCAGGAACGTGAGACACAACAATCATAGAACCTTCATAATTTTTGAGAGCTTCTGCAATAATTGGAATATGTCTAAAATTGATATGATTAGTTGGTTCATCAAGAATAAGGAGTCCTGGAGACTGGAGACGAAGATATGCAAACATAAGAAGACCTTTTTGCCCTTCTGAAAGAAATCCAATCTTAGATGCAAGATTATCTCCACTTAAAAGCATACTTGCTGCAACTTTACGAAGAAGTTGATCATCTAGTCGTTTAAAAACTTTTGCTAGTTCTTGATACGCAGTTTTATCAAAATCAAGCGTAGAAAAATCTTGTCGATAATATCCAACATCTATACCATTCTGAATAGTTACTCCTTTCTCTTTTCTGTTCGCAATTTTTTCAAGAAGTGTTGTTTTTCCAATACCATTTGGACCTATAATGTGTAATTTGTCTCCTTTACGAAGTTCAACAGAAACATTTCTTTTGACTGGTGTGCCTCCATGGAGCACTTCGACAGACTCAAATTGAACAATAATACTACCAATATTTTCTTGGCAAGGTATTGTAAAAGGTCGAATAGTTCTATCTTCTTTTCTTACTTCAACTTTACTATCTTCAAGTTCTTCTACTTCTTCTTTTAATTTTGCTGCTAGTTTACGCATTTTACCTCCTTTTAAAGCAAAAAAGTTTACTTTGTCTTTGTTGTCCTGTATTTCTTTTTCTAGCTGTGCATTTGCTCTTTCAGCTTTTTCTACTTGGCGTTTTATCTCTTCTACTACTTTATAATAGTTTCCAACGTATTGTTCTACTTTATTTTCCTGCGCGTTGATATACAGAACTCCATGAGTAAAGGAGTTTAGGAATTGAGCGTCATGAGAAATAACAAGGACTGTTTTGTCATACTCTTTCATGAAGCGTGTCAGTAGTTCAATGCCGGCTTTATCTAAATTATTGGTTGGTTCGTCAAGAAGAAGAATATCTGGATTCTGAATTAATGCTTGCGCTATTAGGAGACGTCCTTTTTGTCCGCCTGATAATTCTTTTATACTTTTATCAAGAGACACAGCAAGTTCTACAGTTGCAAAAATTTCTTTAGCTCTTTTGTCGATATCATATACTTTTGTTGTAAAAGCTTCCTCTAAGAATTCTCGTACAGTCATCTGCCATTTTGTATGAGGGATAAATTGTTTAGCAATAGCCACAGTGAGTCCTTGTCCAAGCACAATTCTCCCTTCTTCTGGGTGAAGTTCTCCCATAATAAGAGAAAAGAGTGTTGATTTACCAGCACCATTTTGACCCATTAGAGTTAGTTTTGCACCCTTACGAACAACAAAACTACTTTCAAGAAGTATCGGCTTGTGTTCTGAGTATTTAAATGTCAGTTCTTCAAAACGAAGCACTGCTTCACCGTGTGTCGGTATAGTTTTTTCTATGGCCATAAAATAAAATAGGTATGAATTACAATGGATAATAATACCACGTTTTTTGATGAAAGTCATTATTTAGTGCTATACTTTATGTCATTATGTATAAATATATGGTCGTAGGTCTCACTGTGCTTGTGCTTGGGTATGCAGGGTATTATTTTAATTCTTCAAAAGGAGGGGATATGCTTGTACAAGCAGTTGCTGAAAGCCAAGGTGTCTCATCAGGAGTTACTTTTGTAGAGGTATATTCTGGTCGGTATGAGTGTGGAGAGTTAGATGGATGTGCTGTACCTACATATTTTGATCTTGAAGAAGGTGCTCGTTTTAGTGTTTTTTATACTCAGGATGATGGCACTGTTCAACCTCTTCATGCTGGAAGTTGGGGTGTAGGCAATGATGGCTATATCGTCTTTTTTGTAGAAGAAAGTTCTACTACTACACAAAAAATATCAAATTCAATTATTGCAAAAATAAATTCGCTCACCATTTCTTCTTTTTCAAAAAAGAAAACCATATATTCATGGATGAAAGAACCTATTTTTACTAGAATCTCTAACTAATCTAAGTAATTATAGTTAGTTATTTCCCATCTATTTTTCTAAAAATTTTTCTTATTTTTTTATCAAGAAATATGTGCCATCTGTAGATATGTTTATTTTTTTTAGTAATAATACCAAGACTTCTTTCTATATAGTGAATTTCAAATGAAAGTATAATTAGTCCAATAACAATAAAAATAACGCCATTTAAAATAGGAAGTACAAGTCCAGCAATGCCAATAACAAATAAAAGACTGCCTATTGCTATATGAAAAAGTTTTCGTATGAGTATCATTAAGAATAATTATTCTGCTAGTATATCATTTTTTATGTGTAGTACTTTTTTAAGTGCTACAAGGGGAGAAGTTTTTTTGTAATAATTAACTGTGATTGTGCTTGTGCTATAGATAAAAGAAGTTGAAGCTACATCAGTATCAATAAAAATACCATTAGATCCAGAGTATCCATCATAGAGACCAACAGCAAGAAAAAGATAGGATGCATTTATTGTGTTTGAAGCTGTTTCTTGTGCAACAAAAAGAATATCTTGTTTTCCATCATGTGTTACATCGTGTATGTGATGTGTTCCAGAGTATAGAAAAAGTTTTTCAGGGGTAGGTTCTCTTTTTTCTGAGGTGGTTGCGTTTTCTTTCCTAAACGTTGCTCTTATCCCATCGGTGATATACGGCAAAGAAAGTATATTTTCAAATTCATCTGCAGTATCTGAAATAGGTTTGGTTGATGCTATTTCTTTTTGTTGGCGTGGGTTAAGGAATTTTTTTCCAGGAAGATGACATGTCTCAGGGTATGTGGGAAGGAGAGGGAAACCAGCAGTAACACATGAATCAAAAGATGTTATATTGTTATATTGTTTATCTACATAAGAAAAGTATAGATACAATACAATACCAAGACTAATCACTAAGGCAATTTTGAAACTGTATTGAATGTAGCTAGAGTTAGTCCGCATATTATTGTGTTACTTTTTTTCAAAGAGAGAGTATTTTGTGTGATGTGTAGTAAATTCGTCTATGGCGCCAGACAGAAGTTCGACAGCCTCAGTTGGGTGTAGTCCTACTGTTGTTTCATCAGAAAGCATGAGGTATGATGCCCCATCAATGAGAGCATTCATTGCGTCTGTTACTTCAGCTCGTGTTGGGTATGTGTTTTCGGTCATCGTCTTCAATATCTCAGTAGCAACAATGACAGGAGTATTCATTTTTTTTCCAAGATAACAAAGTTCTTTTTGTACAATAGGTATTTCTAGTACAGGTATCTCAATACCAAGATCTCCTCGAGCAACCATGATGCTGTCGCTCGCTCTAATAATTTGTTCAATATTGGTGAGAGCTTTTCTGGTTTCTATTTTTGAAATAATGGGAAGTGTAGTTCCGTGTTCTTCAAGAAATAATTGTAGTGTGTGTATATCTTTTTCAGAAGAAACAAAAGAAAGACCAAGTGCGTCAAATGTGTTTTCTATTGCAAAGAGAACATCTTCTTTATCTTTTTCTGTAAGAGCAGGGAGTGGTGTTGTGATTGTTGGTATGTTTACACCTTTTTCAGCAACAAGAATACCTCCTTTTATTACTGAGCACACAATATCTTTATGATCTATTTCTATAACAACTACTTCTATTTTTCCATCATTAAAAGTAATATTAGTACCCTTTGTAACACAGGTATATAGCTCGTGAAAAGAAAGGGATATGCGTTCTTTATTGCCAATAACAGATGATGGAGCAATACGAAAAACATCACCATGAGAAAGAGATAGTTCTCCATGCTCAATAGTTTGAACACGTATTTTTGGCCCACATAAATCTGCGAAAAGTATAAGATCTTTATTGCATTCTTTACTTACTTTGCGTACCATATGTAGTCGCGCGAGGTGCTCGTCTTTTGTTCCATGACTCATATTAAAACGAACATGAGAAATAGGAAATTGTAAAAGATTTCGAAAAGTTAACTCATCTGCAATGCTTGGGCCCATGGTAATTATAATTGTCGGTGATGTAGAAAAAAAATTCATAAAGATAGTATATTATATAGTAGATAACAGAATGTTATATATGTGTATCATATGTTAGAGAACTCGTTGTTCGTATATCTTTTCGTTTTGCTCTACCTTCATTATCAAGAATATAGGTAACAGCACCGCCAAACATCATTTCAGTGTTTTCTATCTCTTCATCTGATATCGATTCAATATATTTCATAAGAGCACGAAGAGCATTTCCATGAGAAACAATTAAAATATTTTCACCACGACGTATGCGTGGAAGGATTTCTTCTAGATAATAAGGAACTATTCTTTGGTAGACATGTTTGAGTGTTTCTCCTTGTGGTATAGGAGTATTCCAGCCTCGTCGAACTTTTTCAAAAAGATCGTCGCCTAGTATTTTTTTCATTTCATGTTTGTTTTTTCCTGTATATTCACCATAGTCACGTTCATTTAACGCTTTATCTCTTGTTACTGGGACAACTGGTTGCTGTAATGCTCCTAAAAGAGAGGAAAGTGTCTCCATTGTGCGTATCTGCTGAGACGCATAGGCGTGTTGAAATGTAATATCTCGAAGGATATCTCCTAAAAGTCTTGCATCTTCAAAGCCTTTTATTGAAAGTTTTGCATCACGGCTTCCAGTCCAAATACCTCGTGCATTCCACTCTGATTCTGTATGACGAACAAGAACTAATCTACCACAAGAAGAGTTTTGAGGCTGTATTTCATTAATAATAGTTCCTTCAAAAAATTTTTGAATTGTATCAGATGTGGTTGCGAGTATCCTTTCAATGGCTTCTTTAGTGTTGTATGCAGTGTGAGGTGTTAGAATGACACGTGGATTAGAGAGTAGGGATGTGATATAAAATGATTCCTCGAGAATATGAGGGTCTTCATGAGAGTGTGTTGCTGTTACACTACAACGCTCTCGTAATAGTTTTTCTCCTTCTACAACATCAAGTCCAACACCACCTACAATACCTTTTTCTAATGCAAGGATTAATGCTTTTGTGTCAATAAGTTCGCCTCGTGCTGTATTTATTATATACACACCTTGTTTCATTTGAGAAAAGGCTGTATCAGAAAGTAAATGAGTATTTTCCTGTGTTAATGGTGCATGAAGAGAAATCACATCAGACCCCCTGTAAAGTTCCTCTAAAGAAACATAGCTAAAAGAAGATTGCTGCGCTGCTACAGTATCTTGAAAGAGATCATATGCAATAACATTCATTCCAAATCCCTTTGCTATATCAATAACACGTTTTCCTATTTTGCCAGTACCTATGATACCTATTGTTTTATTATAGAGATCCATTCCTTGTAGAAGATTTGGTGAAAGACAGACAGCATCTTTTACTATTTTTACTGTTTCTGGGAGTCTTCTTGTAAGAGAAAGAAGTAATGAAAATGCGTATTCTGCAACAGTGTGTTCTCCGTAAGAAGGAACAGTTACAACAGTAATATTACGTTCTGTTGCAGCTTGTATGTCAATATTATTATATCCAGCAGATCTACATGAAATGAGTTTTAAGTCAGGCATCTTTTCTATCATTTCCCTTGTGACAGTGCTTGTAACAAAAACAGAAATAGCAGAGGCTTTTTCTGAGATAGTTTCAATAGAAATTGGTGTTGAATAAAAAACAAGAGAATATTTAGAAAGACTCTGTTCTAATATTTTCTTATCCTCTTCGGTAGTATCATAAAAGTATAATGTATTCATACGCTGTGCTGTTAAGTATGTAGTATATAAAGAGTGTAGCATGTATAGCATCCTCCAATATGTGAGTAAGAAAATGGTATCTATTTGATATACTTATTTACATGAAAATACAATCTATAACACCAAGAATGATATTAGATTCTCGTGGTTATCCAACAGTTGAAGTTGATCTTGTTATTGAAGGTGGTTTTCTTGGTCGTGCAAGTGTGCCTTCTGGAGCATCAACTGGTTCTCACGAAGCTCTTGAATTACGTGATGGTGATAGTCATTTTGCAGGGAAAGGTGTACAGAAAGCTATTAGTATTATTAGAACTGCCATTTCTCAAAAACTTGTCCTGTCTGATATTTCATCACAGAAAGAACTAGATCAGATACTCTGTTCTTTAGATGGCACTCCTAATAAGAGTAATCTTGGCGCTAATACAACCCTCGCGGTTTCTCTTGCTTACGCAAAAGCAGTAGCTCTTGCTTCTAAAAAACATTTATTTCAGTATCTGCGAGATGAATATACTTGGACAAAGCCGATGTCTCTACCTGTTCCTCTTGTTAATGTCTTGAATGGTGGTAAGCACTCCGCTGCATCAACCGATATTCAGGAGTGGATGATTGTTCCTGTTGGAGCTACCTCATTTAGTGAGGCTATAGAAACCTGTGCTACTATTTTCTATACATTAAGAAATATTCTAGCAGAAAGGGGTGAGAGTGGCGTCGGAGACGAGGGAGGGTTTCCTCTTCATAATGTAAAGAGTAACAAGGATGCACTTACTCTTCTTTCTCGTGCTGTTGAGATTGCTGGATATGAGTTGGGTGTTGATGTTGCTTTTGCTATTGATGTTGCTTCGAGTGAGTTTTATAATGACCGTCATTATGAGCTTAACTGTGATAAAAAAATACTCTCATCAAATGAAATGATAGAGTACTTACACTCTCTCGCCTTAGAGTTTCCTATTGTTTCTATTGAAGATGGATTAGCAGAAGATGATTGGGTTTCTTGGAAAACACTCACTAAACAATTAGGTGACACAATTCAACTCGTCGGTGATGATCTTTTTGTTACTAATACACATTATATTCGTAAAGGTATAGAAGAACATGTCGCTAACGCTGTTCTTATAAAACCAAATCAAATTGGCACTATTTCTGAGACCGTAGAAGCAATACTCCTTGCACATGCATATGGGTACAGCACTATTATTTCTCATCGGTCAGGGGAGACTGAAGATGTGAGTATTGCACACCTTGCTGTTGCTTCAGGAAGCGGGCAAATCAAAATAGGTTCTTTTTCTCGCACAGAACGTTTAGCTAAGTATAATGAATTAATCCGCATTGGAGAGGAGGATATGTTGTTCTACAATCCATACAAAAAAGAATAACAAGTGAGTAGTATAGTATATCGCTCTAATTTATTCCATGGGTAGGTTATGTATTTTCCATGCGGAGGTGCCTCCTTCTACTTGTATAGCATTAACATTATTTTCTTTGAGAAAGTCTACGGCTCTAGAACTTCTTCCTCCTGATTGACAGATAACAAGAACTGATTCTTTTGTTCGGAGTTTTATTGCATCTGTTTGAGAAAGTCTAGACAAAGGAATATTAATCGCGCTTTTTACGTGACCAGACATATATTCTCCTTCTTCGCGCACGTCTATGATAGGTGATTTTTCTGTTGTTATTTTTGTGTACGCATCTTGCACAGAGATAGATTGGTTTTTAGAAAAGAAAAACATATATACTAGATAGTAACATGTGGCATATCTGTCGGTCAAAAGAGATCTGTAGACTAGGTGGTATCTTTTTACGGGTGTATACTTAGTATGGTAGGAATAATATAAGCATCTCTTAGTTATTTTTATATTGAATATGAAACATAAAGAAATACTATTTGGTCTCGGGGGTCTTGTTCTCGGTCTTTTTATTGGATTTGTGTGTACACAAGTATCGTCTACATTAGAAGAAAAAACATGGGAAGGTTCATATAATAAAAGATTCTCTCAGATGGGGTCGGGGCATATGGTAGGTATGGATATGCGGATGAAAGAAATGACACAGGCTCTTTCTGGTAAAACTGGCGATGCGTTTGATAAAGCTTTTCTTTCTGAGATGATTGTTCACCACGAAGGAGCTCTCAGTATGGCGCGAGCTGTGCTTCAGAACTCTACACGTAGTGAACTTATTCAGTTAGCAAATGATATTATCACAGCTCAAACAAAAGAAATAGCTACTATGCGCAATTGGGAAAAAGTATGGTTTACTGAAGTTTCTCGATAAATTACTTTACTTTAAATAACAAAAATACTATGGGATTCCATAGTATTTTTGTTATTGTGAGTAGTTTTATTTCTTCCCCTTATTTTCTTTATTGTCGTTAGAAGAATCTTTTTTATTTTTTTCGTTATTTCTTACAGTGTTTGAAGGATGTGACTGATCTTCTTTCTTTGAAGTGCTGAATAATAGATCTTTTTTAATCATTTGTAATCTTGCTGCCTTACGAGTGTCTTCTTCTTGTTTTTTAATTTCTTGCTTTAAGCGTTGCTCTTCTTTCTTTTTGTCACGAAGCATTTTTTCTACAAAAGATACGCAGGCACCTTGATTTTTAAATATTGGATTAGTAAATATCCTCCAACCATTTTTTTTACACATTTGAGTTTTTGTTGGGGGTGTATAAGGTGGTGTAGATGTTGCTTGTGTTGTTGTTGTGGTGACAGAAAGTGTTGCAGAAGATGTTGCACTTATATTACCAGCCATATCAATCGCTCGTATTGCTACTACGTGGTTACCAACAGTAAGGTTTGTGATGAATGTTGTCTGTAGTGCGGTGCTAGTCCATGTGCTTGTACTAGATGTGATATATTCATATCTAGCAATTCCAGAAAGAGCATCAATAGATGGGTTAAAAGACCATGTCTGTGTTCCTGCTGTTATTGTTGTTGTTCCAATAATCACCGGTGAAGTGCTGGCGATCAGTCTAAGTGTGTGTGGTGCGGTTGGTGCTGTAGTGTCAAGAGAAAAACTCCATGGAGCTGACCATGCTGATATCGCCGTAGAAGATGCGTCAAACGCTCGTACATGCCAATAATAAAGACCATCAGCTAGAGTTGTTCCTGTTGTACTTGATGTTGACACTGTTGATGTTGATTTTGGGCTAGAAAAAGAACCTGAACTTGTTGTTGCTGTGGTTGTTGCTAGTTCAAATGAGTACCACATAGATGATGTTCCTGTGGTTGTCACGTCATTCCAATCTAATACTATTGATGATACCGAAAACAAAGAAGCATTAGCTGGAGATACATGGGTTGGTGTTGTGAGTGTTGTTGTTTGTGCAAGGGCCATAATTGGTAGAAAAGCCAATGAAAACAAGCTAAATTGTATATTTTTTTTCATAATGTAGACTGTATTAAGAATGACTAAGACATTCAATTGTCTCGTACTATATATAACACTTTAGAAAGAAATTTGTGACAAGTTTACAATAATAAAACATGCCATATTGTTTGGCATGTTTTGCTAGTAAAAATCACTTTTTATTTTTTAAAAACGATGTGCTTGATGATTTCCTTGGTCAAGATTTTTTGCAGATACCTGAAGGACTGTTACTCCGTTTACATCTTTAATGAGGTATGATGAGGTATCTTTTCTTCCAGGTTCACCATTATCAGTGAAGACAAAACTAACTGTTGCTCCAGATGTTCCGTCATATCGTCCAACTCCTCCACCTGTAAATGTGTTAAACCCATTTGAAGTATTTTTAGGAGGGGATGGGTCGCCATTTTTTGTACAAACAGCTGAAGTTAGTGTTTCTAGATGGAAGGTGTGAGCTTTACCTGTTTTATCATTCCAGTTAATTTGAATGTTGTCATTGACGTCTGGTAGTCGGCAGTGAATTTGGAATCCATGAGTTACTCGCACATTACTTACAGGTTGTGAGGTAACAGTGTCTGGACTCTTTGTAAAGACACTTCCTCCACCCGTCATTCGTCCCGTCATATCATTATTGATGATGGTACAGGTTGCTGACTGGTTAAGATCAAGAGTGATTTGATTGCCGTTTTGAACTCCATTTCCAGTACAAACCCATGATGATGCGGTGTAGCCAGATGGTCCTGATTCGCTAAGTGTATAGGTTCCTGAGAGGAGGGTGCCAGAACTTGTGACCGATCCTTGACCCGAGAAGCTATAAGGAACGATCTGATTACCTGTTGCGGTGAGAGTGAATGAATTTGGTGTACTTATTCCAAGATCATCATTTATCACTTGCTTAATAAGGGTAAGATTTGGCGCCTGATCGTCATTTGTGATGGTACATATCTTTGTTTGTCCAAGGGCGACAGTGACAGATCCATTTGTTGTACAATCACCACCCCATGCTCCTGCGGTATATCCAGAGAGGTTTGTTTCAGATGCAGTATGTGTTCCTGGTTGTACAGG
>JBDLTQ010000016.1:0-11149 GCA_039805745.1 Candidatus Parcubacteria bacterium | reverse complement strand
TACAAAACCTCAAAGACAAACTCTCACGACAAGGAGCGCACCTCATTCACTACAAAACATCTGACGTTCACTCATCAGGTCATGCCAATGCAGATGAACTTGCGTGGATACACAAGCAAATAGCTCCTAAGTTTTTTATACCAGTTCATGGATATCATTACATGCTTCGTGTTCATGCTGATATTGAACGTAGACTAGGCATGAGTGAGAACAATATTGTTATTCCTGATAATGGTATGATTATTGAAATTAGAGACCAAGGAAACACAATCACTACACTTAAAGAAAAAGCTCCTGGAGAAATGATTGTTGTCGACGGAACTTCTGTTGGTAAAATACAAGATGTTGTGATGCGTGACAGACAAACACTTGCAGAGGATGGTATGTTTGTTGTAATTGGTGTTATTGACAGTCATACACATTCATTAAAAAAATCACCTGATCTTATTTCTCGTGGTTTTGTTTACTTAAAAGAGTCACAGGATCTTCTCTATCAAACTCGTCTATTAACAAAAAAAGTAATAGAAGAATCTCTTGCTCGCGGTGGCTATATGAACCTAGATCAAATGAAGCAAGATGTTGCAGAAGCAACAACAAAGTTTCTTCTTCAAAAGACAGCTAAAAGACCTGTTATTATACCGGTGATTATTAGTGTGTAGCTATACACAGAGACTAGCTAATACGTTATAAGAGTTTCTTAAAGATTTCCCTACCACTTAGGTTGTATCTCTTGGTATACTAAGATCATGGATAGGTTACTCAAAAATAAACTTCTTGTCATCACTTATATGATGACGTTTTTATACGCACTTCATTATGCTATTCCAGTGTATGCCACTTCATCGTACCTGCACCAATATTTCAGTTCATCTATTGTTAGTGCAACCTATGTAATAGGAAGTATTTTGTCATTGTTTGCGTCAGTACAACTAGCAAAATCACTACGACGTTTCCATGCTTATCATTTTGCTCTCGGCATTACTCTTGCGGAGATCGTTGTTATTATTTTATTTGGAATAACAAATAACCATCTTCTTTTACCACTACTATTTGTTATTCATTTTATATTACAAACATTACTCTATATTTCTCTTAACATTTTTATGGAGAGCTTTAGTGCTCATGCTAATGTTGGAAGTATTAGAGGTCTTTTTCTTGCCATATTACATTTAGGAATACTTATCTCACCACTTATTGGTGGAATTATTCTTTCTTTATACTCTTTCACTGTATTATATATTGTTTCTGCGCTTACTCTTGTGCCATACCTTTTTCTGTTACAAAAATACCTTAGTCATATACCAGACCCTGCGTACCACACCATCAACCTACTTCAAGCATTAAAAAAGACACTACATGACAAAAATCTTAAAGCTGCTATGCTGAGCAAATTTATAGTGGAAGCATTCTATGCTGTAATGGTTATTTATTCACCAATATACCTCACAACGTTAGGTATTCCACTTACGTCGTATCTTACTTTTATTATTCCCGTTGCACTTATTCCACTCGTTCTTCTTCCGTATGAGCTAGGACACCTTGCAGATAAAAAGTATGGAGAAAAAGAAATGTTAATTATTGGACTTCTTATCCTTACAGTATCTACTTTTATCTGTGTTATTCTTACAACACAACAAGTACCTGTCTGGGCTCTTGTGTTACTCTTTTCTCGAATAGGAGCATCACTTGTTGATACCATGGCATTTACTTATTTCTTTAAAAAAGTTGGGGCTCAAGACCCTTCTTTTACAGCTCTTTTTATTAATATGTATAGTGTTGCAACCATAGCTGTTGGAGTTGTTGGTATACTTATTTCACCATTCCTTGTTGAACGACCTCAACTTATGTTTATTGTACTAGGATGTGCTATAGTATGGAGTATTACATATGTCTTACCAATGAAAGACACCCGATAACATACATAGCTTATACACATTACTTACTTATGAAAGAAATAAAAGTAGAATCAAAAGAACCTGTACGTATCAATATATTCCTTAGAGATAAAGGTATTGGTTCTCGTCGTGCCATAGATGACTATATCTCTAACGGTCAAATAACTATTAATAATAAACAAGCCCTTCTCGGTAGTAAAGTTTCTACTGGAGATATTGTGCAAGTAAAACTTGTTGCTACAAAAAAAATATATGCCCTCTACCATAAACCTAGAGGTGAGGTAACTTGGCCAAATAAAGATCTACCAGACTGTCAACCAATTGGTAGACTTGATAAAGAAAGTGAAGGTCTTCTTCTTTATAGTAACGACTATCGTGTTGTTGATGCGCTACTAAACCCTGCATACTCCCGTGAAAAAGAATATGAAGTTACTGTTCGAGAAAAAGCGACTCCTCGAGTTGTGACACTTCTAAAAAAAGGAATACACACACAAGAAGCAACATATTCTCCTGTAAAAGCTGTTACCATATATAATGAAGGGTACTCAATTAGAATTATTCTCACTGAAGGAAAAAAACATGAGATACGTCGAATGTTGAATGCGCTTAATCTCACCATCGTATCTCTAAAACGAGTACGCATCATGTCGTTTGTAATACGGGGTATCCCACCAAAAAAAATACATATACTAACCCAACCTCAAACAGAAACACTTCTTCGCGATTGTGGTCTTACGGAATAAAATATAAACCCTTCTTATTCTTTGTAATAAACTTTTCTTTCTCTAACTGATGAAGAACAACTGAAACCCTAGTATCAGCAGGAAACATTTCTTTATGAGCTATAGCAAAAAGCACTTTCGCTCTAAGCTCTCTTAGTGACCCTTTGTACACGGTCTGAGTGCGATGATGTCTGCTCTTTTTATTATGAGAAACACCTTTACTCTTAAGAAATGCCCCATAGTCCATAAGAGCGTAGTACCACACTCGTGCGCCGATACCTTGTACTGTCCTATTTTTCTCAAGAAGAAAAAGCATATCATAGAGCTCAGTATCTGAGACAGCTTCTGAATCGTGATAAAAATGATTAATAAGCACAGTCCGTATGTTAGTTTCAAGAACAGGATGTGCAAAAGAATTATAAGCAAAAGCACATATCGCAGATGCAGTATAAAGACCAATACCAGGAAGTTCAATAAGTTCTTTATGTGATTTAGGAAGACTTTCTACCTTCTGAGCGATAGTAAGGAGCGCTTTCGCTCGACGTTGATACCCGAGACCTTGCCACATAATAAGAACATCTTTAAGTGATGCTTCTGACAAGGCAATAAATGATGGGTAGCATTTCATCCACTCTAAAAATTTAGGCACTACACGTGCAACCTGAGTCTGCTGTAACATTACCTCACTAATAAGAATAGAGTATGGGGTTATCTTTTTTCTCCACACAAGATCATGACGTCCGTACAGTTCATAATGCGTAATCACATCACTTATAAATGTTTCCATATCTTTATCTAGTAAACTCTTTCTCTTTTTTCTTTCCTGTTGTATCGTCATTACTGATTTCTGTGTATAACTTACACTATATTCACTTGAGTATAACACAAAGTGTTGCTACACTATTTATAGGCAGTTGTTTCATTATCAGCTTTTAATAGAGAAAAAAAGAATGTCAAAGACGACAATCCTTGAAGTCTACAAAGACAAGAAAGGCATGTACCGATTCCGACTTCTAGCAAAAAATGGAGAACCTGTGTGTATGTCAGAGGCATATGCTAAAAAAGCAGGAGCAACCATTGCTGCAAAGAAGCTTGCTGAGTGGGTAACAAAAGCAGTTCTTGTTGATGCCGATAAAAAAGCAGATGCGGCTTCAAAAACAACTGGAAAGTCACTCAGTAAAAAAGTGACTAAACAAACGGGAGCGTCTAAAGTTTCTACAAAGACAGCTGCCAAAACAGTTGTTGCAGAGGCTTAACGAAGCAACCGTACGCATCAAACAAAAGACGTCTACTGTAAGCAAAGTAATTTGCATACAAGTTAAGTAAAAACCGCCATACTTACCAGAGGGGCGGTTTTTGCTTTTTATATAAAGACACAAGAGAATCTTTACTTAAAAAATAAATAAAGCAAAGTGAATAACAGAGGCAAACTAATCAGGATAGCAATGAGCTGTCTATCTTTCGATGTCATGTTGTATACAAGAGTGAACATAATGCCCAATATCTACTCCTGTTGTAGCAAGTGACTGCATAAAACGACTTTCTTTACGAAGTGATGGAGAGATATCAACATTCACAACAACAAGATCAGTAGCGTGTTCTATAAAATCAATACACACAGGTACTTGAATACCGATAGCATTATATACTTTTTCAGCAATCGCATGTATATGTTCTTTTTTAAAATCAGGAGCCTGTAAATGAGGACGCATACGTGAATTTACATTAGGTAATCCGCCCTCTTCTGTAAAAGAATCAACCCAAAGTGGGGCATATACTTTTTTATTTCTAAAATGTGGAAGTATAGCAATAGAAGTTGTTGGTACTTTTTTATACGTTAAAATATGCATATCGATACCTTTTGCGTAATACTCACGAACAACCTCTTCAAGTTCAGTAAACATTTTGACTACTCGTGTTGGCGCATCACTATGTGCACGAAGAGGTCTTACAAGAAGTGGTGTATGGTACCGTAACCACAACTCACGAAATATATGATTACTGAGCGGCGCTTTTGCTCGAATAACAAAAGTTTCTGGAACTTTAATATCATGCTGTCGAAGTACGCGATACATATCTTCTCTATCAAGAGTTATTTGATTTCCTCTAGAAAATAAAAGAGGTATAGACATTTTTTTTGCAAGCTCTTGATACTTCTCTCCTTTCATACGAGTTACATCTACTATTGTATGAGCTTGTGTAAAAATAGTATGAGCATCAGTTGGTTTCCCTTGTAAGGTCCACAGACCATCTTTCCCAATAAGAACATCAAGTGGCTGATACCCTATTTTTGTAAGCGAAGTTAAAATCTCACCTCCTTCAATAAGAGATTGTTTAAAATTCAGACTACCACCACGAAGGACAGCAACATCTGGCAGACTTGACGACACTTTTAACATATATCTAGTATACAATAAAATAGAGTGATAAAAAGAAACCTCTTCACAGTTTTACTATTGAAGAGGTTTCTGTATACATAGAACCTACCAATCGAGCGTTCCTCCTGTTTTGTATTCTGTTACTCTTGTTTCAAAAAAATTTTTCTCTTTTGCAAGATCAACAGCTTCACTCATCCATGGAAATGGATTTGACGATCCATATATAGGGTCAATACCAATACGTGAAAGACGTCTATCTGCGATGTGTTCAATATACTGTTTAAAGCCGTCAGCATTCAAACCAAAAATACCTTTAGGAAAAACATCTACTGCGAATTGGTACTCAAGCTGTACAGCCTTACGAACAAGACCGATAATACGTTCTACAAATTCTGGGGTCCACAACTCTGGCTGTTCTTGTCGTATAGTATTAATCATATCAATACCGAAGTTAAGATGATTAGACTCATCACGCATAATGTATTGTATTTGCTCTGCAGAACCAACAAGCTTGTTAAGTCTTTGGAATCCAAACATAACAGCGAATGAAGAATAGAAGAAAATACCTTCAAGGATAAGTGAGAAGACACACATATTCTCGAGGAATTTTTGATCGTTCTCAAATGTTCCTGTTTTAAAGTTAGGATCAAAAATACCTGTGTTAAAAGAAAGAATAAATTCTTCTTTGTTGTAAATAGCATCAACCTCTCTATACATATTGAATATCTCCGTACCATCAAGACCGAGCGACTCAACAATATATTGATAAGCTTGTGTGTGAATAGCCTCTTCATAAGCCTGTCGGAGTAGGTATAATCTTGCTTCTGGAGATGTAATATGTTTATAGAAAGCAAGTACGAGATTATTCGCTGCAATAGAATCAGCTGTCGTAAAAAACCCAAGAACCATCTTAAAAGCATGACGTTCATCAGAACTAAGAGCATGCTGAGATCTCCACTGCTCAATATCTGATTGCATACTAATCTCTGTCGGCAACCAGTGATTAGCATTCCCTACGTTATACGCATCCCAAGCAAACTTATGCTTAATAGGCCACAACTGTACGACATCTGCACCTCCTCCATTAATAATCTTACGATCATTAACATCAACTCGCCCTGCGCCACGTTCAATAATCGGACGATGTCCAGGTTCACCAAAAGGAGGATTTGGGGTATTCGATGTATCTTTGATTGTCGGTTGTACTGGTGGCATAAATCTATTTTGGTTATTGCGATAAAAGAGAAAAAACTGACTACACAAACTCACATTATACGATTTAGTATATCATGAGATTCTTACCCTTAAGATGAGTGATTACTGACACCCATCACATGTAGCTTCTGGCATAACGGTAATCTTATACTTAGCGTGAGATTTCTGTACAGAAATTGACTCTTCTTTACTATGTAAAGAAATAGAATCTAACATTGATGGGATAGGTGCTGTATCTTGTGTCACCTGAAAAGCTTCTTTTACTAATGATACCACACCTTCATTCTGTGAAGAAAGACTTGGGGAAGAGGTCTGTATTGTAAGATCAGAAACAGCAACTGATGAGACAACTGGAGCACTTTCTCCTGTTGATCTTTTATGTGTAGAGCCAAACTCTGCTGTACTTACAGTACTCTTTTCTACCTGTGAAGCACCCAACGAACGAAGGTAGTATGTTGTTTTAAGTCCTTGTTTCCAAGCATATTCATAAACACCAGCAAGCTCTCGACCTGATGTTCCTGCAAAATAAATGTTAAGCGACTGAGATTGATCAACCCACTTCCCACGATGAGCTGCAGATCTGATAAGCCATGATGGATCAATCTGAAAGACCTCTTTATATTTATCTTTCAAACGTGCAGGAATAGATGGTATATCTCTTACAGAGCCATCGTGATACTTAAGAAGTCCGATCATCTCAAAATCCCAAAGATTCTCTTTCTTAAGATCAGCAACAAGATATGGGTTTATGATAATAAACTCACCATTCATGTTAGATTTTACATAAATATTTTTATAGATAGGTTCAATTGTTGGCACAGACCCTGCAATATTTGAAATAGTTGCAGTAGGCGCCATAGCTAAACAGTTAGAATTGCGCATACCATACTGTTTTACGGATGCACGAACAGGTGTCCAGTCAAGACGATTTGTACGAGAGACTGGTATATCAACACCACGTTCTTTTTCAAGAAGAGTCAAAGTATCTACTGGGAAAATATCTCTATCCCACTTACTACCCTTAAAACTAGAATATGCACCTCTTTCACGAGCAAGTTCTGATGAAGAAAAAATTGCATGGTAAGAAATAAGCTCCATAGACTCATCAGCAAATGTGACAGCTTCTTCTGAGTCAAAGTTAATATCCATCATGTAGAGAGCGTCGTGGAATCCCATGATACCAAGCCCTATTGGTCGGTGACGCATGTTACTGTCTCGAGCTTCAACTGTTGGATAATAATTAACATCAACCACGTTATCGAGCATGCGAATAGCAGTACGAGTAGTTGATGCAACAAGATCAACATCAAACTTATTATCACGCATAAGTCTCTGATAGTTAAGAGAACCTAGGTTACATACAGCAGTTTCTTCAAGAGAGTTGTTAAGTGTTATTTCAGTACAAAGATTTGAATTATGTACAACACCCGCATGATCCTGAGGGGATCGAACATTAGAAGGGTCTTTCCATGTAATCCAAGGGTGACCAGTTTCGTAGAGCATTGTTACCATTTTACGCCAAAGGTCACGAGCCTTAATTACTTTAAAAATTTTAATCTTTCCTTCCCCTGCAAGACGCTCATATCGAGTGTAGTACTCTTCAAATTTCTTGCCATATGTTTCAGGAAGTTCAGGGGTTTCATCTGGAGAAAACAAAGTCCAATCAGCGTCATCCTGTACACGCTTCATAAACAAATCTGATATCCAAAGTGCGGTATCCATATCATGAGTACGGCGACGGTCGTCACCAGTATTCTTACGAAGTTCCAAAAACTCTTCAACATCGTAGTGCCAATTCTCAAGATATACACAGGTAGCACCTCTACGTCTTCCTGATCGATTGATAGCAACAGTTACATCGTTCGCAATCTTAAGAAAAGGAATGATTCCGTTTGATTTGATACCTGATTTCTTTACAAGAGATCCTGAGGCGCGTACATTGGTCCAGTTGGTTCCAATCCCTCCTGCCCACTTAGAAAGTTGCGCATTGTCAGAGTAGACCTTAAAAATACTTTCAAGGGAATCACCAACGGTGTTGAGATAGCAACTTGAAAGTTGTGGATGTTTTGTACCTGAATGAAAAAGAGTGGGAGATGACGGAACGAAGCGAAGTGTGGACATTGCTTCATAAAACTCAATAGCGCGTGTTGTCCTATCTAACTCTTTCTCAGCAAGCGCTATACCCATGGCAATACGCATCCAAAAACCTTGGATATGTTCTATTATCTTTCCGTCACCCTCAACATCACGCACAAGATAACGTTCATAGAGTGTTTGACTACCAAGATACATAAAAAGCTCATCACGTGAACGAACAATAGCTTGAGAAAGACGATCGAGATCAAAATGCGCCATCCGAGCATCGAGAAGCCCTTTTTCTACTCCACTCTTAATCCCAAGAGAAAAAGCATCTCGATACTGAGCTTCGATATTTTTATAATCAAGAGCATCACCAAGAAGGTCTTCATTAATTTGAGCAAGAACCATGCGAGACGCTATATATGAATATGCAGGGTCTTGTTCGATCATGGACCGAAGAGTCATAATAATCGCCTTTGTTATGTCTTTAGTAGACATACCTTCATAAACTTCAAGCTTAACTTGATTAACAACCTGATCAAGGTTAACCTCTTTTTCGTAACCGGCAACAATATACTCTACTGTTTTATAAACCTTACGTATATCAAATTTTTCACGTTTACCATTCTTCTTTGTAATATACAGACCACCTTCTTCAACTTTTTCTAACGTTTCAATACGCTCCTCTTCTCTTTCCTTAGTACGTTCGTAACGATAAATGATATATGATTTAGCGACATCAAAATACCCAGCACCCATAATATGCTTCTCTACCAAATCTTGAGTATGCTCAACTGAAGGGATGTGTCCATCTCGTGTAAGAACCTCAAGTTCAAGTTCCTTCTCAACAAGTTCAGCAATATGTCTTGCAACCTGTGCCTTATCTTCTCGTGTAACAGCAATAAATGCTTTTCTTACTGCAAGATCTATCTTATCAACCTCAAAAGGAACAACATCTCCATTTCGTTTCTTAATCATTTGTAGTATTGCCATACTGTATAACAACGCGCTAAATTACTTTCTTTCGATAATATATAGAGTGTACACAGGTATACAATAAAAGCCAGTATTTTTGTCTCTCACCCTTGTGTCAATACTTACTATTGACACAGTTTCTTTCATTTTTTTATACGACCTTATTTCGTAGGGTTTTATGATACCCGATAGCAAAACGATGAGCTTCAGCATTCGCTAAAAGAATATCCTTTTTATGGTTATCCACATGTACTTTATCTCCAATGATGTCTTTTGGCTTATGGCGGTCATCTTTAACAACCGAAACACATGGGATAAGAAGTCCAAGGGATGCTAAAATTTTTTCAGCAACTTGTTTGTGTGCAAGACCTCCATCGATCACAAGAAGATCTGGATATGACCATTCTGTATGAGAAAAGCGTCTCTCAAGAATCTGACGTAACCCAGCATAATCATCGTTAATGTATTCTTCTAATTTAAACTTTCTATAGTCACTTGTCGCCCTTTCTCCACCTTCAATCACTACCATCACTCCTACTCTATTTGTCCCTGACAAATGCGCCACATCGTAGGCTTCTATTTTAAAATTTTTTGTCTTAAATGATACCACTTTCTCCTCTTGAATAAGAGTAACATCCTTAATATGATCTAATGCAAAAAGAGTATTTCTGCATGAAATAGCTTTTTCAAATTCTTGTCTTTTAGAAAAAAGTTTCATATCTCTTTCGAGTGACATTTTTATTTCTGTCTTTTTGCCTTCAAATAATCTCCTTATATTTCCTATGTGTCTTTTATAATCTGTCTCTGATATAGACCCGCTACACACCCCTGGACAGAGTCCAAGCTGAGCATTAAAACATGGCTTTGTAGAATTTTCCTCGCAAGTGTCTCGATAAGGAAACATCTTCCGTACAATCTTCATTGCTTCTTTAAGTTGAGAAAGTGAAGCAAATGGACCGTACACAAAAAGGGTATCTTTTTTCTTACATTTTTTCTCAAAATCTCTAATACGCATTACAAGCACTCGAGGAAATTTTTCTCTAGTAATGACAACACAACTAAAACTTTTGTCATCTTTTTCTTTGACGTTATATGGAGGGTTATGTTTTTTTATAAGCACACTTTCAAGGAGAAGCGCTTCAAGCACGCTCCCTGTTTCTTGAAAAGTGACAGTGTCTGCAATTGTAACCATACTAACCAAACGAAGACCTCGAGTCTCTATCAAGTCTGGATTAAAGTAACTTCTCACTCTATCACGTAGCGATGTTGCTTTACCGATATAAAGAACGGAGCCTTCTACATCTCTAAAAAAATACACCCCAGGCGCATCAGGTAATCCACATCGTGTAAGGTCTTGCTTTTTCACGAGATATATTGTATAATAAATTGTCGGTTTTGTATAGCACATGTATATGTCTACACTTGCTGGCACAGTACATTCACTTAAAAAGGAGAAAAAATGAGCAAGAAACTCAGCCCGATAGCGCGGGCGATCATCGAGGAATCCAAGAAGCACCTCGGTGGTCTCAGTCTCGATACGCAGTACGGTGAACACGCAGACGCGCTCGGCGCTGAAGCGATGGTCATCACCGAACACCTTCCTCATCAGAAAGAAGAGGTGCCCCATGTCCTGTGAACATCGGTGTATTGGGTGCCAAAAAGAGAAACCTGACCCGAAAGATCAGGTGATCGAGAACGGTGTCGTGCTTCGGGTGTCAGTTCGTCCGAGTTGCCACCCGCAGTGCCATCAGGGACCGTACCTTCCCACGAATGGAAGTCGCCCCATCTCCTCGCAGAAATAAGTACAGACCACTTTCTGCAAACAAACCACCTCTATTAAAGGTGGTTTTTTCTTTGCGTATTTTGTAACCAAACAAAAAGCGGG
>JBDLTQ010000015.1:0-25423 GCA_039805745.1 Candidatus Parcubacteria bacterium | reverse complement strand
TTCGAAGAGTAATGTTCCTCCTACTTCACTGTCATAGATACGAGCAGTGACTGTTGCAGTACCTGTCTGTGGTGTGTTAGATGCGTTAGTGAGATAGCCTTGGTAGGAGAGGGTGGAGGGGATGGAAGCAAATGTAAAAAAAGTATGCGAAAGTATAAAAAAGAATACAAAAATAAACCCAAAGATGTATCGATAGAAGTGGTTTTTTCTAAAAAGGTGAAGTAACCCCATTAAGATATAAGTATATATAAAAACAGCCTCATTTCCTAAGAAAAAAGAAGGAAAAATGTGGACAACAACAGCACTTAAAATATGAAGTATAAAGCACAAAAACTGCACCACTATACTTAGCATTCTAAACTCTATATTTCGGATTCTAATACTAGGTTTTTAAAAAGAGTTTGCTATACTCAAAACTATGAACATTCTAATCGTTACAGCGCACCCATCATCTAAAGGCGACACACACACCATCGCCACCACCTACGCAGACACAAAACGCGACCAAGGACACGTCGTCGAAATAGTGAATCTCTATGCAAAAGAATATCGTGTCGATCTTTTTGAATTTGAAAATATTCGAGAATTTCAAAAATCAAAAGTACAACAAAAGTTCCATGAGCAGATACAGTGGGCTCATGAAATAGTGGCCGTGCATCCTATATGGTGGAGTTCTGTACCTTCGATAATGAAAAATTGGATAGACCTCACCTTTTGGCCTGGTGTAACATACAAATACACACCAGAAGGAGCTGTTATGAAACTACTCGATGGAAAAAGTGCTAAAGTGTTCGCAACCTCAGGTGGACCTTCATGGTATTTTCAAATTCCGTTTATCCTCCCCCTTCGAACATTCTGGGAAACATGTGTTTTTGGATTTTCCGGAGTTGACCTTGTTGATATGAGAATATGTGGAAACTTGGATAAATGGAAAGATGAAAAACGAACAAAACATCTCGCAACTTTTATTGAAAGCATTAAAAAAAGCTAAAGATACTCTACGATACTCATTGTGAACATGTAGTTACCACGCAAAAAAAACGAAGACAAAGTCTTCGTTTTTTTGAAATACACGCCTATATTTATACCCTACCCTTTAAGATATGCGAGCATTGTACCTGCATCTGACACTTCGAATGGATCTGTTGGGCAGTTATCTACAAAACCATCTTCAACGAAAATCTTTTTGATAACACCGTCGACAACGTGCATAGAATATCTCCATGATCGTTCACCGAACCCAAGGTCCTCTTTTTTAACAAGCATCCCCATAGCACGAGTAAAATCAGTATTCCCATCTGGAAGCATAAACACTTTCTCAAGTTCAAGATGCTTCTTCCATTGATACATAACAAAAGCATCATTAACAGAAAGACAGATTACTTCGTCTACTCCACATGCTTTTATCTCATTATACTTTGCTTCATAGCCTGGGGCATGTGTTGATGAACATGTTGGAGTAAAGGCTCCTGGAAGAGCAAAAACAACGATACTCTTACCTTTAAAAATATCGTCAGTGGTGACATCTTGCCAACGAAAAGGATTATCTCCTCCGATTGATTCATCACGCACACGAGTCTTAAAGATAACAGCGGGCACGGTAGTATTTTCTAATTGGTGTGACATACGTAACTCATTTAACAAATGGATTGTCTATTACAACAACCATAACTATACTTCATAATAAAATAAACATCTATCAACTTTTTCTATCATTCTGACAACATATCTTACTATAACCGATGATAAGAAAAAAGCAAAGAACGAATAGATCAAAGTGATCCATTCGTTCTTTTTGCAGACTCAGCAAGTAGAGATACTAGCGTTTATTTGGTACAAATGTGAGAGCAAACCCAAGTTTTGTTCCTCGTCCTGTACGACCAATACGGTGTACATATGTCTCGTAGTTATTTGGAATATCGTAATTAACAACAAGAGAAATATCAGGGATATCGATACCACGAGCAGCGACATCTGTCGCTATAAGCGCCTGAACACGACCGGTTGCTAATGAGCGAACAGCTCGTTCACGTTCACGATTATGCATATCACCGTGAAGTGCAAGAACCTTGAAACCACGCTTATTGAGCTCTTCGGCGAGTCCATCCACGTGGCGCTTCATCTCACGGAAAATAAGAACTTTCTTCGCTTCTGGACGAACAAGAATATTATGAAGAGCTTCAACTTTCTCAGTATCTCCTGATGCACGCACCACATCTTGCATGACTGATGTTGCTGTGTCTCTTGTTTTGATAGACACAGTAACTGGGTCTCGAAGGAAATCCTTACAAAGACTTTTTATTTCTGGAGAAAATGTAGCTGAAAAGAAAAGACCTTGCTTATGCTCAGGCATCTGTCCAAGAATATAACGCATGTCATCAATGAATCCCATATCAAGCATACGATCAGCTTCATCTAGAACAATACTTTCAAACAAAGACATGTTTATCTTTTTTCTATCAATAAGATCCCTCACACGTCCTGGGGTTCCGATGACGGCATGAACACCGAGCTCAAGCTCTTTAATCTGTCGCATAATAGGTGCACCACCTACACATGAAACTGAAAACAATTTCATTCCTCGAGTAAAAGCAATAAACTCTGTCTCCACCTGAAGTGCAAGCTCACGTGTTGGGCAGAGAATCATTATTTTATGCTCTCTATCAGCAACAAGCTTATTAATAAGTGGGATAAGGAACGCCGCAGTCTTTCCGGTCCCTGTTGATGCAATACCAATCACATCATGACCTTTCAAAACAACAGGAATAGACTGATCCTGAATTGGAGATGGCTTGATAAGCCCTTTTGCTTCTAGATTGGTAGAAAGCATGTCTGCAATACCAAAATCAGTGAACACATGTTCTGGAACATAATCTGTTGCTTCAGAAACAGTTGCATCTTTATTAATAAAAAGCTTCTCATCAATATAGTCCTTTCGAAAAGCTTTTTTTGGATTAAAAGGTTTTAGCGCTCCACCTCGGTTACCACCAAAACGTCCGTTATCTCCACCTCGTCTTCCACTTCCACCACGAGAAAAACGTGATCGAGTATCTGAACCATGAGATGCACGTCCACCTCGAGATGAACCTCGAGAAGACGGGCGAGAATCCTGTGAACCCTGAGATCCACCAATAATCATTGTATACATATATAAAAACCTATTTAGAATAATGTCATTATTTGCACCACTCCTCTTTCGAAAAGGAATCTCTCATACGTTTGTGAGAGTATTATGGTTATCCGAGAGCAGTCAAACAAAACCTGACTTATATAGAGATACCCATAAGGGAAATAATAGGAATTATTATAGCAAACTAAACGAATTTTGTCAAAAAATGTAGCACTACATTACACTCACCTATCTGTGACACCTAAGCAGAAAAAAATATATCTTTGGTAATAGTGATTTTAAGGAGCTAGCTCTTTCTGCTTTTCTGATATACTTCATAGTACCTATGGATAAACGCTCTTTACCTCAAGTACTACGCACTGTTTCCCCTTATACACTCTCTGTTGGTAGTATTTTTATTATTCTTGTAATACTTCTCATCTACACACTCTTTCGTATAACATCCCTCACATCATCCGTCACATCTCTTGAGAAAAAACTTGCATCAACGACACAAGCACTCGCTCGTACAAATGAAGAAATGCTACAAAATGTTGCAAACTTACACAGAGAAACAACAGGACTATCAAACACACTCTCTACCACACAAAAAAATATATATGATGTAACCACACAAATAAGCGGAGTTACTGAAACAGTTGGATCAATCTCTGGCACTGTTGGTAACCTGCAAAAACTTTCCAAACTAGATCCTGAACTTTTGAAAAAATATTCAAAAGTTTATTTTATGAATGAAAACTATAAACCGATACATCTTTCTGTTATACCAGCAGAATATACCTATAGCTCATTTCGTACGGAGTACTTTCTAACAGAAGCAATGCCTCAACTACAAAATATGATTGAATCAGCAAAAAAAGATGGCATCTCACTCTATATAAAATCAGGATACAGATCATTTTCAGAACAAAAATCACTCAAATCATCGTACACCATTCTCTACGGAGCGGGCACAGCAAATTCTTTTTCTGCTGACCAAGGATACTCTGAACACCAACTTGGTACCACTGTAGACTTCATAACAACAGGCCTCTACGGTAAGCTCGCAGGGTTCGATAAAACAGAAGCATACACATGGCTCTCACAACATGCACATCGTTTTGGATTTATACTTTCTTATCCAAGAGGAAATGCATACTATATCTACGAACCTTGGCATTGGCGATATGTTGGCACAAGCCTTGCAACATACTTATATACTAATGGCCTTACATTTTATGATATCGATCAAAGAACTATAGACACCTACCTTATCACTATCTTCGATTAAAAACCCCACAGCATCACATCTGTAGACAAAACCGTCACAAAGAGTAGACTACTATTAGGCTCAAGCGCTAATGTAATTGGAGTTATCTTGGGCGCATACGTATCGTGCTCACTACGTACTATCAAACGCTCCATAATATTCTACTTATATGTATATAAAATATATCATCACCACATGTATAGCATTTAGCATAATAACAGGGACTGCACATGCCATAGACGAAGCGACGTCATCACCTCGAATACTTCCAGGCAACCCTCTCTATATTCTCAAAACCATAACTGAAGATATTGGAACATTATTTACCTTTGGTAATACCTCTCTTATTAAACGTTATCTTACACTTGCAGAACAGAGACTATCAGAAGCCCAAATACTTACAGAACAAGGCAATCTTACGCATGCACAAAAAACTATCAAAAAATACGAAGATACCTTAGAAAAAGCTCTCACTAAAATAGATACGAAGGGGGTACAAGACACTAATGATAAAACTGAAATTATACAGAAACTAACAGAAAACACTCTTCGACATCAAGCTGTCCTTAATCGTGTACTTACAAAAGTACCCGATGAAGCAAAAGACAGTATACAAAAAGCACTTACCAACAGTGCCTACGGTCATCAAAATGCGATACGCTCACTCCTTAAAAATGCAACGACGACAACCGCCACAACCACCATTGCAACCTCTACTAACGCTACCAGCACTCAAGGTAACGCAACTTCATCACGCAATATAAACAAACCACACCCAACACAATCAAACGAACCTAAAGCAACAGGCACCACACCTGTTTCGACATCCACACAACGATAAAACAATACAAAAAGAATCACCTGCACGAGACACTACATCACTACTCACACCCACAGTAGCTACTCTTGATGTGGGTCTTATATAACGTCCCCCTCTTCAAACTCATCTCCAGATGTAGCTGTTTCAAAGTTACCAAAACGAGCCCACTGTGTCTTCATTTTAACAAACACTATTCTTCCTTCTTCTTCTCTTTGGCTTACTGGAGGTACAAAATTCCCATCAACCGCAAGTGAGATAAGCCGGCCAAAAAATTCTTGTTCTTCGTGAGCATCCGCAACTTCATGAGCAACACCTTCTAATTGCACAGTATGCGCTGGTGATGTACGCGTAACAACAAAACACACATGTGGGTTATGTATAATATTATTATACTTTCTACTACCTTCTCGTGTAACAAAATAAATAGCAAGCTCATCATCATAGACATAGTACATACTAGCAGATTCTGGATTACCATCTCTATTTACAGTACTAAGAACACCTACATGGACATCATCTTTTAAAAGCTCTTCTTTAATTGTTTGTTGTATTGTCATATACTACAGTGTACGCATACAACCAATTTTTGTCTAATATACAAATACATAAGACTTCTAAAATCCAAGCTCTTCGTAATATATAAGATGCTTAGGAACTCCAAGATTTTTTAACATACCCCTCACTGCTTGTATAAACATCGGTGAGCCACAGATACAATAGGGTGCACTCTGTACATTCTCTGACACATACCGACTAATAATGTCTTCTTGCAACTGTCCGACAATAATACTTGGATCAGGATCCCCATCATAACGATTGACAATATCTACATATACAGAGACTTTACTTTTAATCATATCTCTTTCAACAGCTTCGTCTATTGTTCTATTACAATTGAGATATATAGCATTCTTACCATACTCTTCCACAAGACCAATAAAAGGAGTCACTCCTATACCTGCAGAGATAATAACTTTAGGATTAGTAGTATGCACTTCACGAGTAAACACACCATACGGCCCATCAACATACACGACGTCTCCCAGCTCCTTTGTATTCATCTCTTCCCAAAAACCACCGACTCTTCGTATGCCAAACGTGATGATATTCTCACTATTACGTATCACTGAAAATGGATGCTCACTTCCAAATCTTTTTGATTGTAAGAAGAAATGCTGACCAATGCGTGAAGAAATATGTTGAACCCCAAGAAGAGAAATTAACATAATATCATCACCAACATATGTCTTATTATGTAGAATGTATTTCTTTTTTGTGATAGACATCCACGCCAATAGACGAACACCGAGAGATACCACAAACAGAATCAACAACATTGCCCACAAAAATCGTATACTCTTATACTTCTCAAAAAAACTACCGATCTCAATGATATGCAAAAAAGTAAGAGCGACTATAGGGTATGCAAGTAAATGAATATATTTCCATGGTCGCCACTTTATTTTTTCACGAATGATAGCACTTGTAACCCACACAATAATGAACAACATGAACGCAAAACGTCCGAATGTGATATATACCTCTGTGGTAACAAAAAAATTTGGTGTAATAATCCACACAACATCTTCTAATCGATTCATCATAGAAAGAAGCGGGTGTAAAAAAATTGCAAAAATAGCATACTTCCCGATAAATGAATGTAGCTTATTAACAAAAACAGTGTCTGTAGTGACAATAGAAAAAATATGACGGCTACCAAAAACAACCTGTATATACAAAAGTAACAAACCTATATATCCAAGAATATTAGCAATAATAAGAAGAGTGGACATAGCAGGTACACAATTATCTTAATTGTATCACATGACTAAACAGTGATGAGTGCATCACGTTACCTTCTTCGTTAATCACACAATATTGTACAGAATACGTATCTGCGATTGACATAACAGCCTCTTGTGAATGCGCCACAATACACATACATGTCGCAATCACATCAGCGACTACAGCTGTTTCTCCAACGACATATGAAGCCGCGATGACATGACGCTCTGTACCATTACCACTTGCTATAAAATGATTATGAGTCGTATCCCCCACATTCCACGAGCGCTTAAAAGAAGATGAGACACAGAGGCTTTGGTTTTGTAACGGAACACTCCCAATGGATAAAGTTGCGTCAGTTGGGTGTTCAAGATATAGAAGAATTGGTTTATTATGATCACTTGTAACATACATATCCCCTCCACCATTAATAAGAAAATAACGAACGTCAAATATTTCTTGTAATTGCTGTGCGATTATATCTATACAGTACCCCTTTCCAATACCCCCTAAATCTATCTGCTTATCTGAATTAAGATAGAGGTAACCCTGAGAGGTATATATACGAGGAAGAGCCTCATCAACAACATAAACAGTTTCATCTCTCTCCACATGACCGTATCCTTTTTTTTCTAAATCTTTTTTTATAAAAAGATCAAAAACCCCACATGTCTCCTTATAGAAGGTCTCACCCAAAGAAACCATTTGATACAAATCATCATCATATGGAATACTTTTATTGTAATTTAAATCATTAAGTAATGACTTGGGATAAAAACGAGAATATTTCTTACCAAAATCACTAAGCATACCCTCGAAATAAGACTTCATCTCTCTTCGTTTTTCTTCTGTCACACTATCAAAGACCTCGATATACCACAGTGTTCCCAGAGCATGATACCCCGATATAATATGCGTATCTGTCTTATCCACGTATATCTTGTGCTATAGAACGTAGCGCTTCATTAAAAGCTTTAGTAGTAAGAGAGGCTCCACCAATACGAGAAAGAGAAACCGCTCCGATAGGCTGACCAACAACAGTGGCATTAGAAAATGTACGACTGAACTTCTCATAATATTCCTTAGACTCTTTATTTGTTGGTTGTTCAGAGAAAGAAACATCAACAATAACACCATCTAAAAGAGTGACCGTAACAGACAAAGTATTGCTATGATTCTCTGGAACAGAGTATGTTATTTGTTGTGTTATTTTTTGGTTACCTGCTGACTGATTTTCTGTAGCACTAGCACTTCCTTGTGCCGTACCTGCTTCCTCTTTTGGAGAAGATTGGACTGGTTGTGTTATCTGATTGTGAGTATCTGCAACCATCTCTGTCTCAGCTGAAACAGAACTAAGCACCTTATCTTTCTGGTTACTCACATATAATGTCGCCCCAGCAGCAGAAACGGCGAGCACAAGTAATAATAAAATTTTTTGTTCTTTTGTCATATGGTACGTTATGTTTATTATATATATGGTTATTGTGTTGTTATCATCGTAGTAAAACAGTATAGCACTACAAATATAGTGAGTATCTATAGGTAACTACAATAAATTACCACCCATACTTACTACTACACCAGATCTGATTATTTTATTTCATATACACAGATATAAAAAGCACAGACAGTGAATAACTTATAGCGTATAGAACAAAAAGGTGCGGTATACTATACCTTAGCCACACTTGTTTATTGTTTGGTCTTTGTAGTATGAACAAAACAACCTCGTATCTCCTTCTTATCGTCCTTGTTCTTGCAAGTATTTTTAGTGTCCAATATCTTCTTATTATTAAAAGGAAGTCTACTCACAGCACCACGCCTGAAGTAAAAACATTCACAACAGTGTCAGGTAACACAATCTCAGTCACTAACACACATCCAGTAAATGAAGCCTCTAGTACTGTCACAATAGTAACTGAGGGGTTTGAAAATAACACTCCTTTATCATTTGAAATAGACAAAGTTACCGATATATTCTTTTCTGATTTAAATAATGACACTTTTGAAGAACTTATTTTTGTCACTGTATCTAATGATGATGAAAAACGTGGGAATGTTACAGTATTTACAACATATAAAAATATAAGCCTTACAAAAGTGAATACTCCTGAGATAACTGAAGCAGACATGGTAGATGGTGGATTATTCGCCTCATATGAAGGCCATGATACATTTAGCATTGTCGATTCTAAACTTATACGAGAATTTTGGGTGCAAGGAGACACAAAATCTACAGCAACACCTACCGTACAAAAAAAAGTTTCAGTATCAAAGACCGTACAACCAACAACACCTGAGGTTGGGTCAACGACAGCAAGCACAACATCCACAGAAGTAACAGTCTCTCTACCAACTTCATCGTCTTCTACTCTCCCAACAGAACCAGAACTAACAACACCAAAAGAAATAGAAGACGCTGTAGCCAGTGAAGACAAGCAACCACCTCAAGAAGAATATCTCGGTTATGAAGTCACCTCAGAAGATATACAACAAGGAATAGAAGACGATACACTCACTACTTCTCTTCTACAACCAACAAAAAAAGTACTCTACACCCTCACCTATTCTGATGACACGTTCTCACTACAAGTAGGAGACTACACGGAAGAGAAGCAGTTGTCTGTTATACCGACAAGCTCTCTTGTTGGAACTTCATGGTTCTGGCTTTCAGCGACCGAAAAAAATAAAATCATTCAATCTGCAAACAAAGAACAGTTTATTCTTTCTTTTGATGAGACAACAATGAACAGTACGACTGACTGCAACACCCTCCATAGTACTTATATATTAGAACAACAGACTCTTGCTTTTGGACCTATTGCTTCGACAATGAAGTTTTGTGAAAATTCACAAGAAGCACTCTACAGCACCCTATTACAAAAAACATCACGATTCACTGTGAAAGGTTCTCAACTTGTACTCACCACCTCAAATGGAACAGAAGAAGACGGGCTACTTATTTTTATTAAAAAATAAGACACGACTCTTTCTTCATATCTTAAAACAGAAAAATATCTCCATGCTATACTCATGGTAGCATCTACACACTATGGAGCAACGGACACTTTATTTTATTCTTGTTGTAACACTTATATGGACGGCCTTTGTTATTGTTTCTGAACGAGATATATTCTTTTCTAAAGACACACAAGCACTACAAAAACTAACAACACTTGTTACCCCAGAAACAGTAGTCCAAACACCGGAGAATACACCAAATGTAGCGCAAGACTCTACACCATTAGGCTCTTCCGTCCAAACAATTCCAAAACCAGAAGAGACCCCCACCCAAGAAACACAATCACAACAAACACCGAAGACGACACAAGACGGATACCTTGCTATTATCGAACACAACTCAGACACAGATGAATCATATAAGCCGACAATCTCTCCATGCGTAAGTCCTATGGGATATACCATAGGAACACTTGATCCTCGATTTGGTATCTCAAAAGAAACATTACAAAAAGAGGTGGACTCTGCGGTACAAGCATGGAACAACACTGCAGGTAAAACTCTTTTTGTGCGTAGTGAAAAAGGACCGCTTACTATTACTCTCACCTATGACGAGCGACAAGCAACGACTGTTAGTATCGGTTACCTTCGTATGGAAATAGAAAACACAAAACAAAATGCTGACAGTATAAAACAGCTCTATGAAGAAGAAAAAGTTGCCTACCTACGTGATAGTGACCAGTTCAATAAAGACACTGAGAGCTACACCCTTCGCCATGATGCATACAATAAAAAAGTAAATGACTACAACGCAAAAGGAGGAGCAACAAAATCTGAGTACGATATCATGATGACAGAACTAGAACAACTCAAAACTGAAATAAAATCACTCGAGGAACGTAGAATTGCATTACTTGATACAATGAATCGCATCAATGAATACGTCGCCAGATACAACGATCTTGTTGCCTATGCGAATAGTTTAATTCGAAAAAGTAACACCCTTAGTGATAAAAAAATAACAGAGGGGCGATTTATTCCATCCTCTAATACTATTGAAATATTTCAATACGCTGATCTTATCAAGTTCAAACGTGTACTCCTCCACGAACTTGGTCACGCAATTGGTATTAATCATACCGAAAATATTCAGTCTATTATGTTTTCTTTTAACAGTGGAACATCCACAACCTTTAGTGTCGAAGATATCGCGGCACTACGCGCAGTGTGTAACTAATATCTTCGCCATGTACAATCTTACACAAGAAGAACAAGAGATACTACAGGAACTCTCTACTCCACAAAAAATACAGGATTTTCTAGACTCCCTTTCCTTTAATCATGAAAAAAATGGAGAAACCTGTATGTCTCCAAGAAGAGTCCTGCATACACGGCAAGCACATTGTGTTGAAGGAGCACTCCTTGCAGGAACATGTCTTCTTCTTCATAAGAAAAAACCAATCATCATAAACTTACGAGTACTTTCTAGTGACTATGACCACGTCATTACTCTGTATAAAGAAGGAGGGCTCTATGGAGCTTTGAGTATGACAAATCATGCAGTGCTTGGCTATAGAGACCCTCTTTATAAAAATATAAGAGAACTTGTTATGTCATATTTCCATGAATACTTTCTCACAACAACAGGAGAAAAAACACTACGAGCATACTCAAAACCTATTAACCTACGCCGTTTTGGAACTTCGTGGATAACAGAAGAAAAGGAATTATTTCATATTGCGCTTGCTATTTATGATAATAAACATGTCACTATAGCGCCAAAACTAACCACAGAGAGACTGCGCAACGCCTCACCCCTTGAAAGAAAGCTCGCGTCAGTCGCAAAAGACACTACTACAAAAATCTAATCTATAACTTTTTCTCAAGTAGTTTCCCTGTATCCCCCTTTTTTATATAAAACATTTTGCGTCCAACAATACGCTCAGCATCAACTTTGACGGTAACACGCCACAACCCCTCAAGAAGATGTTCTTTGTGGGAGTAGGCTCTGTATCCATCCTCTCTACCTCCAGATAACGTAAAAGAGATAGTTGCTAGTGTTGTCCACTTCTTAAGTGTTTCATCATAATACTCCCAGACATGAGTAATAGGAGCGGTTATTTCAGCTGGTGCCTCTATGGAACTAAAAAAGAATGCATCTTGTTCGGAGTCAGAAATAGTGTGAATTTGTCTACGGAGTGAAGCAAAATATCGTGTATCCATTTCCTCAAGCACCGTATATTCTTTCATCTCATTACGAGCAACATTATGATAGACATGTCCCGCACTAAGAGATAAAGGAACTGCTGGTAATATGTTTAAAAAATACAACATACCTATAAACATAGGCACACCGATTGCGAGTGCAAAAATCCTCGGAGCTTCATGTTCACTTGTTTCTGATATGAGACGAACAAATGCTGTATAGACAATCGCTATAAAAGAAGCAATAAGAATACTAATACCAAAAACCGCATCACTTTGTTCACCAAAAAGAACTGGTGCATTAAAAATAACATACATAACAAGTGCAACAAATAGCACCATCATATCAAGAACAAATCGATATGTATGTGTTGCAAAAAATTCATTTGCAAACATCGAAAGGAGGAGGATAACAAATAACGGCCATGAAACCGCAAGAGCTGCGCTACGAAGCGCATAAACAAACACAAAAGAAAGCGCCGAGCCAGATAGATACGCGATACCAAAACTACAAAGGGAGTACATTTTTTGCTCCAATGCACTAACAGTATTGCGAGAAACAATAAACTCACGCAATGCAATAAGTACACCAATCCCTGCAACATAGGCAAGGCCTATGTATTTTGTTATAGGATTAGCGATATCAGGGAGCAGTATCATGTCTGTAAAAAAACCAAACACAAAGAGGAGTGTTGTTGAGTGTTCTACAGCTAATCGAAATAACTCTCTAAACCGCATACCGTCTATTATTCCCCGACGAGAGATAACATAATTACCTCAAAAGCCGTCCACGAATGAGCATCAGACGCAACCACTAGCTTTCTTTTTTCAAGTAACTCTATGATAAGTTTTGAGTTAATATAAAGAGGAAACTCTTTTCCAAGAAGAGCACCATCCCTAGAGCAGTTACCTTCTCCAGCAATACGACAAAGAAGAGCTTGTCGAATAAGTTCGATAAGCATATCATAACTTCGCAAAGAAGAAGAGTGGCTTTTTAATTTTGTAATAGAGGCAATAATCTCTGGTACTTTTTTTTCACACATTGCACGCAATAATGCTATTCCAATGTGTGCATCTGGCTCACCCAAGAAAAGAGCGACATCAGTATACGTATGACTAGGTAATGTAAGAACTTGCTCAAGAACACCGAGTGCGTCACGATAAGACTCTTTTCCATGAAGTGCAATAAGAGTACTCACATCATCACTAACAGGTACCCCTTCCTTCTTAGCGACATACATAAGGCGCTCTGAAAGAACATGAAGGGCTGGCACTTTAAATACTAATTTTTGACAACGTGAGACAATCGTTTCAGGCAACTTATCTGGATCAGTAGTCGCAAGAATAAAAATAACATGAGATGGTGGTTCTTCGAGAGTCTTTAGGAGTGCGTTAGCGGCTTCCTTTGTAAGCATATGTGCCTCATCAATAATATACACTTTGTAAGGACTTGAAAATGGCGATGTTCTGACAGCCTCACGAAGCTCTCGTATTTCATCAATACCGCGATTCGACGCTGCGTCAATTTCGATGATATCTTCATCATGACATCCAATATCACGCGCAAAAATTCTTGCAACTGTTGTCTTACCTGTCCCCCTACCACCACAGAAAATATATGCATGAGATATTTTTTTAGTAGCAATACTCGCAGTAAGCACTTGTAGTACAGACTCCTGTCCAACAACATCTGAAAATGTCTGAGGTCGATATTTTCGATAAAGTGCTACGTGATGATGTGACATAATGGCGTAAAATAAGAATACCTAAAGTATACCATAAGAGTTTTTATGAGCCTGAATCAGATTTTAATACCATAACGATTCTTGACATTCCTCAGTCTCTATATCAAGACAAAATGACTCACAACACAAAAACTACTGATGATTTTTTTCTAACCAAATATGTATGTTTTTTTCTACCTCCTTAGCATTAACGCACTCCATCAGTTCCATACGTAGTTCTTTTGCTCCATCAAAACCATGCACATACGCTTTATAATGTTTTTTCATAATAGAAAAACTTTTGATATCTCCGAGTTTTTCTTCGTACAGCTTTGTATGCTCAATAAGAATCTTTAATCTATCTTGCACACTTTTTCCTTTCTCATATTCTTCCTTATTAAAAAACCATGGAGTTCCAAACAACCCTCTCCCAACCATCACACCATCACACCCTGTCTCATTGGCTTTTTGTATTCCATCATACATAGAACGGACATCTCCATTACCAAGCACAATTGTACCCCCTTCCTCAAACGGCCCCGTGATATCGCGTACAAGCGTGACAACATCCTCCATCAACTCCCAATGAGCGTCTACTTTAGACATTTCTTTTCTAGTACGAAGATGAACCGTCAATGCTGGAATATTACATTCAAGTATTTTTGGTAACCATTCTTTAAATTCGATTTTATTAAAACCAATACGAGTTTTTACTGATACAGGAATATCTCCCGCACCTTCCTGAGCTGCGCGTATTATCTTCTGCGCAAGACGCCAATCTTTGATAAGCGCAGCACCTGCACCTTGCTTTTCGATGCTTTTATCAGGACACCCCATATTAATATCAATACCATCAAAACCAAGCTCTCGACAAAGTAGAGCTGCCTTTTTCATATTCTCTGGCGTTGAAGTAAAAAGCTGTGCGACGATTGGACGCTCTATATCAGTAAACTCAAGATCACGCTTAAGCACCTCACGACCCATACTACACAACCCATCAGCAGACACAAACTCAGTCCACATAACATCTGGACCATATGGCTTAGAATAGTTTGCTATCATTGTACGAAAAGCAATATCAGTAACATCGGCCATAGGAGCAACAACTGCAAGTTTTTCTCCATTAACAAGTTTTGTATCAATTAATTTCTGCCAAAAACCACGTACTGGTTTTGCATCAATACGCTTATACGATATATTATTGCGTTGTCGTAGCAGGCGTTGTAGTAGCTCCCTCATGGTCATCAAGTATACCAGTCGACGTACTATTTTGAAACAGTCTCTCTCCGAAAGAATAAAAAGCTTTATTCCCGAAACGAACATCAATATACCTAAGTTTCTCTTTTTGTGTGGCAAGTTTTGATTTGAGAGGTTCAGTATCTATAGCGCTGATAAGTGTGGACCATGTCTTTTCATGTGCTCCATCATGAGCGAGAATAATTTTTCCCATTGTTGTTGTGTCAATAAAAGAAATATCCCCAACATCATCAATAACGATTTCCTTTACAGGAAAAAGCACTGTGGTAATTTTTTGCGCAAAACTTGCTATCGCGCTAATATCCTCTGGTTTTGGAGAAACACTTATCGTTATAGCGTGACCATACTCTTCTCCTTTCTTTGTGGACGAAGAAGACATACTAAGAAGAGGATACATATCCATATTTCTCTTGGTGGTAAAAATAATACCATCATGGGTAATTCCAGTATTACTACTTATATGTACTACAGGAGTGTACTCTTGTATGATGACATGAACACTGTGTAAACCGACGGCTTTAATAGTTACAAGACGGGTACTTGGTATATGCTCTCGCACAGTACGTTCTATGGCTCTTGTATTAATACTAAGAACTTTATTACTAGGAAGCATCCCAAAAGTCTTTCCTTCTGCAATACGAGCAAAAGATTCTTGCAAAAAAGCAACATCATCTTCACTGCCACCTTCAATGCTGTAGTTGTATATCGTAAATAATGAAGTGGCTGTATATACATATATACCACCAAACACACCACCTACAATAACAATAAAAAGAAGAAGCGCTCCCATTTTTTTTAGCGTCTTTCTTTTTATCTTCATACTTTCAGATTATATACGAAAAGGTTTACCCATCTCTGTCCTTCCACCCATATATGGCACAAGCACATCAGGTATCTTTATGGTTCCATCTGCTTGCTGATAATTCTCTATTACTGCAATAAGAAGACGTGGGGTTGCTGCGGCTGTGTTATTAAGAGAGTGAACATACTGTAACTTTCCCTGCTCATCACGGTAGCGAATACCGAGACGTCTTGATTGAAAGTCATGAAAATAACTTGCTGAATGTGTCTCACGATATTTATTTTGAGAAGGAAGCCATGCTTCGATGTCGTATTTTTTTACCTGACCTTGACCAAGATCACCACCGCAATTAACCACAGTATGGTACGGTATACCAAGCTCTTCCATCATCTGCTCTGCGTGTTCACGAATCTCCTCATGATGCTTAACTGATGTCTCATGGCTCGCTTCACAGAGTACAACCTGCTCACATTTATAAAATTCGTGCACTCGAACTAACCCTTTCACATCTTTACCATGACTGCCAGCTTCCTTACGAAAACAAGGACTCCACACAATGTATTTCTTTGGGAGCTCTTTCATATCAATAAGCTCATCACTGTGATAAAACATCGTCGCAACCTCTCCTGTTCCAGCGAGATAATCATTACCATCTTTATATAAGTCTTCTTCTCCTTGTGGGAGATATCCAGTACCTAGCAAGGTTTCTCGTTTTACGAGTGACGGCACAAGCATTGGAGTGAACCCCTTACCATTCCACCTTTCCATAACATAATGCCAGATAGCCATTTCAAGAAGTGCGGCATCATTTTTAAGAAAATAACCTCGAAAACCAGATGTCTTTGTTCCGCGATCAAAATCAACCATATCACTCTTCTCCATAATGGTTATATGGTCAAGTGGCTCAAAAGAAAATACTGGCATATCTCCCCATTTTTTTACCTCGACATTATCTGCATCACTTACCCCTTCTGGTACAGACATGTCAGGAATATTTGGTACAGACAACATAAGAGTGCGCCACGTCTTCATCACTGTCTCAAGTTCATCTTCTTTCTTTTTCAGATCTTCTTTCACATGTCGCATTGAATCTATTATGTTTTGACGTTCAAAAGCATCCGCTTTCGCTATGGCCTCACTTGAGCCATTTTGTTTTGACCGAAGCTCTTCAACAGAACGAAGGAGCACCAGACGAGAATCATCTGCCGTAATAAGCTCATCAACATTAAAAGAAAGGTGCTTTTTTGTGGCAGCAAAACGAATAAGGTCGCTATTTTCGCGAATAAATTTGATATCTAACATGGGTATTATTTTACCATGTTTATAAAAGATATTACAATTCAATACACACTACGGTATACTTAAGAGATATGACACAAGAAAATAGTCAGACAATGATTACTAATTTAGAAAATGTAGAACCTCACGTAGCATCGCACCGAGAACACTACCATTACACACCAAAAACCATGCGTGATGTAGTAGCTAAAAAAATTGTACACTTCTCCGCAGCTTGTGCAGATTTTTTATTCCAAGAGCGTTATGGGCACCGTGCAGTCGTTCTTGAAACTATCGCATCAGTACCAGGTATCATAGGTGGACTTTTCCAACACCTAAAATCACTTCGTTTTATTCGTGATGATAACGGATGGATACGAGCACTTCTTGATGAAGCAGAAAATGAACGTATCCACCTTCTTGTATATAGCGAGCTAGCTAAGCCTACTATTATAGAAAGGACTCTTATTATTATCGTACAATTTATATTTTGTATTATATATTTTACACTCTACCTTATATCACCACGTACAGCACACCGTGTTGTTGGGTACTTTGAAGAAGAAGCAATACACAGTTACGAACACTACCTTAAGCTTGTTCTTGATGGGGTTCATGAAAATGTTTCTGCTACATCACTGGCAAAATCATACTGGAACCTTGCAGATGACGCACGACTCACTGATATGATAGAAGCTACAATACATGACGAAATGACCCACCGCGATGTAAACCATCGTTTTGCTAACGATACAACAGGTACTACAATGTGGCATTAATACACACCAAAAAATAAATAATGCAACAAAAAAAACACCCGTAACCTACGTGTGTTTTTTTGTATAACAATTATATAAACCTAAAATGCTGACACAGAAAGAACTTTTTCTGGGTGTCGTCCTGACGGGTCGGTATGAGACACACCACTAGATTCACCAATAGCTTGTAGAGCTGTTTTTACTTCTGCCCACAAGGCCTGAGGGTGTGTTGCTATATAAAGCGCTGAAGCGCCAGCCACATGAGGAGATGCCATACTAGTACCACTTATTGTGGCATATGATCCCCCTTTCCATGTTGAAAAAATATTCACACCTGGAGCACCAATATCAACACCAGCACCATAATTACTGAAAGTTGCAAATGTATCATCTGCGCCATACCCTGTTACTGTTCCAAGACCACCAGTAGCACCATCACTATCAGCTAACGCAGAGACTGTTATCACAGTATCATCGTATGATGAAGGAACAGACTGACTCACTGGTGATCCTTCATTTCCTGCAGCAACTACATAAGTAACACCTTGCGCAGTAGAGCGACAGATCGCCTGATGAAGTGCATCATTATTAGTAAGACCACAATTATTATCACTCGAACCACTACCACCAAGACTCATATTCGCAACTTTAATATTAAGCGTCTGAGCATGTGCTGTCACCCAGTCGATACCACAAATAATACTAGACCACGTTCCAGATCCATTTTTATTTAAAACTTTAACAGCGAACAATGTTGCTTCTGGAGCAACTCCAACAACACCAGCACTATTATTCACTCCCGCTATTGTTCCTGCTACATGAGTGCCATGACCATTATCATCTGTAGCGGTGCGAGCACCAGTAACACAACTCTTTGAAAAAGAAGATATGTTTGCAACAAGATCTGGATGTTTCATATCAATACCAGTATCGATAACAGCTACACCAACCCCTGCTCCTGTGCTTCCTGTACTAGAAGCAGAAGCACCAATACGGCGCACACCTGTAGGGGTGATTTGTGACGGTTGAGGGTTCGATACGTCTGGTTTACCGAAAAGATGAACCTCTCTATCTTCACTAATAAAATGGACACGAGAATCTTTTGCGAGTGCTTTCATTTTCCCTTCAGGAATAACACCTGCGAAACCACGTATCGCATGCTTGTATTTCATATCTGAAGAAACACCATACTCATACTCTATTTTCGATACTTCTTTATCAACATCGACAACTGTATCCTTAAAAACAACTATATACCTATCCGGAATGTGCGCATTTCCCTTCTGTGAAAGGGTATCTGCTGTCACAAGTCCGACTGAAGTATAGCAAAGGGCGCTGAAACTAAGCACTACAGAAATACTACCTATTGTGTGTGATATTTTCATATGTATAGTACATAATTAACTACTATACCTACACTATACCATAGACACATATATACACAATTGCACTATCTCACCACTTTTTCGACTTTTCGTAGGCTATAAAAATGTCGAATTAATATAAATAAGGAGCATGAGAGCACACATCATAAGCACACCATACACCATGTGTCTATAGTGCTGTTTCTTAAACTCTATAAGTAGCATAGTAACAAATGCCATCGCCACTAACCCAAGAAGTAGCTTATATAATACTCCAATATAATTAGTTGCAAAAAAAACAAGCCGTTCATACCAACGAGAATAGAGTGTTTTAGCATGGACAGAACCTTGTGTAGCTTCTTCAGAAAGAACTGCTGTCGAAGAAGCGTCATCTTCTGCTAACATATTTTTAACAGCAGAAAAATTGGTAGTAGTAACAAGAGGCTCAAGCAACTGCGATTGATCACGAACTGGTTCAACAGTTTCACCTCGAACTTCTGGTAGTGTAGAGCTAGCAGACTCTAGATACTGTTGTGTTTCTTGTGTCTCTTTTTCATTTTCAACATGAGAAAGACGTTGATCTTTAATTTCTACACTACTACCTGTAGATGATGAAGATGTTGTGGTTATTCTTGTGGTTGTTGCTATTTTTTCTGTTGTTGTACTTACTTGATTACTTTCTTCTACTTGAACTGCTTGCTTTATCTGAGCAGGAGTTCCGAACATTTGTACAATAAAAATACTTTTATTACCTTTATGTGAACCCTCCATTGCAGCCATACCTATTTCCTTAAAATGACCGTTTAACAAGTTTGCTTTATGAGTTGGGGAATCCATCCATGCTTTTTGCACATCACGTGACTCTGAGAAGTTAACAGCGAGATTTTCTCCAGCATAGAGAAAATTATAACCAACCAAACTAAGCCAATGCCATGGGGTGAGTCCTTTTGGACTATCATGAGCAAAATACCCCTCTGTTACCATATCTGTCGCCTTAAGTGTAGCAGCAGCATCAAGTGTTGGATTTCTTGTGAGAACTGGCTGGTTATACGCGAGACGGCTTTCGTTAGCAAGGTCTACAAGCACTGATGTTGCAATAGTAGCGCCAAGAACTGTTCGATGAATAAAAAAAGAGCTCCCTGCAGAAAGACCAAGCATGAAGACACTCACCAGTAACACAAGAGCCATAGAAACTTCTCGAAAAAAATGAGGCTTGTACTCATTATGCTCATGTGGGATGAAGAGATGTTTAAAGATGCTAACTATTTTCATTGAGATAATATTAATAAGTATACCCCAGATATACCTAAAAACAACACAAGGAGACCTAGGTCTCCTTGTGTTGTTCAGTTTTTTTGAATAGTTACTGATTAGTTACGAGCAGGAACAAGTTCCTTTTCTGTAACTTTAATATTAAGCATTGGACACTTAATATTATTGATGTGTGCAACAGTTGTTACATATACAATACCTGTAGGCTTAGAAAGTTTCCACGGAGTCAATACTTGATCTTTGTTTTCTGTCTGGAACTTTCGTACTGCAGATGTTGTAAGACGTCCAAAGAATCCAGTTACAGGAATATCTGTACCTGTAAGGTGCTCATTGAGGAATCGCTGTAGCAAGACAACAAGTCCGGCGTCATTCTTAGCACCTTCACGAAGAGCTTTCTTGGTAACACCCTGCTGAAGAGTAAGATATTCTCCACAAGTAAGTGGAAGTGACGATGTTGAAGCGCCAAGAACCTCACCTTGTGTTGCAGGAACTTCTGCGATAGAAACAGTACTTGTTGAAGCACCTAATACTTGTGGATATGTACAAGCACCATCGTACACAGCTGTTGGGTCATAGTTAGTTGCCTTAGGATCACGACATCCAGGAACTCCATTTGAACCACCAGCTCCTCCTCCACCAATACTCACAACTGGCTGTGCAACAACTGTAATAGTACGTGTTGCCTGAACAAAAGATTCACTTGAATCATACACAGAGTATGTAAGCTCATATGTACCGAGAGTATTTACATCAAATGTTCCTGTACGGTTGATACCTTCAGTGATATCACCATCTTCTACATCAGATGCTGTTGCTCCAAGTTCAATACTTGATGTTGCAGTACCAATAAGTACTACTGTATTGAGTGACCCAAGTAAAGTGAGTACAGGTGCATCATTTACTGGAGACACTACGATAGTAGCAGTAGCAACCTCACTGTTTGCTGTTCCATCATTTACAACAAAGGTGAATGAATCAGTACCGTTGTAGTTAAGATTAGGGACGTAGGTAAAGACTCCACTTGCTGTATCAAAACTAGTAAATGTCCCGTTTGCTGGATTAGATGATGTGGCAAAGCTCAGTGTTTGTACTGGTGTATCAGTATCAGTCCCAGTAAGTGTTCCTGACACGAGTGTATCTTCTAATGTAGTGAAGCTTTTCTTTCCTGTAAAATCATCAGCTACTGGACTAGTGTTACCTTCAGTAACAGTGATAGTAATCGACTTTGAATCAGTTGCATTACCGTCAGTTACCTGAATAGAGAATGTGTATGATGTTCCACCTTGTTCCTCTGTTGGTACCCAAGAGAACTCACCTGTTGAAGGGTTGATAGTTGCTCCAGCAGGAACATCACCAGAAAGAGAGAAAGTAAGAGGATCTTCATTTTGATCACTTGCTGTTACAGTAAATGAAAGAAGAGAACCTTCAGCAACAGTTTGATTAGATACCTCACCTAATGCAGGAGTATCATTACCTGTGGTAATGGTTACAGTACCTTCTGAAGAAGATACAACGCCATCAGATACTGTATAGGTGAACGTATCAGACCCTGTGTAATTTTCATTTGGTGTGTATGTCACCTGATTACCAGAGATACTACCGAGTGTGCCGTTGGTTGGATTAGTAGAGATTGCGTATGTGAGAGTCTGAGTTGGAATATCTGAATCTGCACCAAGAAGAGTAATGGTTTTCGCGGCGTTAAGTTGTGTAGAAACCGCTATAGATTGTACAGTAGGTGTACTATTAACTTCATTAATGGTAAAGGTTACTGACTGTGATGTCTGGCCACCCTGTCCATCAGATACCACTACAGAAAATGTATGGGTTCCATTTTGTGTCTCTGTTGGTGTCCAAGAGAACTCACCTGTTGAAGGGTTGATAGTTGCTCCAGCAGGAACATCACCAGAAAGAGAGTACGCGAGAGTACCCTCGTCAGCGTCAGATCCTGATGCTGTGAAAGCTACCGGAGACCCTTCGTCTGAGGTTACATCATTAATATCCCCAAGAACTGGAACATCATTAACCGATGTAACAACAATAGACACTGTCGCTACATTACTATCAACAGTTCCGTCATTTACAGTGAATGTAAATGAATCTGACCCGTTATAGTTACTTGTTGGTGTGTATGTGTACGCACCAGTCAATGCATTGAAACCTGACAAAGCACCATGAGCTGGGTTAGAGCTAATCTCATATGTAATAGCATTGCCGTCACTATCAATACCTGAAAGAGTTGATGATGTCGCAGTATCTTCATCTGTTGTAATAGCAGAAGCAAATGCAACAGGTGCATGATTTACTGCAAGGATAGTAATACCAACGATTGCAGGTGTACTCGCTACTACACCATCGTGTACTGTAAATGTGAATGAATCACTTCCTGTAGATGATGCATTTGGAGTATAGGTGAATGCACCAGTAGTAGCATTAAAGTCTGAAATAGTGCCAAGTGTAGGAGCTGATGAAATTGCATATGTAAGCGTAGCACCTTCAACATCAAAACCAAAGAGAGCAGACGAAATAGCGGTATCTTGATTAGTGATGAGAGAAAGAGTTGATGACGCCACAGGAAGATCATTAACCGCATCTACTGTAATAGACACTGTCGCTACATTACTATCAACAGTTCCGTTATTTGCCTTAAATGTAAATGAATCTGATCCTGAGTAATTAACATTTGGAGTGTAGGTCACATTTGGAGCAGTGCCTGAAAGTGTTCCATTTGTAGGCTGAGCAACAATAGAGTACACAAGTGTGTCATCATTAGCATCAGTTGCAGTAAGTGTGACTGACTGTGCAGTGTCCTCATCAGTAGAAACTGACTGATCATCAGCAACTGGAGCAGTATTCACTCCTTGAATTACTGTGATTGTTGGTTGATTAGATGTAGTAAACGTTGCACCTGGACCACTGTTTCCTAAGTTGGCATTCTTAACTGCTTCAACAGTAAATTGAGCAGAACTTGAAGCCGTAGATGGGGCTTTTGCAGCAAAAGTCATTGTTACACTCTCACCTTCACCAAGAGAATCATTACTGCCACTACCTGCCTCCATATCAAAACGCCCTGGGAATGTAGAGGTAGAAACTGTCCACACTGCGGTCGGACTAGTTCCAGAAATAATAGCAGAAAGGATAGTAAATCCTGCCGGAATATTTACTCCAATAGATTGAATCTTAGCTTGCCCTTGTGTTGTATTAGTTACAACAAGTTGATAAGTCTGCGTCTGGTTAGTTGTTACTGTTGACGGGCTCAAAACAGCTGAAGCTGTTTGATCAGCAGCCATTGCAACAGGGATTCCTGCAACCATAGACATCAACATTGTGGCAATAAGTGTGCCAGATGTGAGTCGCTTAAATAGATACATCATAGTAGTGAAATTAAAATTGTATTCAAATCAATAATACCTCCAAAAACGTTTATAAACTCTTTATTGCGAGGGACAATCCCCGCCTATACTTAAAGCATACTCCTTTCTACAATAAAAAGCAATATAACCCTTATTTTTCAAAAACTACACCTAACTACACCCTAAGAAAACTGAAAGAAAATATACTGCAGCAACTTCACCAAAAAGAGTGAGATATTGTGTCTATACTATTTCGTTTTCTGGGAAAATGCGAAATTACATACAAAACTGAAACTACAGTGGTTCGAATTTCCTTCTGGAATTATTTTTGAAAATCAAAAATTTCGAACCATACAAATAGCCAGTATTTACAATGTAAAAACCGCATCTTGCGACGCGGTTTCTACTATGGTGGACCCTAGCGGAATCGAACCGCTCACCTCCGGAGTGCAAAACCGGCGCTCTACCATATGAGCTAAGGGCCCGTATTTATATTTCTAGATTCTTATTTCAAATGTATTTTTAAAATAAGACAATTTTTACCTAGACCTTCATTAGAACATATATCTAACGATGGTAGGAATGATACCATATAACCGCTTTACAAGCAAAGGGACATATCCTGAGTTCAACAACTTAATCGCAAAGAAGTTTGCACCCTAACCGCAAAGGTGTTTTATCAATATCTTGATATTCATCTATAGCAAGCGTAGAATCTACCCTAGACCAACTAATAAGGAGCTATCATATGCACCCAGAAGATACATGGAAAAAACTTTTAGTTGAGCTTGTACAAGAAGGAGAACAGCGCGCAAAGATACACCTTTCAGAAAACCAGGAAAGTTATCTTGTGTTTGCCTTGAGACGTTTTGCACAAAAATGCAACTTCTTAGATGAAGCCCTGGCGCTCAACTATCTTATAAGCATTTCAAAACCAAGTTATGAACAAAGTATGTTGCTTGCTGACACCGCAGATGCGTCATTACTTATTGCTGGGCTATATCCTGAACGAGCAAAGCGATTAAACGTCTCATCTTCATATTTCATGACATTGAGTAAAATGTCATTCTTTAGCCTAGTTGATGTGTGTGAAAAATTAAAACATAAAGGTGAAGCATCGCTGTATAAAGAACTTGGAGAAAATGTCAGTAATCTTGTGAGTGTACTCTACTGCACGAGAAGAAATGCCATCACTACCCCTTTCTTGCTTGAAGAAAATAATTACACAACCTTACATTAAAAATGCAAGCAAAGTCCTACATAAATATCTATGTAGGACTTTTTATGACTAAAAGACTTCAAAATAAGCAAATGGGATTTGGTACAAATCTACCTTGTCGCCTTGCCTCTCTAAAAGGATTCATGACCTCGATCAAACCTCGTCATGTCATGCAGATAACATGACTTGGTCTTCTACATAGAAATCAAAACACTCCAGCAAGAAGCTAGAGTGTTTTTATTTTGCGCA
>JBDLTQ010000014.1:0-50533 GCA_039805745.1 Candidatus Parcubacteria bacterium | reverse complement strand
GTCCCACAGCTTCAGCTAACATGACATTTTGAACATATTTTTCAATAAAAATTGGTTCGAGCCCCAAGTTGTACATTAATCCTGGTATACTTTTGGTATGGAATCAATACCTTCCCCTGAGGAACTCAAAATTACCGTTGAAAGAGCTGAACCTCATGAAGCAGAAGAAATTCAAAATGTTTTTTATAAGACATGGTTAGCAACATATCCAAATAGTGTTCCAGGTGTAAGTGCTGATGACGTGAATGAATATTATAAAGATAAATTAAACCCAGACGGGATTGAGCAATACAAAAAGAGAATTGAAGGAGAGCTTAAACTCGAAAACCAAAGATTTTTTGTTGCAAAGGTTGATAAAAAAATTGCTGGGTATGCTTAGTCTTTAGGGATGAAGACAAAAATCAGTTAAAAGCGATCTACGTTCTACCTGAATTTCAAGGAAGAGGGATTGGCTATACAATTTGGATTGAAGCATTAAAATTCATTGATCAAACTAAGGACACAACAGTTGAGGTTGTTACTCACAACAACAATGCTATAAAATTTTATAAACGACTTGGTTTTAAAGATACAGGAAGGAGATGGACTGATAAAAAGTTCAAGATGAAAAGTGGGGCTATGTTTCCTGAGATGGAGATGAAAATCAAAGGTACTGATTCTCCAAATAAGTTCTAACATCTCCCCATAATGCCAGCAAAATAATGAGCAAGGTGAATATATTTTGCAGGGTAAGTGAGTGACCTGCGCCACTCATGGTAAGGACTCGAATACGTGGTCGAGAAACTTTATCGACGAGTTTGCGAGGAGAAGTTTTGTGACCGAGTCCTTGTACCCCAGCATTCTGTTACTGAGTTCAAGCGTTTGATTGTTCTTGCTAAGGAATGTGCTAGAATTTCGAATATGAAATGGACGCTATTTACAGGCACTTGGAAACTTACTAATAGAGAAGTAGAGAACGATGTTCGTCAAGCGGTTCGCGGGGTGCTTTCTCGTGGGCATGGAATTGTAACTGGTGGAGCGACGGGTGTAGACTATTTTGCTATGGATGAGGCAATGAAAATATTTCCAGATGCTTCACGTATAAAAGTCATTATCCCTGCCTTCTTCAAGAGTTACATATACGATTATCGTACTAACTGGCTTGTATCACCGTTAACAATTGAAACAATAAATGATCTTGAAAAACTTCTTCAGCAAATAAAAGATGTTAATCCTGAATCACTTATTGAAATGCAAAGTGATCTTATTACACAAGATCACTACAATGATCGCCATGATGAGGAAGTAAAAATCTCAGATGAAGTGTACGCATTTCAAGTAAATAATAGTACAGGAACTCAAGATACGCTTAATAAAGCAATCAAGAGCGGCCTCCCGATTACTCTCCATAAGAAATACATCATTGAGCTTTAATTATTTAAATAAGTGTGTTTTACATGTTAGTATGCTAACCATTTATTAATAACAAAGCATGCATCTTATTTCCATTGACGTCACAGAGAGTTCCTTTTTTTGGTCTTGTTGCTATACTTAGAGGTGTGTCACTCTAATTCAAAAAAACTATGGCAAAATATGTAGATGGATTTGTACTCGCAATACCAAAGAAAAATAAAGATGCTTATAAAAAGATGGCACGTGAAGGTAAAGCGGCATGGTTAAAATTTGGTGCGCTGTCGTATACAGAATGCAGGGGAGATGATATGGTTCCACCACATGTAGTATTCACATTTCCAAAAATGGCAAAAGTAAAAGAAGATGAAGAGGTGTGGTTTTCATTTATTACTTTTAGTTCAAAGAAACACCGAAATGAAGTAAACAAGAAGGTGATGGAGTTTTTCGAAAAAAAATATGCAGACAAGAATCAAGATATGCCGTTTGATATGAAGCGCTTGGCATACGGAGGGTTTACTGTTGAAGTATCGTCATAAATCTGCGTAGTGTATAGTTCTGATCTAGTTCAAAAGACATATAGCGCTCTTATGTAGTATAAGAGCGCTATATGTCTTTTGAGGCACTGGTATTATTTAGTTTTAAAAGTCGTATTTGGATTCCATACACTTACGTTACCTGCTAGATCCGTTGAGACTAGTACATAGTGATAGACTGTATTTGGTTGCAATCCTGTGATGATAACTTGCTGAGACATTCTTGCTAAACCATCATTTGTAGCTGTCCATCCATTAGTTGAACCGAAACCAACCGAGTTGATATCTCCTTCGTTCATTGTTATCCAGTCGTTGTAGTAAAATATTTTAGCAGTAGCTAGTTCATTGGTTGTCCAAGTGAATGTTGCTCCTGTTGAGGTTATTGTTTGATTGACTGAATAAAACTGTGGTCCAGATATATCAGATATACTACCGAATCCTCCGCCGAGAATAAGAGTATTAATTTTTTGTAGTGTTATTGGGCCAACTCGTCCAACAGGGTCAATGCCATATTGATTTTGAAAACGAACAACCGCTGCTTGTGTAAGTGGGCCATAGTAACCAGTAATCATACCTTCTGGATATATATCTTTATTTGAAGCTAAAAAGAGTTGAAGGTTGGTGACATTTTCACCTCTACTTCCAAAAGAAAGCTGAGATGTTATTTGTGAGTATGTTGCTGCATGTACCGGCTTTGTGAGGGTAAATGTTGTTGCAAAAACAGCAATAGTTATCACTGTAAAAAGGATAAAGTAACCGAGATATATACGCAACAAATACGCTTTTTGAAAAATATTTTTCATAGTAATGTGTTTTGTTTACTGAAGAAATCGGTGAGGGTATCGACGACGTACCTCTCATACTATATATAACATTACACATACAGTATGTGTGACATTGTTGGCAGTAAAAAGTCCGACCATATTGGTCGGACTGTTTTTAGAGTTTCCCTAAACAGCCTCGGCATCCATTGTATTCGACACCATTAAAGCCTGTATTTCTTTTTACGGAAGAGAGAAGTATTTTTGAAATAGAAGCAAACTCTCGCCTCTGTTCCTCTAAGAGCGTGCCTAGCTCATTAAAGTTTCCAGCCTCTCTCAGACTTTGTGAATATTTTACAAAAACAGGTCGAATCATAAAACATGTCCTGCTTGTTCTCTCTACAGAAAATAGCATCAACGGGTTTGTTGAATGTGTCTCATAGTGATTGACTAGTTCTTTTGTGAGGAAGTGAACAGTGAAGGTGATTCGCCGTTCTATTGTTTCCAAAATGTTAAGTGACTGTTTTTTGTTGATATAGTTTTCTCTCCATAGCCATACTTTCCATAGTGGATGGCGTACTTCACCTGTATAAGGCACAGTAAAAGCTATGTATGGGTACGGACGTAGCCAGTCAATATGTCCTTCGCAACTTTCTGTTGTTATACAACTGAGTATGTCTGCAAGTTGCATCAAGTTGATTAAACTGTCGACGATCCCAGCATCTGGGTCTCTTTTAAACGTAGAAATAATTTCAAGAGCTTGGTCTCTTGAGAGTCTCTGCATGATGTTCTCCTTACAAGAAAAAACTCTATAATAAACACTACATATTTTTTATGTACATGTCAAATATATTACCACGAGTAATCTAGTATGACCTATGGCATATCTTCTTATTTAGGAGTACACTTATATACATATGAAAGTAAACAGAACAGTTATTGGTGTTGTTATTCTTGGGATTATTATTCTTAGTTTCGGTTCTTTTTATTTGGGAAAGCAGTCGAGTAGTGTGCAAGATGAAGTTCTTCTTTCTGAAGATGAAACTGCCACTACTACAGTAGACGAGGGTAAAACAGTGACGACAACACAAAGTACTAGTTCGTCATCAGTTACTCAGAAAACAAAACCAGTGACCACAAGTACAAATCTTTCTAGTGGTAACACTTCTGGTTTTAATACATACGCCAGTGCAGAACATGGTTTTAGTATTAAGTATCCTACATATGTTAAAGTTCGGAGTATTTTTTCAACTTTTCATGAAATAGGAAATAACTGGAGATTATATCCAAGTTCTGCCAATCAAGGGAAGTCAGTCGTTTCTTTCTCTATCTATAGTATTGATCAAGGGGTATATTCTACAGGAAAACAAACATACCCTCTTTATTTTACTGCAGAGGTTCGTGTTGGTGTGAGTCTCAATACTGCTGAATGTTATACACCGGATGCGCCATTCCCGAATCAAAAGATTTCAAATGTCACTATTAACGGTATTGCATTTAAAAAGTTTTCAACAATGGAGAGTAATACCCCTCGATACACTCAGGCGGAAAGTTATAGAACTATTCGTAATAATAAATGTTATGCAATCGAGCAGATACGCTCAGGGACAACATATCGTGATGATTTGATGAAGACAGGTGTCGCAGAGTCAACACTTCTTGGGTATTACGCAACAGGGGAAACTATTGTAAAAACATTTAGATTTACTAAATAATTGCTTAAATAGGCATTTACAGTAAAGACCAATCACACTCACCATAGTACGGTGAGTGTTTTGTATGATAAGAAAAGGAGCTACAGATAATAGTGTTGTGTCTCCATATGTATTTGTATACTGTTAATCTTGTACAATAACCATCACTCCAACACTAGCCCATTGATAGAGTTCACGTGCTTTTTCTGGCCTCATATTCACACAACCATTAGACCATTTTTTTCCAAACTTATCATGCCAATATGCTCCATGTATGACAGCTCCTTGTTCTGTAAAGTAGAGATTCCACGGAACACCAGGAAGATCATAGTACTTGTCACTTATTTCAGGAAGCGGGCCTTGCATGTATCTAGTAGGTATTTTTTTGTAGATAGTAAAGTGTCCTCGTGGAGTTGGTGTGATTTCAATGCCGGTTGAGATTGATTCTTTCATGAAGAGTGTGGTATCTGTATACGCATAGAGCATTTGCTCACTTCTATCAATCACAATATGTTTTGTTGTCGATGCGCTACTTTCTGTAGCCTCTTCTTTTACCTCGGTGAATGCTGTCACGTAGCGTGATGATATGTACCATTCTGTAGAGACACGTTCTGGATATCGTAGCCATTCATCAAAAATAATTTTGTACCAAAGTCCGTCATCTGTCATAACAGAATAGTCTACTTGTAATACAACACCATTTCGCAAGGTGGTGATGACTGGGTGTGTGGTGCTTGGTCCACTGCGTACGTTGACACATACACCTTCATGGTATGGGCTACAGCTATCAGTTACTTCTATGTAGGTGCGCGCCTGTGATGGTGTTTTATTTTCTTGCTGTAAAGGTTGAACAGGGGGTATTTTAGTGATGCTTTTTGAGAGAGATTGTGGGATATATTCACCCGTTGGTTTTGAAGTTATTACAAAAAGAACAACACCACTAAGTAGTAACATGCTAAGTAGTCTCTTTTTTCTAGAGAATATAGTCATACGATCATTCTAAAGCATTGTAAGGTAGTTGCAAGTTTTGTAAGAAGGTTGTTATTGTTATGTAGGATGTTGTATAGTAGATGTATATACTACTATGAAAATACAAGAATTAGGTCATGTTGTTTTGTATGTGAGAGATATTACTTCCTCTGCTCATTTTTATCGGGATATACTTGGCTATAATGAGATACACAGAGATCAAGGCATAGCATTATTTGGTGGAAGTAGGACACATCATGAGCTTTTGCTTATTGAGGTTGGCGGTGAAGTGGAGCGTCAAAGTGCGTTTCGACCAAAACCTGGTTTATATCATATTGGCTTTAAGGTTGGTGATGGACATGACGCTATTGTTTCTGTGTGGCATGAGTTGAAGCAAAAAGGTGTCAGCATTCTTGGTTCTGCGGATCATACTATCACTCATAGTCTTTATATTCTTGATCCAGATGGTAACGAGCTCGAGTTGTACGCTGACGTCTCTGAAGAATGGAAGACAGATCCGCTTGCAATACTACGACCGGTCCGCCCACTTATTCTTGAATAACTACTACCATATCTTTTTTGTGAAATATGTGGATTGCTCACGAAAGTATAAAGCTTTTCGTTGCTATACTAGTACCATACTATGGGCAAATTCCATCTTAAACGACCACGTATTATTTCGAAGAAGTTTCCAGAAGTAACGTCACATGTGGATAATGTAACGAAGTCTTTGGAGGGCTTGGTTTTTGAATATTCAAAACAAGTTGATAAGACACTTCAAAAGAAACGTCTCATGATGACGCTTTCAACCTTGGTGTTGTTGCTCGTGCTCGGTAATTTTATTTCTCCAAAAGGAAAAGCTGATAGTGTAATATTTCACCCTGATACATGTTTGGGTGGATGGGTGAATCCTCGTAATGCAGAAGGCGAGCCACAAACTGCATCTAATGGTGATGTTACGTTATTTACATCAAGTAATTCCGCGGTGCTTCCAAAGAATACTCAGGCTGAAATCTACTGTGGAAACTTTTCTGGAACATTTGATGATACAACAACACCCGTAAAGATACTCGTCTCATTTGCTATGACAAAAGGCGATGAACTTGTTCTTGAAGAGATGATTCATGGAGAGACGTTTGCATCGTCTTCACAAGCTATTCTTGATACCGCTTCTACAACAGAAGTATCGTTCACTCTTTTGCAGGCATCTTCTTCTTTAGATGGGGCTTCTTTGACAGCTACTTCTAGTACTTCTTCGGAAGAGAGTTCCTCTACTGTGTTAGGTGCGCCAGCAACAGCGAGTACTGAAGTAGTTACTTCTTCTACAAGTGAGATAGCGACAAGTTCTTCTCATGACGGTTCACAAACTTTTTTCGGTACTCTTTTTGACTCAGTTAAAGATGTTGTAGCTGATCTTTTTGAGAATACTAGTACTCTTCCTACAGAAACAGATACAGTGATTGCTCCGATTCCTCAGAAAGAAGAGTCTCAAGTAGGAGAGACATCCTCACCTGAAACACAGACACCTTCTGTAGATCAATCTTCTCCGAAAGAGACAGAAACACAACCAGAACCAACATCACTACTTGAGTCTTTGTTGTTTAATATTTCTTCTTTTGTGGCACCAACAGTGTTTGCAGAAGAGGGTGATAGTATCGTGGACACTACTCATTCTACAGAGAGTACTGCCACAATGAGTACAACAACAGAAAGTAATGAACAATCTCTCCCTAATTCTATCGATAACGAACAGTCTAGTCAGACCTCTCTTTCTCAAGACACAGCAGCGAGTGAGAGCTCTACAGCTTCCTCAACTAATGAGAACCTCACTAGTATTGTATCGACATCTACCGCAACATCAACTGATGTAGCGCCGTCGACTTCTACCATTGCCGCCACGTCTCTTGAACAGACTGCCTCTACACCTCAAGAGGTTGTAACAGAAGCAAATGATACACAAAATAATTTTCTTGAGATTATCTATACATTTGATGGTGTTTTATGGACATCTCTTGGTGAGCTTAATGAAATTTCTATGAAGTACCGTACATTTGAGATACCTGTTACCGCTTCAACTACATGGAAAGATATGAGTCAGCTTCAGATAAAAATTGTTTCAAAAAAATCAATTGATGAGACACCAACTGTCTATCTTGACGCAGTAAAAGTAGAAGTTCTCTATGAGGGTGCTCTTGTGTATACCCATCCAGATTTTACGCGTGATACCATACTTAATGATGAAGTGCTTAATGGTGTGCGTGTTGTGACTATTATTAACAATGAAACCAACAAAGAAGAAATCTGGTATATGTATCTCGAACAGGAGGCTACAAGTACTGTTACTACTTCTTTAGTAGAGGCGAGTTCCTCACTTCTTCACACAGCAAGCAGTACAGATGCTTTGATTTTACTTCCTACTTCAACGACCTCACAAGCAACATCTTCAGAAATGGGGACTACGACACCACTACAGGTATCAACCTCAACTGTTATACAAAAAAATAACAGTACCACAACCCCTATACAACCAGTGATGCCAAAAAATAAATGGCTTAAATATAACGGTGTGGTAGAAAAAACAATAGCAACGCAGTCTCTCATTGAAGAGATAACCAAAAAAGATAAAGAAGCTTTAGATATACAAGAGAAAGAGGAGAGAGTTCCTGACTTTGCTCTTGATATTATTAAGAAGATAAAAGGGACATTTTTGAATGCAATTATTGTTCAGGTGGAAAAAGAGTCTCGAGAGGAGTTGTGGTTATATGATGTAGAAAAAGGAACTCAACAAAAAATTGACACAGGTTCAAGTACTTCTTTTGCGGGGGACTATCCTATTGGGGTTAAAGCTGGACATGTCTTTTGGTTGTCTAATGATAGGAGTATCGTGTATGCATATAATCTCACTACAAATAGTATACTAGAGCAAGCTCTACAACCGTTTGATGTGTCACATGGAGAGCGTGGACATGTATCCTTCGAAGGTGTACCTTTTGAGGTTATTATTTCTTCTGGTGGGTTTGTGTTTTATAGCAGGGAAACAGGTGAGGTTTTTTCTGATGATGATGTGTTAGTTGCTGAAGCGCTTCGAAAAAAACTTGAACTTGATAAAGTTCTCGACGAAGATGCTATTAGTAATCTGAATCTTCCTGTCGAAGAAAAAAAAGAGACAACAGAAGGTTCTTCTGAAGAGAGCTCTGTGTCCATTGTTGAATAACTATGCAGTATCGTACCACTACAACACCAGATAGTAAAAAAATAATCAATCGATATAAGGTTGCACTTATAAGCGTTATTAGTATGTTTGTTATTTTTGTGCTGTATATCACACTTCATTCTAATGAGTCTTCTATGGGTGTTGATAATCGTTATCTTAATCCAGCACTTCGTATCCTTGATAAAAGGAATCTTATTGTTGATTTTCAAACGCTTCGAGAAAAGCTCACAACCACATATGAGCATCGTGATGATTTTCTCATTTCTATTTATTTTGAGTATCTTCCAACTGGAGCAAGTATTGCGATCAATAAAGATGAGCGAATGTGGCCTGCAAGTCTTATTAAAATTCCTGTTGCTATGACAGCAATGAAGAAAGTGCAAGAGGGAGATTGGAAACTTTCTAACGAGCTTGTTATTTTGGAAGAGGATAAAGATAGTGATTATGGTGAGTTATACAAAAAACCAAATGGAACAACAATAGCTATTGAGAACCTGCTTAAAGAATCCCTTATTAATTCTGATAACACGGCACACTTTATACTGCTTCGCAATCTCGAAAACGCAGAGCTTGAAGATGTGTATGTGCACCTTGGTATGGATGATGTTATCGAGGCCCTCAAAAGAAATAAAAAAGACAAAGAGGTTGATAATCGTATTACCGCGAAGCGATACTCTATTTTTTTTCGATCACTGTATAATGCGACATTTTTAGACCAAAAACATTCAGAACTTTTTATGGATATACTTGAACAAGCGCCTAATGATCTTCTTAGTACAGGAATACCATCTGACGTACCTTTTGTTCATAAAACAGGTATTCGTTTAGATGAAAAAGTGATGGCAGATTCTGGTATTGTGTATGTGTCTGGAAGACCGTACATTCTCACTGTTATGATACAACAAAAAAATGGTGATGAGTTTAAGCGAAAAGAAATAGAACAGTTGTTTAAGGTAATAGGCGAAGAAGTATATCACTATGTTGCGAGACCTTATTAAAAAAACACTGGCGGGGGTGTACATCATTTCGATGCTTTTTTCTGGAGTTGATCCAGCGACTTTATCGTACGTTGTCTATCAGGAAGTTATTCATCCGAGGGGTAAGGTTGTAGATATGATGTATCTTGCTTCAAAAAATCCAAATGTGGTTGATGTCTATTTTAAGGGAACGACAGTACATGCGGCGGTCAATTCAGGAGAAAGAGAATATGTTGTCGATATTGGTCCTGTTGATGGGTCTGCATCTGCTAATTATGTCTATGCTTCTTTTATGAATCCATCAGGCTCTGGCAGGACGGCTTCCATTAAACGCATCGCTATACGTTCTAATACTACGTCATCTGCTTCTAATTACGTGAATCTCACAATGCGTAGAATCTCTACCTCATCAGGAGGTGCTCAGATAACAGCTACTAATTATCCAAAGAAAAATACTGCCTCGAGTGATTCTGTTGTAGAAATTCGTCAAGCTGGACCATCCGTTACCTTATCTGGGACTACTGATTCTCGTATTATAGGACAGCCATTATCTGGTGCTGTTGGAGCATATCAAAGTGGACGAGATATAACCTTTGGTCAAAATGATGAGAAGCTGGTTATTCAGCCAGGAGAAGGTGTTGCTGTGTATCAGGAAGCTGCTGGAACCACAAACTCAAAAGTACTTGTTCTTATTGAGTGGGATGAGACGGTTAATGCACCAGCATCTCAAGATGAATTTCTTTACTCTTTCCCCCGAGTGGAAGCTAACGCAGCCATAGGGTATACGTATAATTCTTTTTTTAATCCGAGCTCTTCTGGTAAGACAGCAATAGTAAAACGTATCTGGTTTGGCTCAGAGACTTGTGATGCGGCGGCGGTATATACCAATAATCTTGTACTTCAACGTATCTCTGCGTCAACTGGTGGTACACAAGTGACATCGACAAATATCCCTAAAAAAAATACCAGTTCTGCAGATAGTGTTATGGAATTCCGTCATACAAATCCAACAGAGACAGTAGTAGGTGGAGCGGATGCACGTATTGCAAATGTTACTCCATGTGGCGCAGCTGGTCAGGCTAGTGGTTGGCAACAGTTAGATTTTTATGAAGGTGATGAAAAACTTATTTTACAGCAAGGTGAAGGGGTAGCCTTGTTATCTGAAACAGCAGGAGATACAGATCAGCTTGTTCGTATGATTATAGAATGGCAAGAAGTCTCAGCTGCTAATACACCAACAGCAGAAGGTGGGTACCTCTGGGCTTCATCAAGGGTTGAGTCTGCTTCAGCTGCGAACACAACTCACTATTCTTTTTTTAATCCATCAGGTTCTGGAAAAGTTGCTGTTATAAAACGGTTGGTAATACGTATTAATGCAGACACAACCGCGAACTATGTCTCCTTTAGTTTTAGAAGAATAACCGCAGCGTCTGGTGGAACACTTATTGCCACATCAAGTGTTCCACAGAAGAATACAGACTCTGCGTCAAGTACGATGCAGATTAGATGGTGTGGATCAGCTTGTGCTTCGGTGATAACTGCTACCTATTCAGGAACAACAGATTCTAATATTCTTAGTGTAAACACACCTGGTGCAGTTGGACAAACAATAGGTCAACGAGAAATAGTTTTTGAAGGAAATGAAAAAATAATTCTTCAAGAAGGTGAGGGTATCGGTCTGTACAATAGTGCGACAGCTGATGTTGATGATTATATAAAGATTATGGTGGAATGGGATGAGGAGGCATCAGCACCATCTTCACAGGGTGAATATATTGTAGATATAGGGCCGATAAATGGAAGTACTGCGACAAGCTATAATTATGCAACATTTTTTAACCCCGTTGGTTCTGGTAAGACAGCTATTATACGAAGAGTATCTTTACGTGTTGATGCTGTTACTACTGCGGTGTATATTCCTATGCAATTACGTCGTATTGCTTCCGCGTCTGCTGGTACACAAATAACGGCAGCGAATATTCCAAAAAAACACACAGGGTCGTCTAACAGTATTATGGAAATACGTCGCACCGGTGTGACGGCAACATATTCTGGTACAACAGATTCTAAATTATTAGCTATTCAGACACCAGGAGCAGTTGCCTCAGCCTCTGCTGGTAATACTGGGTATAAAGATATTGAGTTTAGTAACAGAGAGTATATTGTGCTTCAGCCAGGGGAAGGGGTAGGATTGTACCACGACACCTCTGCAGGGGATGTTGATTTTAGAGTTAAGATGCTCATTGAATGGGATGAAGAGTCTTCATCGCCAAGTTCTCAAAGTGAGTATCTTATGACAACGGGTCCAGTAAACCAAGCGACAACACAAGGGTATGTATATTCTTCATTATTTAATCCTTCAGGTTCTGGTAAAAATTATCTGGTACGCAAAATAGCGGTGCGTGCTGATCGAAGTGGAACAGGTGTCGCCCCTGTGTATACACCACTTGCTATACGCCGTGTTACTACAGCGTCTGGCGGTACTCTCATAGCATCCTCAAGTATTCCAAAAAAGCACTCAAGTACAAGTACTTCAACTGCAGAAGTAAGAACAACAGGCCTTTCAGCTACTTTTTCAGGAGCAACAAGTTCTAGACTTCTTGGTGTCACCACACCGGGTGCGGTGAATCAAGTGTATGGTGATTATGAGAGTACTGTGTACTACGGTGATGAGCTTGTGATAAAAGAAGGGGAAGGGTTAGCTTTTTACCAAGAGCAAACACAAGGAGATGCACTTGTGCGGTATCGTTTTTTGTTCGAGTGGGATGAAGAGAGTAACGCTGCACCAGCGCAGTCACTAACGCTTATTCTTTCAACATCTACTATTTATTTAGGACAAGCTTCTCCAGTGATTGCAAGATATGCGTCAAGTACAAATAGCAGTGGTAGTGATACAGAGGTCGAGGCTCATACACTACAAGTACTCACTAATGCTTCAAATGGCTACATGCTTACTGTACGAGGTCAAACACTTAATGCTGGTATATATACTGTTAATGCAATAGGTGGTACAAATACTGTTTCAACTATCGGCACAGAACAGTTTGGCTTGCGTGTGACATCTTCTGGTGGATCTGGTACTGTGACTGCTCCTTATGCAGCGAGCGGTTTCGCGTATGCTGGAACGGCTACAACTTCAAGTCAGGTGGCCTCTGCCTCTGTTGGTGATAATGCAACAACAACATTTTCAGTGAGGTATGTTACGAATATTTCTGCACTTACTGAACCAGAAAATTATACAACAGGGTTAGTCTATGTTGTCACTGCTAATTTCTAAAGAGTTCTTTCTTGTAGAAGTACTGTAGATTATCCACTCTACGCCTTTTCGTTTGCGTGGTATGCTTAGACTATGAATAGGTGTATCGTGCAATCCGTCTATGAAAAGTAATTCCTTTAAGTGGTGTGTCAGTTGGCTTACCGTTATAAGCATTGTTCTTGGTGTCTCGATTGTTCATGTCGAGATTGTTTTTGCTGCTGCACTTTCTAGTCTTTCAGATACTCAGTCATCAGTAAAAGTAAGCACCCTCTCTGATCATACTGTTCAGTTCGTGACACCAACAGGTCTTTCTGCTGGTCAAGGAATTAGTATTACTTTTCCATCTAACTACGCAACGGGAACTTTTGCTATTGCTAACTTCGATCTTGCTACATCCACATCCGCTACGTGTTCTGGTTTTACTGATGCACTTATTCAGTCAGGTGCGGCATCTGGACTCACATGGGGTGTTACTCAAGCGACGGCGACGGTGTATATCACATCAGGTACTGCCGTTATTCCTGCCAACCGTTGTGTGCAGATTCAGATTGGTTCTAACGCAACATCATCAGCAAACGGGGCTACACAGATTACCAACCCAACGACACCAGGATCATACGCAATCACTGTTATTGCTGGTCCTGATTCTGGGAGTATTACACAGAATATTATTACAGACGATACGGTTGTGATTAGTGCTACGGTACAGCAGTCTATTACTTTTACTATTTCTACCACCACTATCTATTTTGGAAACCTAGGATCAGGTGCTGCTAAGTTTGCTTCATCTACCAATACTTCAGGGGACGCAACAGAAACAATTGCTCATACGCTCGGTGTGTCTACTAATGCTTCTACTGGATACACACTTACAGTTCGTGGGCAGACTCTTACATCACAACAGAGTTCTTCTAATACTATTACTGCGATGGGTTCTTCCGCGGCGTCATCTACTCCAGGAACTGAGCAGTTCGGTATTCGTGCTACAGTATCTGGTGGAACAGGGGCTACTGTCGATGCAACATATAGCGCTGCAACATCTTATGGATATGACGCAACCGCTACAACATCTGCTGTGTTCGCAACGGGGTCTGGCGCAACTAATACTTCAACGTATTCTATTAGATATGTTGCTAACATCGGAGGTACAACAGAAGCTGGTACGTATGTAGCAAGTGTTGTTTATGTTGCCGCCGCTAACTACTGATTTGTTTATTGTGTATCTTATCCACACTTTTTCCTGCATATTTACCTTAAAATGGTACACTTATAGGTACAGACAATGATGTAGAGATCATGACCTGTATTTTAGTAGTAATTTATTTTGTTATGTTGAAGAAAAATTTTATATCCTCTTGTGTGAGCGCTCTCACTATTTTTGCGGTTGTTCTCGGTGTGTCTATCACTCATGTTGAGATAGTTCATGCAGCAGCGCTGTCATCTCTTTCAGATTCTCAGTCATCAGTAAAGATAAACACCCTCTCTGATCACACTATTCAGTTTGTTACACCAACAGGTGTTGCAGCCGGACAGAATATTACCCTTACTTTTCCTGCAGGGTATACTATGGGAAGCTTTAATGTGAATAATATAGACCTTGCGACAAGTACTTCTGCTACTTGTTCAGGATTTACTGACGCTCTTGTTTCCTCATCAGCATCAGGACTCACATGGGGAGTTGCTCAAGGATCTCAGACTATTACCATCACTTCAGGTACAGCAGTTATTCCAGCTAACCGTTGTATACAGATCGAAATAGGTTCTAATGCTACCTCTGGAGCAACAGGTGTATCACAAATCACCAACCCAGCGACACCAGGGAGCTACGAGATTCTCGTAGCTGGTAGTTTTACTGACACAGGGTCTATCACCACAACAATCATTAACGATGACACTGTTGCTATGACAGGAACTGTTCCTCAATCTCTCACCTTTACTATCTCTACATCTACTATCTATTTTGGAAACCTAGGATCAGGCGCAGCTAAGTTTGCTTCATCTACCAATACTTCAGGAGATACAACAGAAACAATCGCACACACACTTGGAGTATCCACTAATGCGCCATCTGGATTCGCACTTACAGTTCGTGGACAGACTCTTACATCACAACAGAATTCGGCGAATACAATTTCTTATATTGGTGCATCGTACGCCTCATCTACTGCAGGAACTGAGCAGTTCGGTATTCGTGCTACAGAAACTGGCGGTACTGGTGTGACTGTAGATCAGACATTTTCAGGTGCTACATCGTATGGATATGATGGCACAGCTACAACATCAGCTCTTTTTGCTACAGGGTCGGGAGCAACACTCACATCAACTCTCTCTCTTCGTTATCTTGCCAACATTTCAGCTATTACAGAAGCTGGTACATATGCCGCAAGTCTCGTGTATGTAGCAACGGCTAACTTCTAGTAATTTAATAACGAATCATTCATGACAGCTACATCTATAGTAAAAAAAATAGCATCTGCCTCACTTCTTGTTACTGCGCTTAGTGTGCAGAGTGCCTTTGCTCTCACGGTATCTCCTGCTCGTGAAGAATTAACGGGTGACAAAGGTGAGACCATCACAAAAACATTCACTGTTATTAATGAGCAAGATACAGATCAAGTCTTGTATACTTCTGTTGAAGCTTTTGACGCGCAAGGGGAAACAGGTACCCCGAACTTTATTCAAGCACAAGAAGGGCTTTCTACATGGGTAACTATTGCAGAAAAGGTGGTAATTAAAAAGGGGGAGCGTCTTGCGGTACCATATACGGTGACTATTCCACAAGAAGCTGAATCAGGCGGGCATTTTGCAGCTATCTTTCTCTCAACAGTTCCTCCATCTGCTGAAGAAGGGCAAGTCTCTGTTGGTTCAAAGATTGGTATGCTTATCCTTCTTCGTGTAACTGGAGATATCAAAGAAAGCGGAGGACTTTCGTCTTTTGCTACTAAGGATGGAGATAAAGTTTTCACTAGTCTTCCTGTTGATTTTGTATATAAATTTAATAACACAGGTAACGATAGAGCGAAGCCAGAAGGTAGTGTTGTGATTACTAATATGTTTGGTGGTGATGTTGCAAATATTAATGCAAACCCATCACAAGGAAATGTTCTCCCAGGAAGTACTCGCAAATTTGAATTTCGTCTAGGAGATGTAGATGCGCCAGCTGTCTCTGCTCCATTTTTTGATCATGTTAAATTTCAAATGAAGCATTTTGCTCTTGGTATGTACACTGCAGATCTTGGACTTACATTTGGTAATTCTGGGACAGCGAATGCTTCTCTTACGTATTTTATCTTCCCATGGCACTTAATAACAGTCGTACTTGTTGCGGTGCTTCTTGTTATTGTTCTTCTCATGATTCTCGTTAAGCGATATAACCGATGGATTATCAAGCAAGCGCGAGCAGCGGCAAAAGAGTAGGAGTGTCTTTAAAAAAAATAATACAAAGATTTTTTCTTTTTTTTGTACTGTTTTCTTTTCCGTATTACTTTCTTTTTGCGCAAGTAACTACAACGAACCCTCTTACTGTTGATATATCTATATCAGCTGTTGTTCCTCAGCCTCCTATTGTGTACCCTGATACACCACCTATTCCACCAACAAGTCCGATTGCACCTATTACTATAGACACAACAGATGTTGCAGTGTTTAAAGGATTAGCTTATCCGGGAAGTGTTATTTCTCTTCTTAAAAACGGCAGTATTGTTGCTGAAATGCCTGCGAGTCCAAATGGAACTTTCGAAATACGCCTTCGTAATCTTACACAAGGTACCTATAGTTTTGGGGTGAGGGCAGAAGATACAGAACGACGTACTTCAAAGCTGCTTACATTTACGATCTATGTCACTTCTGGTGTGACAACAATAGTTGATGGTATTTTTATTCCACCAACTATTACTTCTGATAAAGTAGAAGTAAAGCGTGGAGAGATTATTACTTTTCTTGGAAGATCAAGTCCTGATGCTGAAGTGAGGCTTTCATTTCATTCAGATACAGAACTTCTCAAAAAAACAAAAGCCAATTCACAAGGGTCGTGGTTGTATAAACTTGATTCAAGTGAGCTTGAACTTGGTGATCATGACGGTAAAGCTAGATCACTTACTGTAGATGACCTTTCTCCCTATTCTCAAACCGTACCATTTCGAGTGGGCGATACTGATAGGATTAGAACACAAACAAAAGAATTAGCTGGTTTTAGAAAACGTTGTGATTTAAATAATGACAACAGGGTGAATATTCTTGATTTTAGTATTATGGCCTTTTGGTATAAACGGCTCGGTTTTCCTGTAAAGGTTGATCTTAGTTCTGACGGGAAAATTAATTTAACAGACCTTAGTATTTTGGCATATTGCTGGACTGGATAACTATATGAGATATTTTTTACGTACTATTATTATAGTTTCTACTATTAGTGTTGCTACATTACAAGTGTCTGCAGCTTCCCTACGTCTTGTTTTTTCACAAGGGATACCAAAAGACGGACAACCCTTTGTTGTCGATGTGTTCATTGCTCCAGAAGGGGTACCGTTAAGTGGTGTAGCTGGTGATTTTTCATTCCAGAGTGATATGTTTGATGTTTATACAATAACTACAAGTGGTAGTGTTGTTACTCCATGGGTTGTGTATCCTCATGTTTCTGATGAGCGATATCTTGATAACAGGACACATGTGACGTTTGAAGGTATTTTTGCTGGTGGTTTTAGTGGAGTGCGTAGTGCGTATTATGACGGTGTAAAAGATGGTAAAGCTTTTTCTCTTATTCTTATTCCTAAAAAAAGAGGTGAGAGTCTTCTTACAATAGATACAATCACTCTTAATACTTTTAATGAGAGGGCGACATCTATTCCTACTACTCAGGTGGTAGAACGTGTTGATGTGAAGAGTCTTCCTATAAGGCCGACACTTACATCTCTCCCAGAGAAACAGGTGAGTAGTAGTAATTTATTAATATCTCTCTCACGAAGTGATCTTGTTTATCGTAATGCGTGGTATCTTAGTGTCACAGAAAAAGAATCATATAGTCCAATAGAGCAGATCTTTGTTGCTGAGAGTGATGCGGTGAGTGCGCAAGCTGTTGCTTCGTATGAGTGGCGAGCTGTTTCATCACCATACATGCTTATACATCAAGATAGGTCAAAGTATCTTCATATTAAAATAGTATATGCTAATAACTCGTATGCAATCGAAACGATTCAACCTGTTGAAAACTCTCACCGCATCTCTTTATTATCGCGTATACTGATACATATAACTATACTCATCATATGTGTAGTGGCGTACCTTTATGCTAAAAGAAATCATTTCTTCCTTTCTCAAACAACATAGACCACCTACTCGTTTTCTTATTCTTATTGCAAGTGTTGTTTGTGCATTTCAGGTAACTTTCGCTGCTAATCTTATTGTTAGTCCATCTTCTGTTTCTACAAAAGTTGGCAAGACATTTTCTGTTGATATTATGGTGACAAATAATATTGAGTCTATCAATGCTGTATCTGCATCACTCTCATTTCCTTCTGATGCATTAGAAGTACTCTCCCTCTCTAAGAGTGGTTCTTTTATTACTCTTTGGGCAGAAGAGCCGGCTTTTTCTAATACAAAAGGAACGGTGTCTCTCGAAGGAGTTGCTCTTAATCCAGGGTATAGTAAAGCATCAGGAAAAGTAGTCACGGTTACTTTTAAAGCTAAACAGGCAGGCAATGTAAGTGTCGCCATAAAACAGGGGTCAGTTCTAGCTAATGATGGTAACGCAACAGATGTTTTGAAAACAACAGGATCAGCATTTGTGTATATTAATGAAGAAGACGCTGTGAGCGCTCCCTCTACTCAGGTGAGCGCGTCTGTTGTTCCGGTTATTACTTCTCCAACACATCCAGATAGCACAAAATGGTACAGCAGAAAAGATGCATCGTTTGAATGGAAAGTCCCAAGTGGGGTGATTGCTATTCGAACTATTTATAGCGAAAAAGAATCTGATACACCATCTAAGGTATATGATCCACCTGTAACAAATCGTTCCTTTACTGTTGAGAGTGATGGTACGTTTTATATGCATGTTCAGTTTAAAAACAAGAGTGGATGGGGGAGTAAAGCAACCTACGCATTCCTTGTAGACTCTCAGCCGCCTGAGTCACTCAAGGCTTCATTCCCAGATGGGGCTGTTACGACTAATCAGACACCTGCCGTTTCTGTTCAAGCAGAGGATTCTCTTTCAGGTGTAAACAAGATTACTCTTAGTATTGATAATGGACAGCCAATAGAGTTTCCTGTTGATTCTTCTCATTTATATCGTTTACCAAAACAGTCTGCCGGTAATCATTCTGTTGTTGTGAGCGCTATTGATAATGCTGGAAATGTAAGCACAGTAACTCTTGATGTGACTATTCAGGCTATTGCCCCTCCTGTCATTACTGAGTACACAAAGAAAGTAGATTTTGATACTCGTTTTAAGGTTGTTGGTGCAACATATCCGCAATCACAAATAGAAGTAGTGCTTACAAATGCTGAAGGAAAGACCTTCACAGAACATGCTTCTTCAAATGAGGCTGGAGTATTCACACTTGTATGGAGTAGTCGTCTTGATTCTGGTGTATACGAAATGCGAGCAAGAGTTTCGGATGGTCGTGGTTCTATTAGTGACTATACTGACACAAAAGTTATTGTTGTTGAAAGAATGGTACTACTTCGTCTCGGTATCTTTGTCATGAATTGGCTCTCCGTGATACTTATTATTGTGATTGCAGTTCTCATGGTGCTCGCAACATTATGGTATTCATTTGTTCAGTTTAGACGATTCCGTCGTAAGGTGAAGCGTAACCTAAAAGAAGCAGAGAGTACACTTAGGGTGAATGTTTCAGCGCTTCGTCGTGATATTGAAGAGTTTCATGATGTACTTGTAAAAGCAGAGCGTAAACGTGAGCTCACCAAAGAAGAACAGGCGATACTTAAGAAGTTCAAAAAACGACTTGAGATAACAGAGAAAGAGATTGAAAAAAAGTTAGAGCAATCTGTTTAGCTCTCTTGTAGAATGTTCTTGTTTTGAATGTCCTGTAGGTAGCTATTACAGTAGCAGTGTACATTGTGTGTGATATACTTTTTCTTATATGATAGAACCTCATTACGAAAGTATTGCGCTAGATATAAAGAGTTTTTTAAAAGGAGATGTTTCATTACTTGATGAAGATAGAGAAAAGGTTTCTCGTGATACTAGTCTTTTTTATGTAAAACCAGAACTGGTCGTCTATCCAAAACACGCTGAAGATATTAGTCATCTTTTTGAGTATGTTTCAAAGAAGAAAGAAGAGGGGCAGAATATTGCTGTTGCCTTACGTGCTGCTGGTACTTGTATGACGGGAGGGTCTCTCTGTGCATCTATTGTTGTTGATACAACGAAGTACATGAACCATGTCACACATTTAGCCCCTCTCTATGCTACTGCTGAGCCAGGGGTATATTATCGTGATTTTGAAAAAGAAACCTTAAAAGAAGGGTGGATTATGCCAAGTTATCCTGCATCACGTGAGCTTGCGGCTATAGGTGGTATCGTCTCTAATAATTCAGGGGGTGAAAAAACACTTACGTATGGCAAGACGGAGAGATATGTTACATCCCTTGATGTTGTGTATGCAAATGGTGCACGAGACATGCTCCATGCTTTTTCTTATGAGGAGCTAGAACAGAAAATGAGAGAGAAAAGTGAAGGTGGAAGAATTCATAAAGAAATGTTTACCCTCATACATGATAATTATGAGCGTATCATGCAAGCAAAACCAAACGTTTCTAAAAATTCTTCTGGATATTATCTTTGGAATGTGTATGATAAGGAGGCTGGTGTTTTTGATTTATCAAAACTTATTGTTGGGAGTCAGGGGACATTGGCTGGCGTTACGTCGGTTACGTTTACAGGTGTTAAGCCAAAGAGTCATTCTCGAATGATTGTCATGTTTGTTCCATCCACTGTTCATCTCGGAGAGATTGTTGTAAAAATGCTTGAGCATAAACCAGAAACTCTAGAGTCGTATGATGACCACACTTTTAAAATAGCTATCAAATTTTTTAAAGACATTGCTGTTCGTATGGGTGGTAATATGCTCACGCTTGGTCTACAGTTTTTGCCAGAGTTCTGGATGGCTCTCACAGGTGGTGTGCCGAAGATTATTCTGATGGCAGAGTTTACTGGAGACTCTGAAGAAGATGTCACAGCGCAGGTGACGAAAGCGTATACTGATATGAAGCAGTTTAATCTCCCTATTAAACGTACAACAAGAGAAAGTGAAGCAAAAAAATATTGGACATTTAGACGAGAAAGTTTTGCACTGCTACGCTCTCGCATGAAAGGTATGAGAACTGCACCAACGATTGATGATATTGTGGTACATCCACGTGATCTGCCAGAATTTTTACCAAAACTCGAGACAATTTTTTCTAAGGAGGTGTATAAGGATTTGGTCTATACTGTTGCAGGACATATGGGTGATGCTAATTTTCATATCATTCCACTTGTAGATATTCATAAGGAAGGTGTCAAAGAAACACTGCATATGCTTATGGATGAGGTGTACGCGCTTGTTTTTGAATATAAAGGGTCAATGTCAGGGGAACATAATGACGGCCTCCTACGTACTCAGTATCTAGATGCTATGTACCCTAAAGAAATAATAGAACTTTTTGAAAAGACAAAGCAGATTTTTGATCCACACGGTATTCTCAACCCAATGAAGAAAGTGCATCCAGATAGCGACTTTGCATGGAGTCATGTTGATGTTGGGGAGTGATTGTGTGATTTTAGAATCTAGAACTTAGAATATAGACCAGAAACCCTTGGAGCCGAAGGCTTCAAGGGTTTCTAAACTCTATGTTCTGTATTCTATACTCTACATTCTATGCTCTAACCTCTATATTGTCCTCATTGACTGTGCGCGCGCTAGAGCACCGTAGATGCCACCTAAATCTTTGAGTACTCCACGTACAAATACGGGGCATCTGTCGTACATGGTGAGGAGTTTCTTCGCTTCCTTCTCGATTGTCTGAATGTGAAGATCATTCATAACAGGGCCACCGTAGATAACAATAGATGGTGACCAGTACATAATAGTATTAGCACCAAAGACACCCGCATAGTGGTTAACTTGTTCCCATAATGTAATATCTCTTATTTCATGAGATGGTCTACCGTAACGCTCCTCGAGTACCCCACCAGATATAAAGTGCTCTACTGTCTTGTCATCATCAATAACTGTGTGACCAATTTCAAAACCATACATATTAACATCAATTGCTCTATTCACAATTCTAACGCCATTAACTCCTGTGCTTATGGTAAGATAGGCGACGATACTGTGACCTTTACCAGCACCATAGATTGCCTCACCGAGACCAACGAGCGCGGTATCATTTTCGATTATAACAGGGCATTTCCCGAGATGTTCTAAATGTTCTTTAAGAGGCACACCTTTCCAGAGAGGAAGATGTGGCGCTTTATTGATCGATATTGCATCTTCATGAAGTGTTCCAGGGAAGCCAGTCACGATACCATCGATAGTATTTCCTTCGCTGAGTGTTTGTACCACTTCAGTTGCTTTTGTAAGCCATGTTTCAAAAGATTGAGGTGTCTCAAAAATAACTGGTGAGGTGAAGGTTATTGTGTCATCTGTTTTTGCGACACGAGTTTTTGTGCCACCGATATCAAAGAGAATATACATAGTTGGTGTTTATGATTCAATCATCTTCGCCTTAAAACGTTGAATAAATGGTGTTGCGTATGGTTCTGTGCCACTTTGTAGCGCTAGGTGTGTCGCCATAAAATATCCAGATAAAAGAAGCTGTAGTACTTCTTGAGGATTTGTATGATCACTTGTAAGTGATGTGATGCTAAAGGAACGCTCTTTATAGAGCTCTTCCATAACAGTATATCGTTTATGGATACGCTGATGATCGTAGAGAGAGTTAAGAAGTAGAAAAGCAAAGTGCTCATGTTCATCATGTGTATCATCACGAACAAAACCATGAAGTTCGTTATGGTTGGCTTCAGGAATGATACTGACAAATGAGGGTGTTTTTGCTCCCTCAGTAATTGCTGCTTGTATTGCATGAGCAATTGGATAGAGTGTCTGAGTGGTATGAAGTACAATATATTTATTATGCATCATTTCTGCAAGGATTTTTCCTTGAGTGTCTGCGGTCTGTAGATTGATACGATTGACATACTCTGTAAGTTCTTCTATTTTGTCATGTTCATCCATAAGTGTCAGAATGGCAATCATTTGGTGAATAATCGCAAAACGAGGTTCTAGTCCATTGTGAGGGAGTACAATATGCGGTACAGCATTGTTTTCTGCGAGAGTAATGAGTTCACCTCCGCAACTCACCATCACCATATCAATATGGAGAGTGCTTCCACGTGTGTATGCATCGAGAACTTCTTCTGTGTTACCAGAATAAGAATTGAGGATGATGAGAGTCGAGTCTGTAGCAAGGTGAAGAGGGAGTCCATATCCATTATGAAGAGTGATAGGAAGTGAAGGGAAGAACATCTTTAAAAGTAGTACACTTGTAGCCGATCCTCCCATACCCACAACAACATATGATGTATATGTTTTTTTGTGAGATAAAGAGACAATCGCTGGACGAAGGAGTGTTTGTTCTTTGATGGTGTATAGTGGTTGAAGGGTTGGTTCCATGGTGTGTATTAATTAGGTTTTGTGATACGTATAGTTGCTTCATTGTAGCGAAGGATTGTTCTGATGTATTCGGCATGGCTCCACGTGAGAGGCGTTGCTGAAAGCTGCTCTCCTGTAAAAGGGTGGATTTGTTCTGAAAGGACACCAGAATGAGATGAGTGTAAGACAACCCAATTAAGCCAATAACGTACAGTATTAAGATCGCTTGCTGTTTCTGCTTTTAGTGCGTAGTACTGAGCGAGCCATAATGTTGTGATATACCATGGGTTAGGTTTTCCTTCTACACGCATATAATAGGTATCACCTTCATATCGCGGAATACCATCAACTCCCTCATGAAGTCGTAGTCTGTTCTCAATTGTTTGAATACATTCTGTAACAATAGGGTGATGAACATCAAGTATTCCATACGTATAGATAGCGTATATACTAGACATATCAATCGTGGTATCACGAGTTGTTATTCCATTTTCTCTGTTTTCCATTTTGATAAACATGCCAAGATCTTTATCATAAAGAGTCTGTAGTATTGCTTCACGCATCCTGTCTGCAACCATCTGATAGCGATGCTCTGTATTTTCTTTTTCGAAAAGATTGGCAAATTTTGCTGCAGATTGTAATGCTCCATAAACAGTACATGCGGTAAAAGTCGATACGCCGTATTTTTCTTCCCATAGGTCATAACTAGGAAGGGGAAGACCTGAGTCATGATCGATAAAATCAGCGAGAAAATTAGCTGCTTTTTTAATCACGCTATAGTAGTGACTATCAATAAACTCAATGTCTTTAGTTTTTTCGTAGTAATCCCATAAAGCGATAAGCATAAGCGCCGTCTCATCTTCTTGTATCGGCAGAATGTGTTTATCGTGTCGTATAAATGGATGCCATGAACTACCAGGAGATTTATCTGCTCGGTATTTATGCATAAGATATCCATCTGGTTCTATAACATCATTACAAAATTTAAAGAAGTGCTTCGAGATATTGTATTCACCAACTTCAAGCAAAGCAAGCACCGTCATGGCCCCATCTCGTGGCCACATGTAGCTATAGGTATCTCGTCCATTTTGTAACATTGTCGAGTCACCGGATGCGAGGATTGCTCCACGATTATCGATATTACCTCGAATGTAGAAAAGTGATTTTTTAAAAAGATCTATGTACTTTGACTCTTTTTCATCAATAGATAGTGCTGTGTGACGATGTAACCACGCTCGCCAGAATTTTGTTGTTGCGTCAATGAGATGTGTTGCTCGTTTGTACTTAACATATTCGTGGAGTTCATATACTTCTGCTTTTGTTTCGCCAACCGTAACCCAGTAGTGAGCTTTTTTTGTCTCATTGGCTTGTACTGTTATAGAGAGGGAGAGGGTTGAATCAACATGGCCGTGCTCAATAGGATTTTTTGATAGTATGCCATCTTCTGCATCACGAAATGTTCCTTCTTTTCCTTCTATACCGTAAAGCCCTACACTGTATTCGTCAAATGGTATATCGCTTACCTCTCCATATATCATGAAAACACGCCTCCCTTCATATTGAATAATGGTATTTTTTATAGGATCAAAATATGTGGTGTCTTCTTGAGGTGTTCCGTAGATAGAGAATACTTGATGAAAGAAAAGTTTTATTTCTTCGGTGTGCTCACTATGATTGGTAACCGCTACTTCACGTATAAAGATATTTTTTTCATTATAGACAACATCAGTAAAGAGAAGTTCGAGATTGGTTTCTTTGTTATAGCATCGTGTCGTACCAACAAAAGAGTCATTTCCTAAACATACTGTGATATCCCACACATCATCTGTAAGCCATGAGAGTTTGCCGTGTTGCCATACACCAATACGGTGAGATTCTCCTCGAACATGGTTTTCTACTCCAACATATGGAAAGAAAAAATCACTCACAAGACCTCTGTTGTTGATACCTACAAGAATATTTCCATTTGCAAGTGTGAGTGATGTAGACATGTAGTGTTATGCAATATGCGCTCGCAATTTTAGATCAGCAAGAGCATTAGTAAACGCTATAAAAGCTTCATATGGAGAATCGTATGGTGAAAAGTATTTATGTACATCGCCGTCAGCAAACCACTTGGTGCACATGTAGTAGACATGGTCTGATGTCTGAAGCTTGCGCCAGTCATCAATAATTTTTTTGTCCTTGGTGCTAAGAATTTGTTTTTCGATACGATAGAGCTCAGCTATGGATGACTGTTGCATTGCGTTACCTGTCCATGCAGAGAGGTCTCTTTCGGTGTCTGCCCATGTCACAATATATGGCATATCCACAGTATCATGAGCTTTGTATGTTTTACATGTTTCGGATAATGTTAAGAATCCATTGTTTTTATTTTTTAGTATTTCTTCAGGGAGATGTTTGAGGAAGTCAAAGATGCCGGTAGATTCCCATTGATGCTCACCGAAGGTTTCATAATCCATAAAAAGATTGATGGTTTCTGCATTACCATGCAACGCTCCGACCCAGCTCCCGAACTTGCCTGCGGTAAGTGGCCATTCTGACCAATTTCTGTCCCCAAAACGAAAGGCGATATCATCAGACAGGCGATAGTTTTTAAGTAAAAGTTTTATTTTTTCTGTTCCTTTTGGTTGGTAGACAAAATTTGACGATCTCCATCCAAGGATTGGGTCCCATCCTTCAGCGATAATGCCTTTGTAGCGATTTTGTTCTGCCCATGATGCTAGATCATTACGATATGCGAGCTCCGTGTTCGAAAATACTTTTGGTGTTATTCCGAAAATACGTTTGAGTATTTTATTTTGCATTTTTACTTGCTCTTCGAATTCTGAAAGAGAATAATAAAAAGCTAATGAGTGATAATACGTTTCTCCGAGCACTTCAACACGTCCTGTATCTATAAGTTTTTTGAAAGTCTCAAGGGTTGCCGGTGCATGTTCTTCTAATTGTTCAAGAAGTGTTCCTGATAATGAAATACTAAACTTGAATTCAGGGTGTTTTTTGAGAAGCTCAAGAAGAAGCTTGTTTGTTGGTTTGTATGATTTCTCGCAAATTTTTTTAAGGATTTTTACATTGTTAGTATTACCATCGCCTTTGTCATTAAAATAGTCATGGTCATGACCAATATCAAAAGCTCGGTAGTGTTTAATACGAAATGGTTGATGTGTTTTGAGGTAGAGAGCTATAGTGAGCATAGTGATAGATTATGAAAGTGTGGTATAAAGATGCTTAATTTTTTTTGCCGCCTTATCCCATGTAATACCTGAAACTTGATGTTTACCCTCATCTCGCAGTGTTGTTCTAAGAGGTGCGTGATGTATGATAGCAAGAATATCGCTTGCTATTTTTTCGGTGTCCCAAAAGTCAACTTTAAGTGCGTGGCTTATTACTTCTGAAGCGCCAGATTGCTTGGAGAGGATGATTGGAACCCCATGACTCATCGACTCAAGAGGGATAATACCAAATGGTTCTGATACTGACGGAACCACAACAACATCTGCAAGTGCAAAAAGTGTTGGTGAATCTTCAAGTGTATAGTACCCAGTAAACAAAAAATGATTACTAATATTTAAGCGTTTAACAAGTGATTTAATTTGCTCTTCCATATCACCAGTACCCGCTACAATAAAGTATACACCCTTATCATGCTCAAGCACTCTTTGTGCGGCGTGGATAAAGTAGTCAACACCTTTTTGTATAGTGATACGACCTGCAAAGAGGACTATTTTTGCTCCACCTTGCTTAAGACCACGAAGTGATTCAAAACGATTACTTACTTGTGTGACGGGTTGTGTATTCCCATTATGTATCACAGTGATCTTATCTTTATGTATTCCATATTTTTCAATAACTGTATTTTTTGTAAGTTCACTCACTGTAATAATATGATCTGCGATATGCATACCTTCTCGTTCTTTGTTATAGACATATTCATTGACAGTGTTACCTGCACATCTATCAAATTCTGTCGCATGAATGTGTGCAATAAGAGGTTTTCCTGTTATTTTTTTTGCTGCAATACCAGCAGGAAAGCAGAGCCAGTCATGAGCATGGATAATATCAACACCCTGAAAAGCTGACCGTGGAAGAATGTTCATAAGAGTGCCGTAGTGCTCTACTTGTTCAAAGAGTGTTCGAGGGACAATAGTTCCTCCTGCTTGTATAAATTCAGCAAGTTTTATTTCGTATTGAACAGAAGAAAGATAGGGGTTATATAGTTCACGAGCAAGTGTTTCAAGGTGGGGTGATTGGCGGGTGGTTGTTTTTTTTGCTGTTGATATTGCTGTATCAGCAAAGAGAAGAGGAACTTTTTCATCAGTAACTGTAAGTGTTGTAGGGAGCACAAAACAAACATGCACATCATTATCAATGAGTGCGTGAGCCATCCCTTTGCAGGCAACACCCAAACCACCGCTATGGTATGGTGGGTATTCCCAGCCAAACATGAGTACCTTTTTTTTAGCGGACATTACATGCTTGAGTATAGCTTGCGATACAGTATGGTGAAAGGGGAAAACTTTATTAGTATCAAGTATCTGGTGGTTAGGTGCTTATCTGATATATCACTTGTTTGTTTTTTTTAGACTTTTCTCTTATTTTGGGATAGCATAGGTGTATGGATGATATCTATGATTTGATTATAATAGGAGGAGGTCCTTCTGGTATGATGGCCGCCTGTAGGGTCGCAGAGAGAGGGAAAAAGGTGCTTCTTCTTGAGAAAAATAAACGTCTCGGCGAAAAACTTCGTATTTCTGGTGGAGGTCGATGTAATATCACAAATGCAGAGTATGACACAAGACTGCTTCTTAAAAAATATGGAAAAGCAGAACCATTTTTATATTCTCTTTTTGATATATTTGGTGTTGCGGACACTTTTCGGTTTTTTGAAGAACGTGGACTACCTCTTGTTGTGGAGGCAAATAAACGAGCATTTCCTTCAACATATAACGCAGATGATGTTGAGAAAGTGCTGGAAACATCTCTTCGTAAAGGCACTGTTTCGGTGCGCACTTCTTCATCTGTAACTCGTATTATTCGAGATGGTGCTCGGATAGATTCAGTGTGTTCTGGTGCGTCTATTTTTCGTGCGAAAGAATATATTCTCGCAACTGGAGGCACCTCACATAAAGAGACAGGTTCTACGGGGGATGGTTTTACATGGCTTCAAGAGCTTGGCCATACTGTAGTAACACCAACACCAACCCTTGTACCAATTGCTTCATCAAGTGTGTGGGTCCATGAGTCAGCAGGGGTTACTGTAGATGATGCAAAAGTTACATTTTTTGTGGATATGAAAAAACAATTCACTATACGTGGCAGGGTTCTTTTCACTCATTTTGGTCTTTCTGGTCCTTTAATTTTGAATAGCTCACACAAGATTGCTGAACTTCTTCAGACAGGGGAAGTGACTGCTACAATTAATTTTTTTCCAGATACTGATATAGGGACTCTCGATACTCATATTGTTTCTATTTTTGATGCTAATAAAAATAAAGAATTAAAAAATGTTCTTAAGGATGTTCTGGTAGATGGACCACATAAAGGTGTTCTTCACGAGGTTAAGAATATGGTAGATATCTCTAAAAAGGTTCATTCTGTTACAAAAGATGAACGTAAGAAGTTGGTGCAACTTCTCGCAGGGGTTCCTCTTTCAATAGAGGGGTTGATGGGGTTGGACAGGGCTATTGTCGTTGACGGAGGTGTTCCCTGTGATGAGATAGACATGAAAACAATGAAGTCAAAAAAGATTAATAACCTCTATATAACAGGTGACTTGTTGCATATTAGTCGTCCGTCAGGTGGATACTCACTTCAATTGTGCTGGTCTACCGGATATGTTGCTGGAGATTCTGTTGGGCGTGGAGAGGCTTCTTCTTTATGATACAGTGTAGTGTATGAAAAAAGAGGTGTTACTTGAACAGGAATGGAAAGAAGAACTTAAGGATGTAATAACAAGCACCTCTTTTGTAGAGTTAATAGATTTTTTAAGAAGCGAATATGTAACAAAGGTTATTTTCCCAGCAGAATCTCTTCTTTTTAAGGCGTTTGAATTAACGCCATTTTCAAAAGTTACTGTTGTGATTCTTGGTCAAGATCCATATCATAGAGATGGTCAAGCAATGGGGTTATCTTTTTCTGTTCCAGAAGGTGTGTTACTTCCTCCATCTCTTCAGAATGTATATAAAGAAATAGAATCCGATATGAATACTAAAAAAGATTTTTCTTCTGGTAATTTAGAAGTATGGGCACGCCAGGGTGTTTTTCTTTTAAATACTATCTTATCAGTTGTTGCACATACTCCAACATCTCACAAAGGAAAAGGATGGGAAATATTCACTGACGCAGTACTCTCACATCTTTCTGATAAGCATAGTAATCTTGTTTTTATGTTGTGGGGGAATTATGCAAAGAGCAAAAAACATCTTATTGATACAACGAAACATATTGTTCTTGAAGCTGCGCACCCATCACCGTTTTCAGCATATTCTGGGTTTTTTGGGTGTAAGCATTTTTCACAATGTAATACGTATCTCGTTGATCATCATAAAAAACCGATTATATGGTAATGTCACAATATGGGAAGTAAGACTGTTATAGTGTGTGTAAGAAGGTAATATCTTGAGTGTTTTTTGATTACCTCTCTCAATTTTATTGATTTATTTTTTAGATGTTATATATGAAAAAAACGATTATTTCTTTATCTGTAGGGGTTATTGCTCTTTCCGGAGTGTTTGCATCTGCAGCTGATACTTCAGAGAATATTCCTGCATCTCCTGAAGTTTCAACGGTGTCTGTTGTTCGTGAAGAAAAGGAGTATAATCTTGGAACCACACTTGCTAGACTTCAGAATAAAGCAAGAATCCTTATCAAACAACGTATTGATGCCCTTACTGCAAACAAGACTGCTATTAATGCGAGTAAGCTGACTGATACTCAGAAAAGTGCTATTGTGACACGTATTGATAGTAATATTACTCGTCTTACAACACTTGGAACTACTATTGCTTCAAGTACTGATGCTACAAGTACAAAGACTCTTGTTGCGTCTATTTATTCTGATTTTAGAATCTTCGGTATCATTATTCCACAGCTTCGTCTTGAGAAGCGTATATACGATCTTCAAAACCATTCAACAAAACTCTCTGATATTTTTACAAATGTTCAAACTCGCATTAATGAACGCAAGAATGCTGGGTATGATGTAACTGTTTGGCAGAAAAAACTTGATGATGCAAAAATGCTTGTTGCTAACGATATGTATAAACTTGATGGATACAAGACTCAAATTCTTGCTTTAACTGTGTCACAATACGGCACAACGAGTAAGGCAACGATTGAGTCTGTAAATAAAGGTCTTAAGGAAATAGCAAAAGATTTTAACAGTGTTCGATCACTTAATAATCAAGGTAAAGGATTACGTAAGGCATTAAGTGGTAATGCGACCACCACCACAACCGGTGCACAGACTTCATCTACAACTGTTCGATAATTAGAATTATTATTTGTACAGATAACAAAATTCCCTAACGGGAGTTTTGTTTTTTGTGAGTAGGTTATTATAAAGAATTCTCTATTTAGATAGTGTAGATATTGAAATGATTGTGTATTAGTGTGCAATAGTAAAAGCAAGCACTTCACTTGCTCCAGATTTAAGAAGTTCTTCTCTTGCTGTGTAGAGTGTGGCGCCTGTTGTGGTGACGTCATCAATAAGAATAACACTCTGTCCTTTAAGTGGTTGTTGTACGATAAATGTCCCGTGTTGATTTTGTAGTCGTTCTCTGCGTGATCGTGTTATTACTTGACGTCTAGGTGCTTTTTTTCGTGTGAGTATATGTGTATACATTGGTAAGTGTGTGATATGAGCGATTTCTTTCGCGAGGAGTTCTGCTTGATTATATCCGCGAAGATATTTTCTGTATGAAGGCATTGGTATCGGTATGATAATGCTTGTATGTATGTATGATGCAGGTATTTCATCTGCAATGCGTGTAGCAAAAGATGGTATGAGGTCTCGTCTGTGATGATATTTTATTGCGTGAATTGTTTTTTTAACAGCAAGGTCTTTGTAGGAATATAGACTTACTATAAATCGATGAGGTGTATCGAGTGCAGGGAGTAATTGTTCCATACATGTTGAACAAAAAGAAACACCTTCTTTTTTGCATATGATACATGCAGACGGGAACAGTAATGAGAGTAGTCGAGTAAAAAGAGTGCGCGTCATCCACATATACTGTGAGTATACCCATAAAAAAGTAAAAGAGTACGTGTATACTATAAAGATATGATGTGTTCATAGTTGTATGTTAGATTTTTTTAAGAAAGAAGAAGCTGCTCAAGCTATAGGTTTAGATATAGGTGCATCCTCAGTAAAGGTTGTACAACTTCGTCGTGAAAAAAATCGCATTATTCTCGACACCTATGGAGAGGTGGCTCTTGGTCCGTATAATGCTCTTAAAATAGGGCAGGCAGTACACCTTGGTGAAGAGAAACTTATTGAAGCTATACAAGATCTTTTTAAAGAATCAAAAGTTACAGCGCAGGATACTGTTGTGGCGATTGATCCATCATCTGCATTCGTGTCACTTATTACTGTTCCTAAAGTTTCTGATGATGAGCTTCGTACAATGATGCCAATAGAAGCAAGAAAATATATTCCAATGCCACTCACTGAAGTGCAGATGGATTGGTGGCATATACCTCAAACAGTAAGATTGCGAGATGATGGTAAAACAGTAAGTGTTGTGTTGGCTGCTGTTGCTAATAACACTCTTACTGGATACGATAGTCTTGTAAAAAAGCTCGGCCTTACTAATGTGGATTATGAGATACATGGATATAGTCTTCTTCGTAGTGCTCCACCTCATACACATAAGATGGTGATGTATGTAGATATAGGCGCGCAAAGCACTGCGCTCTCTCTCGTGTATCAAGGTATTGTTCTTGATATGCATGTGATTAGTAGAGGTTCTCAAGAGGGAACACTTCAGTTATCTAAAGCTCTTTCTATTACCTTAGATACAGCCGAAGAATCTAAGAGAGCTTTCGGATATGAAGGTGACGCATCGAACCCATACTTTAAAGATGTGCTCGAACTTTCGAGTTATCCACTGTTTGGGGAGGTTGCACGTCTATCTTTGATGTTTGAAAGAAAGTATAATCAAACTATAGAGGGAATAATTTTAGCAGGAGGCGGTGCAAGGATTCCTGGTATGCTTAGTACATATAGTAAGACCGTACATATAGCAGGAAGAATTGTAACACCATTTGAGCAAGTAGTTGTTCCTGAGTTTCTATCAGAGATGATAGAAAGGATTGGTCCAACATATGCTGTCGCAGTTGGTTGTGCTCTTAAGAAATTAGTTTCGTAATTTTATTTTTATTATGGCATTTTCATTTAATCCAACATCAGGTCAACAAGACGGTGGTGCAAGTCAGTCACCTGCTTTTGCTTCCTCAGCTGTTAACCCTCAAGGTATTCCTCTTTCAGACGCTCCTCAGGCGCCAGATTCACCTTTTCTTTTTATGCAACACAGGGATGGTGCAATTCCTGTTAATGGGTATATTCAAATTGTTCTTATTGTGATTTGTGTACTTTCTGTGGTGAGTGCTGGAACACTTTTTGTATACGGAAAGTATTTGGAATCAAGTATTGAAGAAAAGAAACAAGAGCTTGCTCAAAAAGAATCAAGTTTTAAAGAATACCCTTTTTCTGAAATGAAAAGACTTTCGGATAGAGCCGCGTCGCTTGATCAGCTCCTCAAAACATATGTTTCTGTTCGTTCACCGCTTAAGTTTTTGGAAGATGTGGTTGAGCGTAGGGTCTATTTTAATGATTTCACTCTTACTAAAGAAAAGAAGGGTGGATATGTTGCTAGTTTTACTGCAGTGACGAATGACTATCAGTCTCTTATTCAACAACTAGAGGCTCTTAAACTTACTCAGTATACAAAAGTTGCACCACCTCAAACACAAAAACTTGATAAGTTCACCGAAGATAAAAAGAAATCTCTTAAAGTAAAAGTGACAACACCTGTTTTTGTGCAAGGAGTACTTCCTGATCAGGTTGTGTTTATCGATCCTGCAAGTGCCCAGGAGCCCTCAGATGTTTCTAGTGTTCCTGCTCAGTCGGCGCAGGTTGGTTCTACTACTAGCGCTCTTACTCAATAAGTATGTCACCAAAACTTCTTAACATTTTGCTCGTTCTCCTTCCTGCTGTTCTTTATTTTGGATATATAGATCCAATGTATACCGGTGATCCTGGTCTTGTGTGGACACCAGAAAAAAATATTCGAGGAATGCAGTCACTTAATGTTCAATATGCTAATACGCTTAACCAAGTAACTGCAATAGAGCGTGGCGCTGTTAAACTTTCACGTGATTTTGAAGGTGTAAAAGAGGAGGATAAGCTTAAGATGAGTATTATGATGCCTGATACGATTGATCAAGTAAAGCTCCGTAATGAGGTTATTACTATTGCAGCGAATTCAGGGGTTGCGATAGATGGTCTTAAAGTTGAAAAAGATCTTAAAGGTGAAAAAGGGCTTAACGCTTATAATGTTTCTTTTTCTATGAGAACACAGTATCCAACATTTAAAACATTTGTAGAAAATTATGAGAGGAGTATGCGATTTTTCAACATAGAACAACTTGCAATACAACGACCAGAACAAGATGATTCTTCAGCGCAAAAGGCTATCATAGAAGATACTGAGTCCCTCAATATAACAATGAGTTCTAAGGTTTATTATATGAAGTAATTTTTTGACAGTATATGGATATAAATATTCAAAAATTAGAGGGGATTGTTGCAGGAGTTATCATCGCTGGTATTATTGGCTTCACGGCGTATCTTGGATATGTTGTATTTTTTACTGGAGAACAAGTAAATACTGACCCAGGCCTCTCATCTGTTAATATTGGTATTTTTTCTGGCAATCCAAAGATACAGCGTTCCGCTCAAGCAGTTGCTGATCCTAATCAAAAAATTCAACTCGACTCAAATAAAAGTCTCAACTTTATCAACGGTGTTTTGTATAAATCTTTTTCAGATATTCCGCTTGAGGTTCCTATGAGTGACACGAGAGGGCGTCCTAATCCTTTCGTTCCATATGTTACTCCTTGATCTTTTTGTTAGTCAAAGCAAGCTTACTGAAATAGAAGCAAAAGAAATAGATACTGCTCTTTCTGCGAATCAAGGGCTTTTTGTTGATGATCTTCTTTCAAAAAAAGGTATTTCAAGTGAAGAAATAGCTGAAGTGCGAAGTACCTTACATGGTCTACCTATATACAGCAAGGAAATTGCTAATGATCAAGAGCTTACAAAATATGTGAGTGTGGTGCAGTCAAAACAACTCCTCGCTGTTCCTCTTGAAGTGCAAGATGATGTGCTTTTGATTGGGGTGGTTGATCCAGAATATGCGAACGTGCTTGGAAGTTTGCAATTTCTTTTTGGTGCTGATCATCAGCCTTATAAAGTGTATCTCATTACATTTGATGCATTTAAGTCTCATTTTGGTATCACTGGTGATGAAAAACCAGAAGAAAAAGCGAGTGTCACTGATAAGGTTGATAATGAAGTTTTGACATATGTTGCTAAAGAAGATGATAAGTTAGATGATGATAAAATAGAAGACGAAGATATCGATCTTGCCAATACTTCTGGTGCTCTTGATAAAAATCTTGCAAAGCTCCCTGTTCCTGAAATATTTAGTACCGTGCTTCGTTATGCTATTGATAATGGAGCGTCTGATATTCATATAGAACACGTTGGCTTAAATGTTCGTGTGCGTGTTCGTATGGATGGTCGTCTTGAGCAGATAGCCGCTCTTCCGATTAAACTTCACCCGATGGTTATTGCACGTATCAAGGTGTTGTGTGCTATGAAGCTTGACGAGAAACGTAAACCTCAAGATGGACGTTTTAGTACTAAGTTTGGAGAAAGAAAGATCGACTACCGTGTGTCTTCATTCCCTGGGTATTATGGTGAAAAGATCGTGATCCGTATTTTGGATAGTATTAAAGGTGTAAAATTGTTGAATGATTTAGGTTTTTCTGAGCTTCAAATGAAACATATTCGTGAAGCAATCGGTGCTCCATACGGTATGGTGCTCATCTCCGGTCCTACTGGTTCTGGTAAGACAACAACATTGTATTCGATGTTAAATGAAATCGATCGTGATCATAAAAATGTCGTATCTCTCGAAGATCCGGTTGAATATAACATTGGTGGTATGAACCAGTCACAGGTGTTTCCTGATATTGGATATACATTTGCTTCAGGGCTTCGTTCTATCCTTCGTCAAGACCCTGATGTTATTATGGTGGGAGAAATTCGTGACGCAGAAACTGCTCAGCTCGCTATTCAAGCTGCTCTTACAGGACACTTGGTGTTTTCAACAATCCACACCAACACGTCCATTGGTGTAATTACACGTCTTTTAGACATGGGTATTGAACCGTATCTTATAGCTCCTGTGCTTATCGCAGCGCTTGGGCAGCGTCTTTCTCGTTCTATTGCTACTGGTTGTGGTGTGCCTATGGAGATGACTCCTTCTCTTAGGGAGTTGGTAGATACTCAGTTCGCTGATTTACCAGATGAGTTTAAACAGAAGTTTGAGATCAGTAGACCTTTGTATGAGGCAAAGCCGAATAATGAAAACCCTACCGGTATGAAGGGAAGAACTCCAGTGTTTGAAGTCTTGCCTATCACAGATGAGATAGAGGAGGCGATTTTGCGTAGTAAGGGAGAGGAAGAAATTTATAAACTTGCACGCAAAGACGGAATGATTACTATCAAAGAGGATGCAATGATTAAATGTATGTCAGGCAAGATACCATTTATTGAACTTGCAGAGCTCTAGTCATTGCAGGGAGATTAGAATATAGAATATGTGGTGCGGAAATAGCATATAGCGTGTAGTGTAGAGGAATATAACTCTTGCATTCTTCTATACCTTATATGCTAATGACTAACAGCTATACTTTATATTTTGAAAATATGTGAGTTATCCAATTGTGCTTCTCTTGTCTCCTGATATACTCTACTATATATGAACTACGAAGTTGAACTCGATGATATTATTATGACTCTTGTAAAAGAGGGAGGGTCTGATCTTCATCTTACTGTTGGTAGTTTTCCTACACTTCGTATCAATCGCGAACTTATTCCTCTCACGAGAAAAAAAGAGCTTCTAGCAGAAGATACTCTTGGCTTTTTGCGTCAAATGATAAGTGAGAAGTCTCTAACTAATTTTGTTGTTAAACAAGATTTAGATTTTTCATATTCTCATCGTAACCAGTATCGTTTGCGTGGTAATGCATCATTTCAGCGTGGAGTTATTTCTATTGCGCTTCGCCTTGTTCCAAAAGTAAGAACTGTCGAAGAGCTCAATCTCCCAGAACAACTTACCCATATCGCTCGTGAGCGTCAGGGGTTCTTCCTCGTTGTTGGACCTGTTGGTCAAGGTAAATCAACGACACTTGCTGCCATGGTTGCTCTTATTAACAGTGAATCAAAGCGTCATATTCTCACAATTGAAGACCCTGTTGAATTTCGTTTTGATCAAGATAGATCACTCATTGAACAGCGTGAGGTTGGTATTGATACAAATGATTTTAATACAGCCCTTGTGCATGCTCTTCGTCAAGATGTAGATGTTATCATGATTGGCGAAATGCGTAACAAAGAAACTATTGCTACGGCTGTTACTGCAGCAGAAACAGGACATCTGGTACTGTCGACACTTCACACAAACTCTGCTGCTCAGACAATAGATCGTATTATCGATTCATTCCCAGGAGAACAACAAAGTCAGATACGGTTACAACTTGCTTCCTCACTTATTGGGGTTCTTTCTCAAAGACTTGTGCCTACAATTCAAGGAGGGCTTGTTCCTGCATTTGAGCTTCTTCTTAATACAAATGCTGTAGCCAATCTTATCCGAGAGAAGCGTACTCATGAGCTTGATGTGCTCATAGAGACAGGATCTGAAGAGGGGATGATTGATCTTGACCGTAATTTAGCAGGGCTTGTTCGGTCGGGTGTTGTTGCTCGTGATGTAGCTCTTTCTTTTGCTAGGAGGCGAGGCTTGTTTGATAGACTTATCTAATGTATTTCCATGCTTTTTCACTACATAGCACTTAATGATAATGGAAATAAAGAAGAAGGAGATCTCGATGCAACATCACTCGATAATGCTATTTTTATCGTCAAAAAGAAAGGATATACCACAATCATCGAAGTAAAAGAAAAAGCTGACAAGCAAGGTAACGCCTTTGCTCTTATCGGTTCCACTCTCTTTAAACAGAAGATTACCAACAAGGATGTGGTTATTTTTTCACGTCAGGTATCAACGCTTTTTGAATCTGGAGTGTCTGCGCTTAGAGCTTTTCGTCTTCTTGGACAGGAAAATGAAAATAAAACGCTTCAAGAGGAGGTTTTTCATGTGGCCGATGATATAGAAAAAGGTATTTCTCTTTCTCAGGCGCTTGTGGTGCATCCTGACCTTTTTTCTAATTTTTATGTAAACATGGTTCGTGCTGGTGAAGAGAGTGGAAAGCTCAATGAAGTGTTCGCTTATCTCGCTGATTACCTTGATAGAAACTACGAATTAACACAGAAAGTTAAGAAAGCGCTTACGTATCCAAGTTTTGTTATTGGTACCTTCTTCGCTATTATGATAGCCATGCTTACATTTGTGGTGCCTAAGATGGCTAGAATGTTTGCCGAAGAAGGTGCTGAGCTTCCTCTTGTGACTCGTATTGTTCTTTTTATTTCAGATTTATTCGTGAAGTATGGGCCAATCACATTTCCAACAATGGCTATCCTCGGCTACTTTTTCTATCGGTGGACAAAGACTGATGAGGGTGAACTTCAGGTTGATACATTTATGCTCAAGGTTCCCGTCTTTAATGCTCTTATTCAAAAGCTTTTCTTGCAACGACTTGCGGACAACATGAATACAATGCTCTCTAATGGAGTACCTATTGTAAAAGCGATTGATATTACTGCCTCTACTATAGAAAATAGAGTCTATAAAAGTCTTTTACAGCGTGTCTCAATTAAAGTGCAGACAGGTAAGTCGTTTTCAAAATCGTTATACGAAGAGCCTCTTGTGCCGAATATTCTTGTACAGATGGTGCATATCGGCGAGGAAACAGGTGAGCTCGGTTTTATCCTAAAGAATCTCGCTAACTTCTATCGTCGTGAACTCGACAACGCTATTGATAGTATGATTGCTCTTATTGAACCTGCTATGATTGTAAGTCTCGGTATTGGTGTAGGTGTTCTTGTGTCTGCTATTCTTCTTCCAATGTACGCACTTACAGAAGCTATCCAGTAATTATTACTATAAAGAAAAGTTTTATTGTGTAAGATAGGTTTATAAAAAGTATCAATATTTTTGGTAGATATTGTATAAAAGTACTTCTCAATGAGAGCTTCTATATCAGAAATAGCTGAGGTTATCCACACCTTTTTTTAAAAAAACTTGTTTTTTAAAAGCGTATAGGTATATACTTCTAAGTAATCTACAAAGATAGAAAAAATATATGTTACACACAATCAATACAAAACGTGCACGCGGTTTTACCCTCATCGAGCTTCTTGTGGTGATCGCTATTATTGGACTTCTTTCAACTATTATCGCAGCTCCTATTCAGAACGCTCGTAAGAAGGCTCGTGATGCGAAGAAGATCGCCGAACTTAAGTCACTCCAGTTAGCTATTGAGCAGTATGCTGAAGCTAACGACTCTAATTATCCAAAAGATCTAGCTGTTTCTCTTTCTCCTGCATATATGCCGTTGTTGCCAACTTTTACAGCTTCAACAACTTCTACCGCTCGAGATACATATGCATATACTTATTATGAAGCAAGTGCTTCAGGTGCAGCGACATCAACATTTGCGTATCACATAGGTTCAAAACTTGAAGTGTTTGGTCCAGCTCTTGATACTGATAGAGACTGTATTGATGGATACCTTGGAGCTGCATTGCTAGATCCATATTGTTCAGTGTATAACGGTGACTCTCTTACAGCTACTCTTATTGATAATGGTAGAGCTATCATATCTAGTACAACACCTAGTGGTACAGATTTTGGTGGTTATCGTGTTGGTGCTGATCTTTCTTCAACAGCTGGCCGTGATGAAATTGCAACTTCTACTTGTAAAGATATCCAAGACTGTATCTTCGATATCACTTCACAACAGTAGTTTAAGAATCGTCTAGTCGATATTGTGTTCTATATTCTTTCTTTCATTCTCGGTGCGTCAATTGGAAGTTTTGTACAAGTAATTGCTACACGACTCCATGTGGCGCCTATCATGAAAGGGCGTAGTAAGTGCCTCTCCTGCGGAGAGGCACTTCGCCCTTCTGATCTTATTCCGGTACTTTCATACGTATTACTTCGTGGAAAGTGTCGTTACTGTAGTTCTCGGTTTGGTATCAGTGCTCTTTTTATTGAGATTGGGTATGGTCTTGTATTTGTGGCTCTCTATCAGACTATTCTTAAAGGTCAAGAAAGTATACTTCATAGTTTTGGGTGGCTTGTATACTACTCGGCTCTCTTTATTGTGCTCGGTGTCATGGCTCTCTATGATAAAGCTCATACGTATATACCGCTTTCATTTCTTTCGGCGTATTCGTTACTTACTTTAGGTATGTTTGGACTGCAAGTGCTCACTGATACATCTATTGCAATTATCACTGCACCGTTTGTTGTCTCTCTGCCATTTTTTATGATTTGGATGATAACACGAGGGAGAGGTGTTGGGTTTGGCGATGTTGTCTTGTTTTTCGGGGTAGGTGCATTCTTTGGATTGGTGGAGGGTTTAGCAGTCTTCGTGTTGTCTGTCTGGATGGGAGCTCTTGTCGGTGTGTATTTTAAATATTTTGCACATGATGGGTCTTATAAAAAACAAGTGTTACCGTTTGTTCCTTTTATTGTTTTTGCTTTTATCATTGTCTTGTTCACAGGTATTGATGTAGTATCTATCGCAATGATGTTCGCTTAGTGGTACTATTGTAGATATGATAGAACTATGTCATAGATACATACGTGCTACACGTGGATTCACTCTCATTGAGCTTATGGTGAGTGTTGGTATTATGATTGTGATCCTTACAATTACTCTTTCTGGTAGACCTGAAGCAATCACACGTCTCTCTCTTGCGGATAGTATTTCCTCAACAGAGCTTCTTCTTCGTCAGGTACAGCTACAGGGAAGTTCTGTTAATTCTATCAATGGTTCTTTTGGTGGTGCTGGAGTTTTTTTTACTCGATCAACTTCATCACAAGTGCTTTCTTTTAAGGATAGAATTGATGACAGTGTTCCGTCAGTTCTTGGTGTTGGTGATGGGTTATATACTGCAAGTCCTATTGATGAGAAATATGAAGTTATTACCTTTTCTCGTACTAATAAAATAGGGAAGTTATGTGTCTCTATGAGTACTTCAACACTACTATGTAATAGTGAGAATGATCCGGCTATTCAGAGTCTGACAATTTCATATTCTCGTCCAAGTACACAAGCCGATATTTATATTAATAACTCGACGAGCACTAAGTATGTTTCTGCTTGTATACAATTCGATGCCAATAAATCGCCAACCCCTGGGTATGTACGGTCTATTGTTGTCTATCGGTCAGGCATGATCACTAAACTAATGGGGACATGTAATTAATCTATGAAGATATTCTCTTTTTACCGCAGTACAGTACAACGTAGTATACAAGGAATGACTCTTGTGGAGATTATTGTGGTGCTCGGGCTTTTTTCTAGTATTGCAACGATAGCGCTTGGTGTATTGTTTAATGTTCAGTCACTCAATGCTCGTCTACAAAAAACACAGGCCATTCTTGATAACGCTAATCTCTCTGTTCAGACAATAACACGCGATATACGTTACGGAACTGATTTTTATTGTGGAGCAACTATAGCGACAGGAACTCCGCTCGTGAGAAAAAATTGCACACGTCAGACAGGAGGAGGTGCTGTTGTATTCTTTAAACCAACAAATGCAACCCACGAAAATGACAGAGTTGCATATTTCTTATCTGAAGGTGTTCTCTATAAAGAGGAGAGATTTTTTGGTGTTGCAACAACAACACTTCAAATGACTTCACCAGATGTATTTATTGAAACACTTATGTTTTATGTAGATGGTGCGAATACTTCCGATGGAACCTTAGATGAAGGTGGAGCTTTTGATTATAAGCAACCACTCATATCATTGTTTATTTCCGGAAAAACAAATGCTGTTTCTGCTAAAGAGGAGCCTGTGACATTTAATATACAAACACATGTCTCTCCTCGTACACCTGATAATCGATAACTATATGAAATACTCTACTAGTCACAACAAAAAAAGAATACGAGGGTTTACTCTTCTTGAGACATTGGTATCTATTACTATTATTACTCTTGTTATTATAGGACCACTTGCATTTTTTACTACATCGTCATCGTATGCACGACAAACAAGGGAGACTATGGTTGCAACATATTTAGCCGAAGAAGCTATTGAATTATGGCAGAATCATTATGACTCACTCTATGTATATTGTAAGAAACAGCCAAGTCTCGATCCGTGTATTCCAACAGGCGATGAAACAACAGGCGAGACAGCGTGGCGTGTTTTTAAGAGTCAGATAGCAACAGAATCTGCTTATTCATCTTGTTTTGTTACTCAAAACAGTGCCGGCTGTTCATTTGATTTTATTGATTTTTTGAATTCTGCTACAGGAACACCACCACGATATGGAACAACAGGAAATGAGTGTCAGTATCTTGTAGAGGTGAGCTCAAGCACACTGCACTCGTATGTTTGTAAAGGTGTACCTACTCATATAAGCGGAACCCCAATGCGTGCACTCTATAAGCGTACAGTAAAAGTAGAACGTCTAGATACATTTGACGGTCCTCAGCCAGAAGATCAATATAATGACGATGTTAGGTTTACTGTTGACGTGTCATTTAGAGGAGTAAATGGTGTTACTCGTTCTGTGCAACTTGTACGATATATTCACCCAAGACCATAACATAAAAAGTATGATACAACATGTAACACCAGATACTCATCGTCTAATATATAGAACGCCACGAAAGGTGAGGGGCTTTATTTTACCATTTACCATGCTCCTCTCGACGCTTATCCTTATTATGACAATGACGGGAGCAAATATTCTCTCAAAACAACTTTTTTTCTCAAAGATGTATAAACAAAGTCAGCTTGCATACTATGTAGCTGATGACGCTCTTGCTTGTGCTATGACTATTGATGATACATATGTTGGTTCTGCTGGGTACGGTTTTTTTCCAGGAGCTACGAGTGTCCCGCCTTTAGAATATATGGATGATATTTTAGATGAAGTGAATACTGAGCGTATAGCAGAGAGTAAGTCTGTTATTACTTTAAACGATATTAAGTGTGCTCAAGTTGCTATTTTTTCTACAGAAGCAACAGGGTTTCAGGTTGCTCAAGAACCGTATATCTATGAAGGTACAAATGGTCAAGAAATAGGAAATACATCGACATTTACTATGAAAATCAATATAGGAGGAGACACTACTCGTTGTGCGAAAGTGACAGTTAATAAAACGCAAACATTCAGACAAATTATTTCTCAAGGGTATGCGTCATGTGGTAGTTCAAATGAGTCTATAGAGCGTGCTGTTATCAACACGACTGTTGTTGAGTAGGCCATATAATATCGTTACTGTATAAGCTTTTTATGCTATACTCTTGTGATGGATAAAGATACTGCTTTTACGAGAATACAAGAATTACGCACTCTTCTTGAACATCATCGCATTCAGTATCATGTACACGATACCCCAGAAATTTCTGATGAGGTATATGATAGTCTCATGAAGGAATTATCTTCTCTTGAGGAGTTGTATCCTGATTTTGTGGTTTCTTATTCACCAACACAGCGTATAGGTGGACATGTTCTTGATAAGTTCGAGAAAGTAAAACATGACGTAAAGCAGTGGAGTTTTGATAAGGTTTTTACGTTTGATGAATTGTCTGCATGGGAAGAGAGGAACCAGACACTGTTGCGAAAAGAGGGTGTAAGTGAGATACCTACATATATCGCGGAGCTTAAAATAGACGGTCTTAAAGTTGTCCTTACATACGAAGACGGTAAGCTTGTTCGTGGGGCTACTCGTGGTGATGGAGAGGTTGGTGAAGATATTACAGAGAATATAAAAACAGTGCGCAGTATACCCCTTGTCCTTTCTCAACCATTATCGATTACTGTAATCGGTGAAGCGTGGATAAAAAAAGATGAACTTATTCGCATTAATAATGAGCGAGAGAACGACAGTCTCCCTCTTTATGCAAACACTCGCAACCTAGCTGCGGGGACTCTTAGACAACTAGATTCAAAGATTGTCGCATCAAGAAATCTCCAACTTTTTGCATATGATATAGAAGGAGGACATTATGCAACACAACAAGAAGAGCTCGAAGTGTTAGAGTCTCTAGGTTTTCTTGTTAATACCAAGCGTGCATATTGTCATAGTCTTTATGATGTGCAGAAGTTTTATCAATCATGGATTGAAAAAAAGACCACAGAAGAATATGGTATTGATGGTATTGTGATAAAAATAAATGAACGATTGTTATGGGATACTCTCGGGTATACAGCCAAGTCTCCTCGAGGGGGTATTGCATATAAATTGCCAGCCGAAGAGGTTGTGACACGTCTTTTGTCTATTACTTGTCAGGTTGGTAGAACTGGTGCTGTAACACCTGTTGCTGAACTTGAGCCAGTACTGTTATCTGGATCTATTGTAAAGCGAGCAACGCTTCATAATGAAGAAGAAATCAACCGCCTCGGTGTATGGATAGGTGATACTGTTTCTATTCGTAAAGCTGGAGATGTTATTCCTGAGATTTTTGGCGTGGTGCGAGAGCTTAGACCTTCTTTGGCTGTACCTTTTACCATGCCGGAGGTATGTCCTAAGTGTGGAAGCCTTCTTGTGAAAGAGGTGGTAGGAAAGAATGACTCTGCTGCGTGGTATTGTCATAATACATTGTGTCCGGCAAGACATGTTGAAGGCCTTGTACATTTTGTTTCAAAAAAAGGTTTTAATATTGAAGGAATGGGAGAAAAGATTGTGTATGAGTTTTATGAACTTGGTCTTATTGAGAATAGCGCTTCTATTTTTAGACTAACCTATAATGATATTGTTGGGTTAGAAGGATTTGGTGAAAAGTCTGCTCATAATTTGTTGCAAGCTATTAATGATTCACGAAGTGTTCCATTACATCGTTTTCTCTACGCTCTTGGAATACGTCATATAGGTGAAACAACAGCAAAAGAGTTAGCAAAGCATTTTAAAACATTTGAGTCATTTATGTCTGCTTCGAATGAAGATCGTGCACATGTTGCTGGTGTTGGAGAAAAAGTTGCCACGTCTATTAATTTATTTTTTTCTGATTCAAAAAATAAACAGAATCTTGAATTGCTTCTTCAAGAGGTTGTTATACAAAAAGATGACACTAATAATAGCGCTCTATTAGAAGGATTTTATTTTGTGATTACAGGAACATTAAAAACATTATCTCGTGATGAGGCGATACAGATTATTGAAGATAATGGAGGTAAGGTTATGAGCAGTGTCTCCAAGAATACTTCGTATCTTTTAGCTGGAGAAGGGGGTGGTTCTAAGCGTTCCGACGCTGAAAAATATAATATTCCAATCATTAATGAGGATGAGTTGAGGAATATGATATAATCTTACGTATATGCAATTTACTAAAGAAGATTTACAAAACCTTTCGGCACTTGCTCGTATCACTATTACTGAGAATGAGTCGGAAAAAATGCTTCATGACATGCAAGCTATCCTTCAGTATGTTTCTGAGATAAACCAAGTAAGTGGCAGTATATCTCGCGTTAAAGGAGTTCATTATAACAGTGTAAGAGATGATTATGTTACCAAAGAGACAGGGTCTCTCTCAGGTAGTCTTCTTTCTGAAGCTCCAGACACAGAAGATGGATATGTAAAAGTTGCTCAGGTTCTTAAATAATTTATTAACAACACTAGCTTTTATGGAACAAAAAACACTCTCACAATTGCAAGAAGGATTACGAAACGGTTCACTATCTGTTGATGGTGTTATAGATGACACAAAGAAACGAATTGCAGAAAAAGACGGAGAGGTTCATGCGCTTCTTGGTCTTTATTCTGACGCGCTTATAGAAGAGCAGGTTCTTCTAGCAAAGAAAATGCTTGTGGAAGGTACAGCAACACCTCTTACTGGTATACCTATTGTTATTAAAGATAATATTGTAGTAAAAGGGGAAAAAGCAACATCGGCTTCAAAAATTCTTGAAGAGTACGTTTCGCCGTATGATGCAACTGTGATCAAAAAGCTCAAAGAAGCAGGAGCAATACTTATAGGTCGTGCGAATATGGATGAGTTTGCTATGGGTGGTTCTACAGAAAATTCTGCATACGGTGTAACCAAGAACCCTCACAATCTTGCATGTGTTTCTGGAGGGTCATCGGGCGGTTCTGCTGCGGTTGTTGCATATGGAGGTGTGCCTATTTCACTTGGTTCTGATACTGGTGGATCTATTCGGCAACCTGCGTCATTTTGTGGTATTGTCGGATTAAAACCAACATACGGCGCGGTGTCTCGTTATGGGCTTATGGCAATGGGGTCATCGCTGGATCAGATTGGACCCTTTGGTGCGACTGTCTCTGATGTAGAAACTGTTTTTGATATCATTAAAGGTCATGATGCTCTCGATAGTACTTCATTAACAGATAATAAACGTGAAAGAGTCACTGAGCCTCTTAAAAAGAAGATCGGTGTGCCGTGGTCATTTATACGACGTGAAGGTATTGATAAAGAAGTGCTTAATAATTTTGAAATATCTATTGAAAAATTAGCGTCACAAGGATATGAGATTGTTGATATTACGGTTGATCACCTTGAGAAGGCTCTCTCTGTATATTATGTTGTTGTGTTTGCAGAAATTTCTTCAAATATGGCGAGATATGACGGTGTTCGTTTCGGATTATCTGTTCCAGATGAAAACGTTATCAAGGGTTATTTCAAAACTCGCACTGAAGGTCTTGGAGATGAAGTTCGTCGCCGTATCTTGCTCGGGACATACGTTCTTTCTTCTGGATATTATGATGCATATTATAATAAAGCAAATCTTGTTCGTGACATGCTCCATGAAGAGTTCAATCGTGTCTTTGGTCATGTTGATGCGATAGCTCTCCCGACATCACCTGTCCCTGCGTTTGCTATCGGTGAGAAATCACACGATCCGCTCTCTATGTATCTTGCTGATATTTTTACTGTTCCTATAAACATTGTCGGAGTGCCAGCTATTTCTCTTCCGTCAGGTAAAACAGAGAACGGTCTTCCTCTTGGCTTCCAACTTGTAGCACCACATATGCGTGAAGATGTGCTATTCACTATCGGTAAAGATTTTGAGACGTTATACTAGAGCTAGCTAATAGCTAACAGGATTACCTGTATGTATTCTCTCTCTATCGATTATCTTTTTAATAGAGTGTACGATGTATTGCTATGGATAAAATATACATGGCTTTTTGGTGTGCTCAGAAAAGATAAGGGTGAGTACATTGATGCTGTTTCATACCGAGAGTGGGATGGGCTTCGTGATAGGGGGTGGTTTGATGAGTATCTCGCTCTTCAGGATGGAAAGGTGGTAGCAGTCGACACTCATGTATCTTTATGGCAAAGGTTTTTAGAGAAACTTGGAATTCGTGTAAGAGATACTGACGGTGATGGTATTCCTGATATTACAGACAGTCGCCCATACGATGCGGATAATCTTACTAAAGCAGAACTTAAAGAACGTTATGAGGAGGATTACTCATGGTTTGATCATCTTCGTGATGTGTTTGGTATAGGACCAAAAGATTCTGATGAAGATGGTGTGCCAGATAGTTACGAGGAGAAGCATGGTATGGATAAAGAAAATCCTGATACTGATCATGATGGTGTTATGGATGGTCAGGAACTATTACAGGGTACTGATCCAATCAATCCAGATACTGATGGCGATATGGTACTCGATGGTCGAGACGAAGCACCTCTTGATGCTAATGTTTCGTCAGTCGGTCCTGATACTGATGGTGATGGTGTGAGTGATAGCATGGAAAAATTACTTGGTACAGATATTCTTAAAAAAGATACCGATGGTGATGGTATTTTTGATACCATGGATACATACGCACTTGATCCAGAAAATATCGGCAGAGTACTTCCTCTTGATATACATCAAGCAACACAAGGTATTTATTTTTCAATTCAAAATCCAATACTTTCTTTTTTTGTTAATGTGCTCTCTGTGCTCATTATTTTGATTATGGTTGGGCTTGTTTATGCAGCTACACGATGGTTTATTGTTTTTGTTCAAGGAATAGATCATTTTGAACATCAGTTTGATCATGGTGATCATTACGGAGATAATAACGGACATCATATCATTAAAGATAACAACACTCACACCAGTACCCCTCTTCATACCAAGCATGAAGAGATACCTGCGGGAATAGCTGGTCTATCTATTCTTGAACACATCCCAACTACACCGCCTACTTCCTATGATTTTAAGGATCATCCTAAGTTCGCGATTATTCAAGGGTATATGAGTAGTGAGAGTGAGGCTCTTTGGCGTATCGGTGTTCTTGAGGCTGATAACCTTCTTGCAGAAGTACTCCGTGATCGAGGGTATCAAGGGGAAGGGGTTGGTGAGATGCTAAAGAGTGCTAGTTTTAAAACTGTTGACCTTGCTTGGGATGCACATAAAATACGCAATCGTATTGCTCATGAAGGTTCAGATTTTCAGCTGACTGAACGTGAAGCAAAGCGTGCCTTCACCTTATTCGAAGCCGTTTTTAGAGATTTAAAGATTGTCAGCTAGGTTATATGTATGTTAACGGTGCATCGTATAGTCTTACATGTTCATGAATGATTTGACCGGCCTGAATATTTTGTATATAGTAGTACTTTGTTCTTTGGAGGAAGAGGAATGCATAGAAAGAAGAAGACTTTTTTTAAAGTTATACTAGCTATTAGTTTTCTTTTTGGGTATTCGGTATGGTTCTTAAAGACCGATACTCTTGTATTATTGTGGCTTGGGTAATATGGGCATAACTACATTATCTTATCCTTGTTATGTCAAAAGCCGTACACTTTCGTGTACGGCTTTTGTTCTTACGTGTTGCGGAGACAGGAATCGAACCTGTGTCCCGAGGTTATGAGCCTCGTGAGTTACCTCTACTCTACTCCGCTATCTTTACTTATGTATCTTTTTATAGTACCATAAGTATCTTTATTTTGCAAGACCTTTTTGACATGTTGTCGTTTTTTCATTGAAAAAAAATGAGCAATGTAGTACAATCCTATAACTTGTCAGTATAGCTCAGTTGGTTAGAGCGAAGGACTCATAAGCCTTAGGTCGCTGGTTCGATCCCAGCTACTGACACCATACACTGTTATTATCGTTCGCTCATTGAGAGACTACCTAGAATAATACTACACAAACAATCTCTTGGTTGTTTATATGTTTTGCTACACTTCCCATTTTTTTGTTACAGCTTCTTTTTCTTTTTTTGCTTGTTCTATAAAACCTTGGAATATATTTGATGTTTTAAAAATCTCTCGAATATGAGCATGATAGAAATAGAGTGGACACAATGATGTTTTGTTTGAAGAAAGAGTGACAGGGATATGTACAGTTTTTTCTTTATTCTTTTGATCAATACAGTAGAAAGAGAGAGTTATGGAATCTATTGTAAGTGAAGGAAGTTTGTCATAGATTCCAAGCTCTTTATATAGAGCAAATAACGGATGAAGATGAACACCTTCTGTTTTTGAAGGAAGAGAATACTTCATTTTATGACGTTGTGTATCACTTCCAAAAGAAAGGGTGATATTTTTAGCTTTCCATGACATTAGGAGAGAAGGGGAAGGGGTAACGAATGTGTATTCTTCTTTCATAAATGATGTAAGAGAATATGACTCAACTCTTTCGAGGTATCCATCAGCACATGCTATGCGTAGAAAAGTATCAAGAAGTAGTTTTTTTTCATACGCGCCACCTGTGTGTGATACGATGATTTCTTTTTGTCCACCCATGTAGACCACACGAACAGTGTCTTCTCTTTTCGAAACAATATCTTTTGCTGTCATAATGAAATAGATGTACCCCTGAAGTGATTTTGCATCATATTCTGTTTCTATAATACGGTCTTCTTTTTCAAGTATTCTCTTATATTCTTTTGCTATTTCTGTCGTTGCAAAAAGTACATCGTTTACCTCTACTTCTTTTGCTTCATAGAGCATGTATCCCGCTTTTTTATAAAAACGCGTAAAGAAGGTTAGGTCATCAAAAATATCTTCTTTATTAAAAAGATAATAGTACAACACAAGATCAAGTGAAGATTTGCATTCGATTGTTGTAACAGAAGAAAGTCCTCTTTCTTTAAGAATAAGTGAAATAATATAGTCGCTGTGAGGAGTGAATACTTCATAAATAGCACGAAATTCTTCTTCGATTGTTATTTTTTGTTCTGGTGAGAGTGAGTTATGAAAGTCATTCAGGATATTGAGAACATTTTTTCGTGGGGTTTGTTCTGTTATTTCAAAAAGAGCAGTGACTTCATGTCGTTTGTATAACTCTACGATAAGTTCAGGTGTATAGATTTTTTTAAAGTAATTTTTTGATGAAAAACGTGATGCCATAAAGTACGCAAGTAATATCAGTTGGTTAGGTTGGTAGAAAATAAACAAGAATCCAAACAGTGTATCATAGGGTTTAGTAATATGGAGGGGAAGAAGGCTGGTATTTTAAAAAAATAAAAAATGATGTATACTAGGAGGTGTTGCAGCGGTAGCTCAGCTGGTTAGAGCACCGCCCTGTCACGGCGGGGGTCGTGGGTTCAAATCCCATTCGCTGCGCAAAATAAAAACACTCTAGCTTCTTGCTGGAGTGTTTTGATTTCTATGTAGAAGACCAAGTCATGTTATCTGCATGACATGACGAGGTTTGATCGAGGTCATGAATCCTTTTAGAGA
>JBDLTQ010000013.1:0-15651 GCA_039805745.1 Candidatus Parcubacteria bacterium | reverse complement strand
TCTGATAATACAGCGTAATAACAGCCATTGTTCAGCGCTCATTCAGTAACAAAACAGAGATACTTACATGCAAGAAAAGCATGTTAGAAATATGTGAAAAATGATAAAATAGAGATATATGGTATTTCTTCCTACTATTCCAAATGAACTTGCAGAGATACTCAAATAAGTAATTCCGTCTCACGGTAGAGATATAGACCATACCAAACTTCGACATGTCATTTATACAAGAAAATCAACTCAAAAATCTTCTTGAACTTTTATACACGCAACAAAAAACCTTACAAAATAACACTAAATGTACCTTTTGATGTCTTGGAAAATCAAAATGTACTAAAGGGTGCCGAAGGTGGGACTTGAACCCACACACCTTGCGATATTCGATTTTGAGTCGAACGCGTCTACCATTCCGCCACTTCGGCATATATTATAGTGAGTACTTGATTATAGCATATAACTCAAGGATTGGGTGGTATTGTATAAGGCTTGCACTATTCCCTTTAATAAGGATTGTGTGTTAGAGTTGTTTGTATCTGCTCATTTCATTATTACTATGCAAAATGTAAAGGAGATTGCTATGTCGCAACATAATTCTTTTCTTTCTTCAGAAGACATTCTTCGTATGGAAGATGCAGAATATGGAGATCTTGACCATACGGTTATTTCTAAAAGGCATGTTCGTATTCTTTCTGCATTGTATCAAGTCGCACAAAATATACATAGATATGACCTTGGTGTTAACTATGTAAACATTCCAGTATTGTTAGATATCATTGAAGTTATGTTTGGAAAAAGACACACAGAAAATGATATCTGGTTATTTACAAAAAGAGCTTCACCCTCGTGGATATATAGCATTTCTGCATGAACAAAATGAAGAAGATGAACCAGGCATAATTGCCGAGTATTATATAGCAATAACATCTTATGGATCTCAATTGCTTGCGCAGATATCTTCTCTAAGGCCTAGCCTTTTTGATTCTTGTTCAAGAAATAGTATTAAGGGTTTATGCTAGTGGTTATTAAAAGATCAGCACTGTCTGGTCTTTTTATTTTTTATTATATTTTCTTTATATAAAGAGGTGGAGTGTGATAGTATGACAAGTCTGCCTCTTCTAGAGTAGGGGAAGTGTCAACATAAGGAGAATCTAATGACGAAAAATGCTTTTAAGCACCTTCAAACAAAAATTATATCTGAAGTTCCTTCGAGTGAACGTTTACAGCTTTATATTCTTTCTACATTGTTAAGAATGTCACGCGGTAGTAATGAGTACTATAATTGCTCACAAGTTGTATTTAAAGCCGGAGTATTCTATCAAGTTTCTTTTACTGCAGTCTCTGTAGAGGAACAAGTAAAAACACTTCTGTGTAGATCTTTTCTTGAAGAAAACAGTTTTCATTGGTTGCGATTAACTACACAAGGGAAAATAGCAATAGAAACTATTCATCATATGAACCCTGTGTTATTTGTAGGCTTGAAAAAATGTACAAATAATAGAAATATGGTAGTATAGAACCCACTGTCTACCTGTGGTAGGTATACAGCTTCACAAGGAGAACACTTTGCAAAAGAAGGCAAAAGAAGGCTTCCAAATGGGAGACACTCTCGTTCCTCATCAAAACATCCTCGCTGACAAAAAGAAAGCGAAGAAGTTCCAAAATCGGATGAATATCCGAAATCAGGAACAGCTGGAACAAAGTACGTTTGAAGTGGCGGGGTATGTCGGTGACCATGTTTTGGTCAAAAACAAGCACCGTAAGGGCTTAGTTCCGATGTGTCCTCGCTTTTTTCAAAAAGCGGAACAGCAGATGTCGTAAAGATACGAACATCTGACAAAACCCCTTCGTAAGAAGGGGTTTTCTTTTTAGGGTTAATATATAGGTAGAGTAAAGACCTCTAGACATTTTGTGCGATACATGCTATAAAAAATATAGTAGTTCGTTTGTTTTTTTGTAACTCGAGAAAGGATAGTAGGCTATGAAGCCTCGAATACGTATACACCACACCTACGTGCTTGTTGCTTTTATGCTTTGTATTCTTGGAAGCACCAAAAGCGCACCCGCTTTTGATTCCTCCAACAGTACACGACATACAGAAGAGGTTCAGACTGAAGTATTAGTTGTCCCTCCTCAGCCACGTAATAAGCATGGACGTTTTATTTGTACTAAAAATAGGTACGAGCAAGGTGAACGTCAATATGGTGTGGTGTCATGGTACGGTAATAGTTTCCATGGGAAACCAACAGCAAGTGGTGAGATTTTTGATCAGAATGCAAATACACTCGCCCACCTTACGCTTCCTATGGGAACTGAGGTCTTGGTCCATAATCCCAAAAATGGCATCTCTGTCTATGCAAGGGTTAATGATTGCGGTCCATTTGAAAAAGGTCGTATCGCCGATCTTTCTCGTGGTCTTGCACAGCAACTCGGTATCATGGAACGAGGAATTGGAGAGGTGATTATCACTGTGCTCTAATATGTATCAATCAACAGCGAAAGATTTTCAGAAATCTTTCGCTGTTTTTTTATAACACACCTGCACAAGTGCATAAGAGTAGAATCTTATTTTTCTGTGTGGATTCCTTATGATTGTTGTATGATATACTTTTGTGAGTAATAAAAAGAATACAATACATTAAAAGCATATGGGACAAATAGAGTCATCAATTTTTTGGATAGAGACAGATAAAATAATACCAAATCCGTATCAGCCGAGACGTGAATTTGATCAGGATAGATTAAAAGAACTTTCTGATAGCATACGTCAGTATGGAGTATTACAGCCTCTTGTCGTATCACGTCAAGAGACTCATCTTGATGATGGGAGTGTTAAGGTAGAGTATGAATTAATTGCTGGAGAGCGACGCTTGCGTGCGTCTAAACTTGCAGGAGTGACTCAGGTGCCTGTTGTGATTCGAACAGGTGATGATAGTCGTGCAAAGTTAGAGCTTGCAATTATTGAGAACTTACAACGAGAAGATCTGAATCCTGTTGAACGTGCGCAGTCATTCCAACGGCTTGCAGACGAGTTTAAACTTACTTGGGCAGAGGTTGGTAGAAAAGTTGGAAAGAGTCGTGAGTATGTGTCTAACACGGTTCGTATTCTCATGCTTCCTCAAGATATTCTTGATGCTCTCTCTAAAGGGAAAATTACCGAAGGGCATACACGTCCACTGCTTATGCTTATTGATAGACCTGTAGAACAAATGACTCTTTTTAAAGAGATGATGATTCGAAAAATGACTGTACGTGAAGCAGAGTCAATTGCTCGTCGTATTGCTTTTGAAAAAGTTCGCAAGAAAGATTTGTTTATGACTCCTGAGGTTGTTGATATGGAACAAGGTTTAGCTGAATCGCTCGGAACTCGTGTGCAAATAGAGCCGAGAGAAAAAGGTGGACGTATTTCTATTGATTATTTTTCACACGAAGAGCTTCTCGCGCTCTCTCTTTCTATTCGAAAAGCTGGAGAGCAAAAGACTCACAAAGGGATGTTTGACAGAATACGAGAAGAAGATATGCAGGTATTACAAGATATGTCTCCATCACCTCGATATATTCCTCCTGTAACAGAACTAACACATACCTCATATGCAACTGCAACTGAAGTAGTTACTAGTAAAGAAGAGAACATGCTTCCTAATCAGTCACCAACAGCTCTACATGAAACTGTGATTGTCGCAACACACACACTAGAAAATGTTAGTGCTACAAATGAAAGCTCACCGCTTGTTACTCCAACTCAAACATCAAGCGAGGCTATAGAGATAGATGAATATATTCCAGAAGAAACAAAAGATAGTGCTATTGATGACAGATCTCTTGATGAAATAAAACAAAGTGAACAGGAAGAAGATCTGTATAACCTAAAAGATTTTACAGTATAGCTAACGTAGTACGCATATAGTTTTTTATATAAACAACCACTGCACAAGTAAAGACGGTGGTTGTTTTTTGTAAGAAAATATAGAGAATACTATTTTATAGTGATAGTGTGGTGGACGTATTATCTTGTTAAGAATTTATCAATAAATCCTCCGTGCTCTCGAATGTATTGACGTATTTTTCTTTTTGCAAGGGTTGTTTTGCATTGCTCAAGCCATTTTCGTTTTGGTGTTGCGGTGTCTTTTGTTTCTATTTCAACAACATCACGACTCCGTAGTTCTGTTTCTAGGGGGACAAGTTTGCCATTTACTTTTGCGCCAGCTAAATGATCGCCAATATCAGAATGTACTGTGTACGCAAAGTCTATCGTCGTTGAACCTTCAGGGAGGTCTATTACATCACCTTTTGGTGTCATGATAAAAACACGATTCTCAAAAAAATCTTCTTTGAGATGTTTCATGTAGTCAGAGTGGTGTTCTATTTCTTCTTGCCATCTGATCAAATCTTTTGTCCAGCCTGTTTTCTTTTCTATCTCATCTTTACTTTTATTTTTCCCTAGCTCTTTGTATGAAAGGTGAGACGCGATACCAAGCTCGGCTTCTTTATGCATGTCAGGTGTTCGTATCTGTATCTCGAGGGTCCCACCATCTCCACGAAATATGGTTGTGTGAAGTGATCGATAGCCGTTTGGTTTTGGGACAGCTATATAGTCTTTGAAGCGTCCTGGTACTGGTTTATATAAACCATGAATAACACCAAGCGCTTGGTAACAATCACTCACAGTCGGTACAAGTATACGGAGCGCTAACACGTCGTGAACTTTTGATTCATCGTAGTTATAACGTTTAAGTTTTTGCCAAAAAGAGTAGAGGTGTTTGATACGATGATCGATGTGTTCGATAACTACTTCAAATATGGAAAGCTCTTCTTCTAGTGTAGAAACTATTTTTTCTATTTGTATATCCGAAACAGGTTGCATTGCTTCAAAAAGCGCAAGTGTTTTTTTATATTCTTCTGGGTACACGTATGGAAATGCCGCATCTTCAAGCTGTGCTTTGAGGCGTCCCATACCAAGACGGTCAGCGAGTCGTGCGTGTATCTCGAGGGTTTCGAGTGCAATACGTCTTTGCTTCTCAGGTGCGACATATTCAAGTGTTTGAATATTGTGTAATCTATCACATAATTTTATGACCACAACACGTATATCATCTGCCATTGCTACAAAAAATTTTCGCAGTGATTCCACGTGACGTTCTGCACCAGAATATTTGAGCTTACCTAGTTTTGTCACACCTTGTACGAGTTTTGTGATGTGTTCCCCAAACTCTTTTTGCATTTCTTCCTCAGTGACCGAAGTGTCTTCTAGTACATCATGCATAATACCTGCTGCTATGGTGTCTGCGTCCATTTTAAGCATTGCTAAGTTTACTCCTGTTGCAAAGACATGATTATAATATGGTTCACCAGATTTTCGAACTTGCCCCTCGTGAGCTTTTTCAGAAAAAGTACAAGCTTTTTTTATAAGAACTTTGTCTTCCTCATCTAAATCAGGAAGCAGTGCGAATATTCTATGTGGATCTGTTGAGGTCAAGGAAAGGGGTGACATATCTCAAAACAATAGCACGACAAAGAGGTGATGTGAAGAGGTGTCTATTAAGAAGTGTAAGAAGCGTATGCAAACCTAGTCTTGTCTCTATTTATTTGTGATATTTTTATGTAACTACTCTTTGTTAGTGATACTTTTTTTATTTTGCACCTATTTTGTGAGGGTTATGATTTGGACATGTCTTACTAGAACATCGTTCAGGTATTGTTTTTGTGCCTTCCATCATGAGCTCACCACAGAGTTTACATATATTGCCGGTTGGTTTTGTTTTGATGATGTGTTTACAGTCTGGGTAGTTAGTACAAGCATAGAATATTCCAAAACGTCCACGACGTTCTTCCATCTCTCCTTTTTTGCAGTGATTACAGGTAACACCTGTGAGTTTCTTTTTACGCTCTTCTTCGTTCTGCTCAATGTACTTACACTTAGGGTAGTTGTTGCAAGAGATAAACTTACCATACTTACCTTCTCGTTCAATAAGTTCCCCGTCTTCACATTTTGGACATTTCCGACCAAGAGATTTTGGTCCTTCCATGACACTTCCGTCTATTTTACGTGCGCCAGTACAGTCTGGGTATCGAGTGCATGAGTAGAAACGACCATTTTTTGCAAGCTTGATAACCATTGATGCGTTACAAAGTGGACATGTAATATCAGATGGCGCATCGCCCATACTAGTTACCTTTTCAAGTGTGTCTTTTTCTTTTACTGTTTTTATAAATGGGGTATAGAAATCTTGTAATGTCGTAAGGTAGGTAGCAGTACCATCTGCAATAGCATCTAGCTTATCTTCCATTTCTGCAGTAAAGGTGTCGCTTATGTACGAACCAAAATTATCCTCAAGAAAAGAAATTACCACTTCGCCTGTATCTGTTGGGTGAAGAGATTTATTAATTTTTTCTACATAACCACGATCTTCAATGGTGGAGATAATAGATGCATAGGTTGAAGGACGTCCGATTCCTCGTTTTTCAAGTTCTTTGATAAGACCCGCCTCGGTGTATCTGTTTGGAGGTTGAGTTTGTTTTTCTGTTGATTGAATTGTCATAAGAGAAAGGTTGTCACCAACAGATAAAATAGGAAGAGTCACATCATCTCCACGAGCATCTTGGTCTACTGTTAGCCATCCTGCAAATTTAAGAACTGAACCAGTTACAGAGAAGTTTGGAATAGGTGATCCACTTATGTTAGCAGAAACTTTTGTACGCATAAGCTTGGCATCTTTCATTTGACTTGACACAGTGCGTTCCCAGATGAGGGTATATAGTTTTTTTTCATCATCAGTTGTTCCGCCGTAACGAAGTGTTGCATGAGTCGGGCGTATGGCTTCATGGGCTTCTTGGGCATTCTTTGATTTTGTCTTGTAGTGACGAACTTCTAGATACTCTTTACTGTAATTTTTTTCTATTACAGAAGCAATTTCGGCAATAGATTGATTACTAAGAGTAGTGCTATCAGTACGCATGTAGGTAATGAGACCTTTTTCGTATAGTTTTTGTGCAATACTCATAGTCCTAGATGGTGCAAAACCAAGACGTGAGGATGCTGCTTGCTGAAGTGTGGATGTCGTAAATGGTGCTTTTGGTGAACGAGACACTTCAGTGCTATCTACTGACACAATAGTCCAAGAACCTTTTCTTCCTTCGGTAACAATACGTTCTGCTTCCTTTTTTTCTTTTGGCTGTTCATCACATTCTAGAACAAAAGAATGAGTTTTACTTTCTTTTATTTTTCCTTCTGTTTTAAATTCGCCATTTATTACATAATAGGTAACAGGAATAAAGGCACGTATTTCGCGTTCTCTCTCCATAATAATGCGAAGCGCTGGAGACTGTACTCGTCCAGCAGAGAGTCCATATCGAACTTTTTTCCAAATAACTCCAGAGAGATCATACCCCACAAGACGATCGAGTACTCGACGAGCTTCCTGGGCTTCTTTTAAGTTCATGTCTATCTGACGTGGGTGCTTGAGGGCTTCTTTTATAGCACTCTCAGTAATTTCATTGAAAGTAACTCTTTTTGCATGAGTGAGCTTACATGCTTCTTGAATATGCCATGCGATTGCTTCTCCTTCACGGTCGGGGTCGGTTGCAAGAATAATTTCATTTGATTTTTTTGCCAAGGAATTAATATCTGCAATTACTTTTTCTTTACCGGTGCTTATTTCATAGTGAGGAATGAAACCACCTTCTATATCAAGTGCTTTTTTGTTTGATTTTGGAAGATCTCGAACATGGCCGACAGAAGCGCGTACTTCGTATGCGCCATCTAGATATTTGGCAATAGTTTTTGCTTTTGATGGTGATTCTACTATGAGGAGTTTCATAAGAATAGATTTTAGACTGTTAGATATTAGACTACAGATATGGAGAAAATGCAAAGTATAACTGAGAAGAGGCGTGTTTTCCTGTATAGCACATCTTCTTGTCTTGAGTTTGCATCTTATACTATTTTTCTTACTTCGCCAAATGTTTCCTGTAAGTAACCTTTCATTTCAAGAAGAGAAAAGGCTGTAAGGAATAGAGGTGGAGGTAGTTGTGATATAGCTAGAAGTCTATCTTTATTACATGGTTCATGAAGAAGTGAGAGAATATGAGCTTCGTCGTTAGAAAGATTTTCAGGTATTATTTTTGCAGAATTGCTAGTGTTTGCTTCTTGTAAATGAAGCAGCGCACGAAGGTCACTTTCTCCTGTGATTGGAGTTGCTCCATCTTGAAGAAGTGAGTGAGTTCCTTTACTTGTCGGAGAAAAGATATCTCCAGGAACACTACCAATGTCACGACCGAGTTCAAGCGCTAGACGTGCTGTGATTAAGGTTCCTGATTTTTCTTCTGCTTCTATAACAAGAACAACATCAGAGAGTGCTGCCATGATACGATTGCGTGCGGGAAATGTCCAAGGAGCTGCTTTTTCAGTGTCTGCAAGTTCTGAAAGGAGAGAGCCACCATATGCAACGATATCTTTTGCTAGGTAACGGTGTGAAGCAGGGTATATAACAGTCGTATCGAGTCCACTTCCTGGGATTGCGATAGTTTTTATATTTGCTTTGAGTGCTGCTTTATGTGCGATACTATCAATACCAAGCGCTAGTCCTGAGAGAATGATAATGTTTTCTCCTTGTAATGACGCAATGAGTTTTTCAGTTACGGTTTTGCCGTATTCTGTATATTTACGTGACCCTACAATAGTGAGTATTCTTGGTGTTGCGCGACCATATTCATCAAGTGTGATATCTGGTAGATCTCCTCGTATGTGCAATTCTTTTGGAATTTGATCAAGTTCAAGGAGTCGTGACAGAAGGGTATTGGTGTGAAAATTTTCTTTTTTAATACACAATGAAGAAGACATGGGTGTTGATTAAGTGTTAGTCTGATTCTTTTTATTAAGTATAGCAATGTGTACGGTGGTATAGATGTGTATAGCGACACCGTAGTAACTTATAACAGTAATCATCTAATCATGTATGATAAAAAGAAAATCGCCACATTTTTGTGGCGATCATACAGTATCTTTAGAAGCATACAAGCCCACCTGCAATGGCAGGGGAATACTGTGGCTTTGCCTGCGCTATGAAGACATAATGTGGAGTGTCAACAGTGGTCCAATTATTGTATAGATAGTTCCACCCATCTTTACTTGCCAAACTTTTATTAGTTGGCAACATCACAAAAGCAATGATGTTTTCTGCAACATCTAAGCTTTCTCGTTTTTTCATGTAGTGCACCATCTTATTCATTTCTATGGCGTACTCTGGAGCAAATCTTGAATTGAATCCTATCTTTCTTCCTGCAGGAATAAGAACGCACATTTTCTCAGTTATTTCTATTTGAGGAATACCATCTTGGGTGAGACGTTCATTATATTTGACATACTTTCTCGAGTCATTTTTTATTTCTACGTATTCCCAAGTTTCTCCATTTGTTGGTATGAACATCTCTGGTTGTGGCATAAACGGCTGCGCTCCTTTTTGAAGCTGAGCATTGACCGTTAAACTGCCCCCTATATCCCATATATTTTGTGAGAAGAATGACTGAGATGCTTGAGGTGGTCTAGTGTTATTTTTCGAGTGAGTGATATTGAGACCATATGTTACAACAATAGTTATAAGCATTAGTCTAAAACCAACTCTTTGAAAAAGAAGGTGTGCAGGTTCACCTGAAACACCAAATAACCATCCAAAGAATCTATTGATTAGCTTGTCCATGTTTGCCGCAAAAAGCCCAGTGGATACATTAACCCTGTATCCAGTCTCTCGTTGGTCATAATGATGATTGATAATAATATTTGGATTGAATTGTTGTTCTCGAATAGGGAGAAGAACGTCCCAAAAAGTATTAATACCAATATTTCTAAGAAATGGAAATGGGTTAGCCGCAAGACATAAGCCTTCTTTCCAATATCCTCGCGTTCCTGAGTCAAAGAATGTAACTTCAGCATGATCCCCAACTTCAATTTTTCTCAGAAAGAGTAGTGACACACCGCAGATAAAAGCGATAAATGTGTACACGCTTAATGTATTAGATGTCAAAAAATCGAAAAAGCTTATCATGTACAGACTTATAAACACAAGAGCAAAAAAAGCACTCGTTGCTTTTGTTATATAGAACGATGACATGACTATCTCCTTGTAAATGAACTATGTTAGCAGTTATACTGACATATTTAAAAATAAAAACAATATATACAAAATAGTAATATATTGTATATATATCTATGTTGTATAATTAGGTAGTCGATTTCCGAACTATAGATTGGGTAACAGAACACTCATTTCTAGTGCTAGCAAAACGTGTCCAGAAGAAAATAGACACTGAAAATAATTTTGAACTACAAGAAACCCTTGATATAAAAGAACAAACCGACACTTTCGCATCGGTTTGTCCTATCATGTGCCCAGGGCGGGACTCGAACCCGCACGAGCGTAATGCTCCGCAAATTTTAAGTCTGCTATGGCTACCATTTCATCACCCGGGCAAGGAAGGAGATCTTACGTGATTCCTTTTGTCTGTATCGTAACATATCATATGCTACTTGAGGCGCAGGCGGGAGTCGAACCCGCGAATGGCGGTTTTGCAAACCGCAGCGTTAGGCCACTTCGCCACTGCGCCGATCTGTCTTTTAAAACAGTGTTAGAGAGTATATCATACTCTGGAATTTTTTTTAATAACGTGGTATAGTATTGTTCATCATAAAGTAAAAGCCCCTATAGCTCAGCTGGTAGAGCATCGGACTCTTAATCCGCAGGTCCTAGGTTCGATCCCTAGTGGGGGCACAATAGTAACACAAAACACACTTGGTGACCCAAGTGTGTTTTGTGTTAGAAAGTCAGCGCTTAGCTTTCATTGCATGTATGATTCGTATAATTTAGTAACTCACGATCATAATTTGCGTTAAGGTTAGATATCTAACTATTTCTTATTCTTTTTAGAAATATATAGTATAGTTGCTACATGGAACGCCAACATATCAATGAAAGAGGATCTCATACGACCACAATAGAGCAAGCAGTGCATCTTTTATCTATTTTAAAAAAGACTATTGAAGGTGTTCAGATTTCACCAGGAAAAATAGAGGCAAATATTGGAGCGAAATCAAGCTCAGTAAAATTAAAACATATTAATAATGAGCTTTATGAAATGGTGGTTGTACATAATGGTGCGCGTCAGGAGTTTAAGATATTTACTAGAGCATCATATGATGATATAAAAAAAGCCTTCAAGAATGACAAAAAACTAAGAGAGTGGAATTGCAACTACACTGATATGAGAGGTGTTCATCGCTCAGATGATACTTTTAAGAATTTTGATGGAAAATATAAAGTATAATCTTTCTTATGTTAGGTTATCGATAAATAACGCAGGGGTAGGTGCTTCAAATGAGTATTCTTTACCAAAAAGTGTAAAAGAAATTTTTTGCGCATGAAGTAAAATCCTCTCACATTTTATAGTGCTACCATATGCTATATCTCCAACTATTGGATGTTCAATATGTGCCATGTGTGCACGGAGTTGATGAGTACGACCTGTTTTTGGTGTGAGTTTTACGAAAGTGGTGCTATTTCCTCTACTTATCACTGTCAGATCGGTGGTTGCGTCTCGCAACTCTCCACGAGGATTTTTTGGATACGCCACTTGTTTATAGTCTTTTTTATTTCTTCCAAGTGGTGCATCTATTCTAAGCATAGTATGAGGCACAACGCCTTCTGTTAGTGCTACATATATTTTTTCTACACCATGAACCCTAAACCATACACGAAGTTCAGTAAAAGGTTCTTTAGTCTTTGCTATTACCATGACACCAGATGTTCCTCGATCTAGTTTATGTACAATACCGCCAAGCGCTACAGTGTCACCATTTTGTAGGGTGAAGATGTTGTCAGTGATAGTAGTAAACATACAAGGATATAAAGTCTTCAGCCAGTCAACAAGAGTTTCTTCTTTAGAATTGTCAAAAGGGTGCACCACAAGACCAGATGGTTTGTTGATAATGAGAATATTCTCATCTTCATAAATAATAGGAGGAATCATGGTACTCGCACTTTAGCATATTTTCATGTATAATAGCTAACACTTCTTTTTGTTAAAAAGAAAAAGAAGCCCAGGTGGCGAAATTGGTAGACGCACTTGCCTTAGGAGCAAGCGCCGTGAGGCATGAAGGTTCAAGTCCTTTCCTGGGCACCATTTGATACATTTTGATTTTCTAACATATCAAAAGGTGTATTAAGCGTTAGTTTATAAGGTTTTTTGTTCAAACAATAAAAGTTCAAGAAGATTTTTGACATAATATAATCAATATCCTTCATTAGGGTCATTTTAGGTATATTTTGCGGTACTTTTTCCATAAGTTCAATAAACTCTTCGTAAGTGATGATTGTATTTTTCCCTTCCACAAGCATTTTCTTGTATCTCTTCTCGTCTTTCTCCTTTGTTTTTATTTCTTCTTCAATCTTCGCCAGGTCTTTTCGGTAAAAATCTTTGATCTTATCTTCTTCATCACCAATTAAGAGATTTTTAGTTCTCTCCAGCTTATCTCTTAAAGTAAGAAGTTCTTTTGCTGTTGTTAGGATACTACTTCTTAAAAGTGAAGAGTTTTCAGCAAGTACTTTTTTTATTTCTACAACAAAGTGGTCGTAACTACTCTTGTTTGAGAATGGTTTTGTATTCAAGTAATCAACAGCATACTTAAGTATTTCTTTTGCTCGGGTACCTTTATTTTTTTGTGAACAACCCTCCGTATCACATCGGTAGTAAAAGTACCCACCTGAACCATTTTTTTGAGCTTTGGTGGTTATTCCTGCAGTCATCTCCTCTTCACATTCTCCACATATAATCCTTCCACACATTAGGTTTGCTTTCACATCCTCACCTTTTCTATATCGCTTTGAAAGTTTTATAAAATCTTTATCACCTCCTAGTTTGTTGATTTGCATAAACTCATCAACTGTAATCATTGGTAAAAAGTTCTGTATTTCAATAAGGTTTACTACAACATTTTTCCCATACTTCAATATACCTGTGTATACAGGGTCTCTCATAATTGTTAGAAGTTTCTGCTTGTTCATTCCAAAGAACTGTTTGGAAGTTTCTGTGTTTGAATGATAGTATTTGTTCTTGATTAAGTATTCAGATATTTCATCAAGTGTTTTTCCTTCAAGACGAAGTTGAAAAGCTCTTTGCATTAAGATGAAATTATTTCCAGCAGGAATAAGATTACTATTTTTATCCTTGTTATACCCATGTTTTGCTTTGTTTACATAGGAACCTCTCCCAATACTCTTTTCGTTACCACGCATAACATCATCACTTAATTTATCAGAGTATTCTTTTGAAAGAACAAAGGTGATGCCGAGTAACATCTTTCCACTTGTATCATTGATGAATGAAAAACTTGGAAACTTGAGGTCTTTTATAATGTTTTTATCAAGTAAGTCAATTACCTCCCCAGCTTCCTTCATATTTCTTGCAAGGCGGTCTGGGTGCCACGCAATAATCCCATCGTAATCACCTTTTCGTAATTTGAGAAGCATCCCCAAGAACACTGACCTCACACCGGACTCTTTCGCTGACATTTTCTCTAGTAAAATATCTTCTTTTCTAACAGAGAGGTCATTCTTTTTTGCAAACTCAAGACATACTTCCACTTGATCTTCTACGGAGTGAACTTGTTTACCTTCCTCATCAGTTGATTTTCTTGCATAGATAACATAACGAAGTTTTGTATGATCTACATCTCTACCATGAGTTGGGATTGCTTGTTTTAGTATTTCTGCAAGTTCTTTTGGATTAGATGGTCGGAAGGTCATAATATACCCATTTTATCATTTTTGGGTCTATTTTGACACATGGTAAGCGTATTTATTGACACTGTGGACTGATGATTTTTGTTGGATATTTCTTGAGCAATTCATCAAGAGTACTAAAACCTTTCAAGTAAGATGCAGTTAGAGATTTCCACCCTTCACAAGATGCTGGATAGTAGTATTTTGAACTTGAATGAGAAGATGTGTAATAAGTTATAGCTGGTGTGTTTTGTACTGGGATTGGAGCTAATTCTTTTAGTCCATTACAAGTATTTTTTGACCACAATCCAAGTTGATTTGTTTGAGCGTTTATTTGAGCTTGTTTGTATTCTTTTTGATATTTGTATGCTGAACTATAAGTGTATTCATAAGCATAACCATTAGCAATCATATACTTTCCATAATCCATTCCATCAACAAAAACAAAACGAAGTAATCTACCATACTTATCGCTCTCTGTTTGAGATGGGTCGGCTTCAAGAGTTACTGTTTTACCAGTAAGAAGTTCTTTGGCTTTATTTGATGCTTCCTTACCAAAACATTCAACCGGCTTTCTTGGGTCAAGTGTTTCTGGAGTATTCAAACCTATTATTCTTAAAGTTTCTACTGTTCCATTCATTGATACTTTTACTGTGTCGCCATCCACAACATCAGTTACTTTATATTCTGAAGATGTAGGGTTTACTTTTTTATCAACCACAACACTTTTTACTTCTTTCACAGTAGGGGTTTTTACCTCTGTTGCTACTGTGGTTGTAGAGTTTGTAGTTGTTGCAACTACCTCTACTTTTTCTTGTTTTTGAACTGTTGGTTGGCTGTTACCTGAAAAAATAACAACAAGTAATCCTAATACTAAAATTGTGAATGTCTTTGGATATTTTATTATGGTTTTCATAAACTTACTGATCATTATTTATAAAACCAAGGTGGTAAACAAAAATCCCACCGCGTGGTCTGAAGGATTGCTCCTCCCATATCCGTTTCCAGATACGACTGATCAGAGTAAGCCACACGATGGGGTTTTTACTCTGATCAGATTTTTATTCGCCGTGCCACTAATTTCTCAATGGTTTAGGTTACTTATTTCTTTATTCAATTGTGTAAGTATAGTTTATCATAAAATTGATTTTCTTCCTGTTATTACCCTGTATTATCAGTGTTTAGGAAATACAAAGTTAGCTCTCCTTTTGAGATAAAGTCCTTATACTGCATTTGATACTTAAAACTAACTTTCTGTTGTTATTATGTTGTATTATCAATTGTGGATTACATAAAGTTGTTTCTCTTTTGAAAAGAAATAACTCAAAAATACTCATCCTTAAAAACATCACTTTGATTGTTTTTTGATTGTATTATCAATGAAGGTCTGCTGAATATAAGATACAATAAGTTCAATACAATTCTCGTGTATAAAGTAAATCTACTTCTTACCAAGAGTAACGATATCTCCTTCGTTTGTTGTGACAAGTTGTTGTGGTGTTGTCTGTGTATTTACAGGAGTTTTTGGAATAGCTTGAATAATATCAGTTAAGTTATCTTTTTTCATACATCAATTGTACCATAATCAAAAAGTTACTTTACTGACATATGTCGTATGGTCTTTTTCTAGCAATTCTTTAAGTGAGATGTTCCAGTTTCTTATCATTTCAATGTTATTTACCATTGTTTCAAAAAGTTCAAGTGTGGTATGATACCTTGCACCATTTAGGACATTTGTGTCCGCAAGGACATCAAATGGTGCATTTAGTGTTAGTTTGTAAGATTTTTTGTTGCGTGTATAAAAGTTCAAGAAGATTTTTGACAAAATATAATCCAAATCTTTCGTTTGGGTCATTTTAGGTATATTTTGCGGTAGTTTTTCCAT
>JBDLTQ010000012.1:0-28406 GCA_039805745.1 Candidatus Parcubacteria bacterium | reverse complement strand
CTGCCTCATCTACCCATGCCGGCTTTATTGCTCAAGAGGTACAACCTCTCTTCCCTGATCTTGTTTCAACAGATGAGAATGGAACCCTCTCTGTAGCCTATGGTGGGTTTGTGCCGTATATCATACAGTCCATTAAATATATTACTGCGCAGATACTTTCATTTAGGGATTCGTTTACGACGAAGCGACTATGTGTTGGAGAGGGTGATGCTATTACTTGTCTCACAAAAGAACAAGTAGATACTATTCTTCACCATAATCAGTCTCAGACAGAAGCGGTACCTACCCAGTCTACTGTTCCAGAATCATCTACTCCTGTAGCAGAAAACAGTACCACAACATCTACATCATCACCTGAAACAACAGACCCTGTACAAGCAACCACTACGCCAGATAATATAGAAACAACTACAGCACCTGAAGAGGTTTCTGAAGAAAAATCTACAGAGGTTGTTTCTGATCCATCCACATCCTCAACCTTTTCAGAGTCAACTTCTACCGTTATACTAGAAAATAATCAATAAATATGAGTATGATGAAAAAAAGAGTCTATTGTTTTTCACTTCTTGCGCTTAGCTTTTTTGGTAGTTCACATTCTCTTTACGCTTCACAAAGTGTTGGGACAATAGATTCTGCATATTACTCATCTCGTGTTTGTCACGATGATGGATGTACTTCATACGGTGAGCTTAATTTTAGACCAACAGGAGCACCTAGTCCTATAGCTATCACTGATACTGGTATTACAGGATATACGTGGGGGAATGAAATGGGGTGGATCAATTTTCAGCCGTCAGGGGCAGGGGTGACACTTAATCCAACTACAGGTGAGCTCTCAGGTAACGCATGGTCTCAGACTTCTGGTTGGGTTAATTTTCGACTAACTAATTCCGGAACACTATCTGGTGGTCTACCGATAGGTGTGTCTATTACAAATTCTGGTGAATTGTATGGATGGGCGTGGAATGGTGGAGCATACGGTGGCTGGATAAAGTTCGATTGCTCTTCAAATGCTACTTGTGTGAAGACTGACTGGAGAAAACTTGGCTTACGTTCCTCTACTCAAACAACACGATATGCAGCAAGTCAATTCTTTTCAGATTCTCCATATGCATCTAAGTCTTCACTGCCAAGTCAAATAGGCCAGATGTCTAATCTTTCAATAAGTAGCACCACATTATCTGTAACTACCCTAGCTACATCATCCCAAGCCTCATCTACTGGAGAAATACAGCGACTTCCTTTTATCACAAAAACACTTCGTATCACGAATAAAACAAAAGAAGTGACCACACTTCAGATGATTCTCGCTCTCGATAAAGAAATATATCCTAGCGGACTTGTTACAGGCTACTTTGGTACAGGGACAAAAAAAGCTGTACAACTATTTCAAATAAAATATGGAATTGCTAAAAAAGTGAGGCTGGTTTTGGTACTGTAGGACCAAAAACTCGTACAAAAATAAATCAACTCATTACAGCTTATAATAACTAAAAAACAAGTTTTTTGAATGATATTAAGGCGGTTTTATTAGTCTCTAGTTCTGTGTACAAGGTGATAAAGTATATTTCTTGATGTGGTATACTAGAGAGTACTAGTATGTTTGCACTTGATCCATTTAAAGTACTGCTTCCAGCACTTATTTCCTTTCTTGTTGGTGTTACAATAGCCCCGTCTGTTGGGCGTTTTTTGGTACGTCATAAGCTCTGGAAAAAGAAAAACGTCAAAAAAACAATAGACGGTAAAGAAGCAACAATAACAGCTTCCCTCCATAATGATGAAAAATCTCCTGTGCCACGGCTAGGTGGTATTGTTGTCTGGATTTCTGTTTTTATTACAGCGGTTCTCTTTTGGTCTATTTCACAGATATACCCAACTCCATTTACTATTAAACTTGATTTTATTTCTCGTAACCAAACATGGTTACCTCTTATGGCGATGCTCGTCGGTGCTATTGTGGGTGCACTTGATGATCTTCTTGTGGTAGAAGCGTTTAAAGGTAAGCTTAATTCTTACATCGGAGGCGGTTTGTCATTTCCTGTTCGTTTACTTGCGGTTTCTTCTCTTGGTCTTTTTGCTGGATGGTGGTTTTATGTAAAGCTTGGTGTGGACTCTGTATATGTTCCATTCCATGGAGATGTTCATCTAGGTGGTCTTGCTTTTATTTTATTTTTTATTGTTGTTACACTTGCAACTTTTTCTACGGGTGTAATAGATGGCGTCGACGGTTTGTCAGGAGGGGTGATGTCAGCAGTCTTTACTGCATACGGTATGATCGCCTATGCTCACGGACAGGTCAATATTGCCACGCTTTGTTTTGTGATAGTGGGAGGCATTATGGCATTTTTATGGTTTAACATACCTCCAGCGATGTTTTATCTTACTGAGACGGGTATGCTTGCACTCTCGCTCTCGTTATCTATTATTGCTTTTCTTACTGATGCTGTAATGTATCTTCCTATTATTGCTTTTCCTCTTATGATGACAACAATATCTGTTATCCTACAGCTTGTATGGAAAAAAGTCTTCAAGAAAAAACTTTTTCTAGTTGCGCCACTGCACCATCATTTTCAAGCGAAAGGATGGCCTTCACATAAGGTTGCAATGCGTTATTGGATCGTGTCGTATATGTGTGCAATGTTTGGTGTTGCTATTGTCTTTATCAGCTAATGCTGTATGTTTGAACGAGTTGATAAAACACTATTAGTGACGGCTATACTTCTTCTCGTGAGTGGTCTTCTCGTGTTTGGGTCTGCCGCTCTTGGTGTTCTTGCGGTCAATGAGATTAAGTTTTTTTCTATTATTAAGAATCAGCTTATCTTCGCACTCTTAGGTGGTGGGGTTGCTCTCTGTGTAGGGCTTCTTATTCCCTATACACTGTATAAAAAATACGCCTACCTAATATTTGGTGGGGCACTTTTTGTGACAACACTTGTTTTTGTACCAGGACTATCTCGTTACCATGGCGGTGCGCATAGATGGATAGATATAGGACCTCTGTCTCTTCAGCCAAGTGAAGCACTTAAGTTCGCTACGGTTATCATGGTCGCATACTGGTGTACAATGTATCGATCTTTTTTTAAAGACTGGAGGTACGGATTTCTCGGATATGTTGTGATTGCTGCCCTTGTTTCTGTTATCTTGCTTGCTCAGCCAGATTTTGGAACATATCTTGTTATTATTGGGGCTTCATTTATTACTTATTTTATTGGCGGCGCACGAAGAAAACACATACAATGGCTTTTTTTAGTTGGCATAGCTGGATTTCTCCTGCTTATTTTTATGAGACCATACATGTTAGAAAGAGTAAAAACATTTTTTAATAAAAATCATGATTCTCATGGGTCATCATGGCAAGTTAACCAATCTCTCATTGCGCTAGGTGGAGGAGGGTTAACAGGAAGGGGGCTTGGTCAAAGTGTGCAAAAGTTTAACTATTTACCAGAACCAATAGGGGATTCTGTGTTTGCTGTACTCGGGGAAGAGCTTGGTTTTATTGGGGTAATGTATCTTATTGCGCTATATGCTATAGTTAGTGTGCGAGGATATATTATTGCAAAATTTGCAGGGGATCAATTTGGTAGATTGCTTGCTTCTGGAATTGTGTCTATACTCCTGATTCAAGCAACTCTCAACATTGGTTCAATGCTCGGTATTTTACCACTCACAGGTGTACCACTCCCTCTTGTTTCTCACGGAGGAACAGCGCTTGTTGTTGTGCTTTTTCAGTTGGGTGTACTTCTTAATATTTCTAAATCAGTTAATCATTATTACGTATGAAAATAGTTTTAACAGGCGCAGGTGGTGGCCACTTTTATCCACTTATTGCAGTTGCGGAACGAGTTCGTAAAGAAGCTTTTATCCAAAAATTGATACAACCAACATTTTATTTTTTTTCTGATGCGTCATATGATGAGGAAGCTCTTTATTCTATTGATGCCACATTTGTTCAAATCCCAGCAGGAAAACTACGTGTCTACCCATCACTTGAAACACTCACTGATATTATCAAAACTGCATATGGTTGCGTCATTGCTATTGCTAAATTGTACGCTATTTATCCTGATGTTGTCTTTGCTAAAGGTGGATATGCTAGTTTCCCTACACTTTTTGCAGCTAGGATTCTTTCTATCCCAGTTATTGTTCATGAGAGTGATACAGTCCCGGGACGTGTTACAAAATGGGCAGGGAAGTTTGCTACTCGTGTCGCCCTCTCATACCCACAAGTCGCATCTCTCTACCCAAGCGACAGAGTTGCTCTTACAGGTCAGCCGATACGTGACTCTCTTCTTCCAGAAGAAGGCTACACTCGTACCTATCCGCATCAGAAGCGCCCAGTTATTCTTGTGTTAGGTGGCTCACAAGGTGCGCAAACTCTTAATAATGCAATTATATCAATACTCCCAACACTACTTAATTCTTTTGATGTCGTGCATCAGACAGGAGCTCTTAATCTCGATCAGGTCAAAGAATTAACTTCTAAAATTCTTATTGGGCATGAATTTAAAGAACATTATTTTGCTGATGGCTTTATCGACACAGCCCTTTTTTATCCAAAAGTTGATATGGTTATCACACGTGCAGGGTCGTCAATGTTTGAGATGGTAGAATGGCGTCTCCCAATGCTTGTTATTCCTATTCCAGAAACTATCAGTCGTGACCAGAGGACGAATGCGTACACGATGGCTTCGTACGGTGTTGCTACTGTTCTTGAGGAAAATAACTTAGGGCCAAATATCCTTCTTTCGACCATCTCACGTGTTCTTGATGATCAGACAGAATATATGAATATGGTGTATAAAGCAGAAGCAATGTATACCTCCCGTGAAGGCGCTACTACAATTGCGAGAGAGCTTATGAGAATTGGCTTAAGTCATATATAATAATAGAATACTTATGTCATCAAAAATTGTTACACGTTTTGCACCAAGTCCAACAGGTTTTCTTCATGTTGGAAATTATAGAACGGCCGTCTTTGCTTATCTTTATGCAAAAAAGATGGGAGGTTCTTTTATCGTGCGTATAGAAGATACTGATCGTGAGCGTAGCAAAGAAGAATATGCCGATAATATTTTAGATAGTCTTGCATGGCTCGGACTTTCTTTTGATGCGCTTTATAAACAAAGTGAACATGTAGATACTCATAAACGTTACCTTGAGCAACTTATTGCACAGGAAAGTGCTTATATTTCTAAAGAAGAAGCAAAAGATGGTAGTGGAGTGATGCGGGAACTTGTACGTTTTCGAAATACGGGTGAAGTTGTTGTTTTTGACGATGCTATTCGTGGACGCATAGAAACAAATACAACAGATCTTGGTGATTTTGTTATTGCAAAGTCACTCACTGAACCATTGTTTCATTTAGCTGTTGTGGTGGATGATCATGAAGAGGGGGTTACTCATGTTATTCGAGGTGAAGATCATATAGCAAACACTCCTCGCCAGATACTTATTGCTCGTGCGCTTGGTTTTGCTACACCTGTGTATGCTCATCTTCCTCTTGTGTTGTCAGATGATAGAAGTAAACTTTCCAAACGAAAAGGAGCGCTTCCTATCACTACGTATCGAGATATGGGATACTTGCCTGAGACATTACTGAATTTCATGGCGTTTATCGGATGGAACCCTGGTGGAGAAGCGGAGATATTTTCTTTAGATGAACTTGTTACTCTTTTTGATCTTTCTCGTATCCATAAAGGTAGTGCTATTTTTAATAAAGACAAACTTGCTTGGATGAACAAGGAGCATATGCGTCGTCAAACAACAGAAGAACAACTTTCTAGAATCAAAGAATATCTTTCTGATTACGATGAAGAAATTCTAATAAAGCTTCTCCCAACTATTATTGATAGAATTTCTGCGTATGGAGAAATTAAAGCTATCGAATCAACCGAGCTTCTCTTTTTTAAAGAAAAGCCAACTGTTTCTATTGAGCAAGTTCTCTGGAAGGACTCAGATAAAAATGAAGCATCTACTCACTTAAAAGCCGTCGAAGAGATTCTTCTTTATACTGATTTTTCAAGCTCTGATGTAATTAAAAATGCAATTATGAAGTATGCAGAAGTGCATGGAAAAGGAAACGTATTATGGCCACTACGCGTCACACTGTCAGGACAAGATAAGTCTATAGATCCTTTTACTATTTGTTATGTCCTTGGTTACGATGAAGTAAAAGCGAGAATTAGCGCAATGGTGACACTCCTTGATTCATAGCTCTACTTTCTTGCTTCCCTATGAAATTTCGCACCTTGTACACTTCTATAGCAACTTCTTTCTTTCTTGTAATGGGACTATTTCCTGTTACTCTTTATTCACAAACAGCTGACCAACTAAAAGGCAATCTAGATACACTTTCTCAGCAAATAAAGGATCTTGATAAAGAAATTAAAGCGTACAATACAAAGATATCTCAAACTCAAGGTGAAGCAAAAACACTAAAACAGGCACTTGCAGCACTCGAACTTCGGCGAGCAGGACTAGCGAAAGAGATTTCATACACAAAGCTACGCATTTCTCAAACAGAACAAAATATTTCTTTTACTGAAAATAAAATAAAGAGTACTGAATCTATTTTAGAAAAAAATAAAGAAGCACTCTCAGAGTCACTTCGATCTCTCGTGTACAATGACTCACCATTACCACTTTTTGTTGACGCTCTTGCTCCGGAGGCCCGCTTTTCAGATACTCTTGATATTACAAAACGTAATGCAGATGTCTCAAGAGCTATTAATCAAAAAGTTCAGGCACTTGCCGACACGAAAACAACACTAGCTGTTCAGAAAGCTTCATACGAAGAACATAAAACAAAACTTGAAAAATTAAATAATAATCTTACCGATCAAAAACAATTAGTTGAGGCAACATCAAAAGATAAGAATACTCTTCTTCAAGAAACCAAGAACAAAGAAACTACATATCAAAAACTTCTTGCTGAACGAAAGAAAAAGAAAAGTGAACTTGAAGCTGAAATGCTTGACGTAGAAGCAAAACTTAAAACAATTGTAGACGCAAGTAAACTCCCTAAGTATGGTAAAGGTGTGCTTAAGTATCCACTTGATGCTGTTATTATCACTCAATATTTTGGTAATACACCATTTTCTAGTAAAAACCCTCAGGTCTATAATGGTTCTGGGCATAATGGTATAGATTTTGGAGTTAAAGTTGGAACCCCTATTTTATCAGCAGAGTCAGGAGTTGTTCTTGGTGTTGGAGATACGGATTCGGCGTGTAATGGTGTTTCTTATGGCAAGTGGGTACTTGTTAAACATGCGAATGGACTAACTACACTCTATGCCCACCTCTCAGTAATTCAGGTTAAAGAAGGGGACAAGGTGACGTCTCGACAAAGAGTTGGTCTTTCTGGTAATACAGGGTACAGCACAGGGCCTCATCTTCATTTTACTGTATACGCATCTGACGCTGTTCAGATTACTAATTATCGTAGTAAAGTGTGTGGGGTTAATATGCGTATGCCGATTGCGCCGAGAGCCGGATATCTTAATCCTCTTAGTTATCTATAAATAGTGCTACGAGTAGTATATACTTAGAGGTATGATCACATTCACTTTACCGGGAATTATAGCACTGTGGTTACTTATATTTATTGTAGGGGCAGTTATAGCTATTATTTATATGATATTTAAAGTATTTAAATAAAAACATGATAGTAACATTTACCATACCAGCATTTATCCTCATTTCATTGGCATTTTTTTTAGCTGGAGCAAGTTTCGGTGTCTGGATTATTCTTAATAAAATAAAATAGCTCTGCAATGTAGAACGTAGTATCCTTTATTTAAGGATAAGTATGTTGATCTTTTAAGTTTTAAGGCATGAGAAGATAGAAAGGTTGACCTCTGATACTAGTTTTATATTTTTCCTCATGTGTTGTTCTTTGTATACAAAATAAAAAAGTATAAAGCTTAATAAAGTCCTATAATCAATAGTTTTTTATATGTATAGTCGTAAAAGATATATTGTGCGACATTAACATTATCTATAAATATACCCTGCACTTTTATACATTATTAACGCTAAGTTAATAAGTAGACCGACATTCAAATAAACCTTAAAGAAAAAATCTTACACGAGTTCCCTCTTTATTATTTAAAATTCTTGATCTTACACAAATCTTTTATATTTATAACAAGAACAACTCCTGACTCTACATCTAGAGATACATCAAAGAAGCACCATGACAGCCACTTTAGTACATAGAGTATGTATGCCTTTCTCTCAGGCTCTCCATTTTACTCCTTCTAAAGTAAATACTTTTTGTTTGTTGTTCTCTTTATAATATATAACAAGAAGCATATTGCATCATAATTAAATATCTATACTGAACGTACTGCTACGTTGCGTACAAAAAATTAAGGAGCATTAGTTCTATACTTCTATTTTTCTAGTCTAGATATTACCTTGATTGTATACGCTATTTAAAACTATTCGAAATAACAGACTATTAAAAATCACCTTTATTCTAGAGAGTTGTAAACAATTTTTTAAATTAAAAATGGTATTAAAACTATAATAGTAAAAATAAAAGAAGTACCTGTTCTGTATCAGAGAATAAATGAAGGTAAATTACTCACAGTTCTTTTTATATGTTGCCAGGAGTTCATCAATGGAGACTATAGAACTTTCAGTCCCTACTCTTTCTTTTATTTCAACACCACCTTTCTCAATAGACTTATCTGATACAACAACACGCATAGGAATACCAATGAGATCACTGTCAGCAAATTTTTCACCAGCAGAAAGAGGTCTATCATCAAAAAGTACTTCTATACCACGCTCGGTGAGTGTTGTATAAAGTTCTTCAGCTGCCCTATGTGTCGCACTATCTTTTTCTTTTGAAAGACTTAAAAGATGAAGGGAAAATGGAGCAATAGATGTCGGCCATATGAGACCTTTATCATCTGCCATTTTTTCTACCACAACACCCATAAGTCTGCTCGGCCCAATACCATAAGACCCCATATAAATAATCTGCTGGGTGCCATTTTCATCTGTGTAGGTATAGTCTAAAGCCTTACTAAAACGAGTATCTAATGGAAATATGTTTCCAACCTCGCAAGCTTTTATTTGCTCAAGCGAAGAAAAATCAACGCCTAGTTTTTTTGCGTTCTCTTCAGTTACAACTTCCTTGTTGTATGCAATCTTATTTTTCCTATCAACATAAATAAGATCTTCTCCTGCTTCAGTTAATGTTTGAAATTCGTGAGAAAAGTTTGTAGTAAAATCTCCCCCAGAAGCAATGGTAAGAAAAGTATCCTCGCCAATACCGATATCTCTAAAAACAGCAGTATATACGTCTTTCATGGAATCATAAAACTGCATAAGGTCTTTTTGATTTGCATGAAAACTATAAAGATCTTTCATTTTGAATTCACGACCACGAAGAAGGCCTGATTTTGCTCGTGCTTCATTTCTAAATTTTGTCTGAATCTGATACAGAGAAACAGGAAGATCTTTATATGATCTTGCAAATTCTTTTACAATAGGAGTAATCACATCTTCATGAGTTGGGTTTAGGATATATGAAGCAGAGCTCCGTTCTTTTGATATATCATTTGCAGGTATTGTTTTCATGAGGACATCGATAGAGTTCAGTCTTCCAGTTGCCTCCCATCGTTCTTCTGGAGAAAGTGCCGGCATTACTATTTCATGACTAACATTATCCATATGAAAACGAATAATTTCTTCAATTTTTTTAAGTACGCGTGCACCTAGTGGAAGCATTGTGTATACACCTGCCATCTCTTTATGAATATAGCCTGCTCGTGTAAGTAAGATAGCATTTTTAGAAACCTCATCTTTAGGTGCTTCTTTTCTTGTTTTTGTAAAAAGGTGTGATTGTCTCATGGTGGTTTAAAATAATTATATTTATATTACGCACGAATATCATTAATGGTTACAACAATAAGTAAAAGGATGAGAACTACAAACCCAGCAAGGTTGACCCATGAATAGTACTTAAATGGTACTTTTTTTCGTGCAATAGTTTCTATTACTACGACAACCATTCTCCCACCATCAAGTGCTGGTAGTGGTAGAATATTAAAAATCGCCAAATTAATAGAAAGTATTGCAGTAAGAGTGAGAATCGCAACATATCCATACTCTGAAGTTTCCCCTACTATTTTTGCAATTCCAACAGGACCAGATAATGTTTCTATGACACTCTCACCACGGAATAATGACCCAAATACCGTAACAAGACCTTCAAAAGTAAGTTGGGTCATTGTTATCGTTTTTGTCCAACCCAATGAAAAAGCTTCTGGAATTGTTGTTTGTATAGTGCCAACAGTTTCCAGTGCAATACCAAGTGCTTTTTTTTCAGGTACGATACCGTATACAGCAGCAATACTTGTTTCTTCTTGAGAGCCATCAGGGGTTTTATAGGCGATAGTAAAAGAATTGTTTGCATTAGTCTCAATAAATTTAATTACTGATGTCGCATTTGTAAGTGTTGCAACTTTACCATTTGATCGTAGCGATTCTATTATTGATCCAGGAACAATACCTGCTTTATATGCTGGACTTTCTTTAGAAACATCAGTAACCATAAGCGAGACAGACTTTACTCTACTGCCATAGTCAGGATCATCAGTAGTTACTGTAACGGAACCATATGATGTGCCGATAAAAATACACAAAGCAAGAAGTATATTCATAGTAACACCTGCAACAAGAACCAGAAGCTGTGCCCACCATGGCCTATTACCAAATGCGCGAGGGTGAGTAAGTGCACCATTTTCTTTTTTGTCCTCATCACTACCATTTTCTCCCCAGATAGAAACATATCCCCCAAGAGGTATGAGGTTAAATGCATATGTCGTTTCCCCTACTTTTTTACTGAAAAGACGAGGTGGAAACCCAAAAGCAAACTCATCAACCCTCATCTTTGTCAGCTTGGCTGTGATAAAGTGACCAAACTCATGAACGATAACAAGAATAATAAGAATACCAATAAAAAGTAATATAGCAGACAATGTCATAATAGATATAAGTGTATCATACCTTTTTCAGTAAAGAGAAGATTTTCTTTTTCTTTTTATATAGTAAAAAACACCCCACTTATGGGATGTTTTTAGTAAAACTATTTTAGTAAATCTGCTATTCAAGACCAAGTACTTCTTTTTCTTTAGCAGAAAAAATATCTTCAAGTTCTTGATTCGCTTGATCAACAATTTTTTGCATATCGTCGCGATAACGTCTCTTTTCATCTTCACCATACTCACCCTCTTTTGCTCGAGTATCAATATCTTTATTAGCATCTTCTCGAAGGGATCTTATTCGTACACGTGCATCTTCTAATTTTTCTTTGAGTACTTTTACTAATTTTGTTCTTGTTTCAGTCGTAAGCATTGGAAAATGAACACGAAGACCATCAGAATCAGAAACAACAGAAAGACCAATATTGGCTTCATTTATCGCGCGTTCTATTACACCAATAAAACTTTTATCCCAAGGAATAACGCGCAATGTTTTTGGATCTTCAATAGTAACACTGCCTGCGTGTGCAACAAGGGTCCTAGATCCATACATATCTATTGTAATTGTGTCTAATACAATCGGGGTTACTCTTCCTGTCTGAACTGACCTGTATTCATTACGCAACCATTCTGTAATAGTATTTTTGTGTGATGTTATTGTAGAAAAATCGTATGCCATAGGTATAAGTCTTTATTGTTTGTTTACGTGAGCACATTGTAGCTTAGTCTTGAAGCTCCGGCAAGAGAAGTGATACATATTCAAAAATTGCTTTTATAGAAGAAGACGGCTCTGTAATATATAACGCCATTGCTAAAACTTCTTCAGCGTACCGTGGAGAGATATTTTTTCTTTTTATTTCTTCTAGAAGAGTAAACAAAAAGAGTCGTGGAGCCTCCCTTTCTTTTCTATTTTCTTCATCAACAGCTTGAAGTAGCGCCGTAATACACGCCAACTTCATACGTACTAACGGATTTGCTGTTATAAATTGACGAACATCTTTTAATACATCTATAGAAGTAACTGTGGTCTTTTCTTGTATCTCAGAAACCCTTGAGAGAAGAGTTGGAAGTAGGGTGCCTTTGTTACTTGTAAGAAGAATAAAATATGTGTTTTTTTGTGGTTCTTCTAAAATTTTAAGAAGAGCATTCTGTGCTGGGACTGTTATAGTATGAAAAGAAATGAGCGCAACTCTTTTTCCGTCATAGGGTCTGTGATTCCACGCAACAATAGACCTTACGGTGTCTATATCTAATACTGTTTGATTAAAAAATACATTCGCAGGTGAATTTTGCTTCATCTCTTGCCAAAGTGAATCAGCATACTGTTTTCTATCTGAATGAATAGATAATAGTGCGTGATGTTGTTGTGTGTGTAAAAAAGATAATGACATTGAAAAAAGCTTACTACTTTTTGTTTTTATTTTTTTGCAAAGATACTTCGTTTGTAGGTATCAAGATGTTCAAGGGCAACACCGGTTCCTTTTGCTACACAAAAGAAAGCATCATCAGCAAGAACAGCTTTTACTCCGGTTCGACGTTCAACAAGATCTGGCAAATTACGAAGCTGTGATGATCCTCCACTCATAATAATCCCATTATCTATAATATCAGATGAAAGTTCTGGTGGGGTTTCTTGGAGAACATCACGTATTGCTTTGATCATCATTTTAAGTTCTTTATCTATTGCTTTAACAATTTCATTTGTACGAATTTCAACTGTTCGAGGAAGTCCTGCAATAAAGTCACGGCCTTTTACTTTTAGCACAAGCTCATCCTCAATAGGTAGTGCAGACCCTATTTTTATTTTTATATCTTCTGCTGTTTGGTCACCAATAGCAAGATTATATGTTTTTTTGACATAATCTATGATAGCTTGATCTATCTTTGTTCCTGCACATTTTACTGAAGTGCTACAAACAATACCTCCAAGAGAAATAACAGCTACGTCAGTGGTTCCACCTCCTATGTCAACGATCATTCTACCTTGAGCTTCATGAATAGGAATACCAGCACCTATGGCAGCAAGAATAGGTTCTTTTACAACATAAGCATTACGAGCGCCAGCTTTAAGAGCTGCTTCAATCACTGCACGACGTTCTGTTGATGTAACACCTGCCGGCACTGAGACCATTACGTCAGGTTTAAAAAGATTAAATCCTCCAAGAGCTTTGTGAATATAATAACGAAGCATGGCTTCTGTCACACGATAGTCAGCAATAACACCATCGCGCATCGGTCTGTAAGCTGTAATAGTATCAGGTGTCTTCCCTATCATGTCTTTTGCTTCTTTGCCTACAGCAAGAATTTTATTACCAGCTTCAGAAACTGCCACTACTGACGGCTCAACAAGTACGACACCCTTTCCAGGAAGATAGACAAGGGTGTTTGTTGTACCAAGATCAATACCCAGTTTTTTAAAGAAAATACTCATAGATAACGCCATTATAACATAGATATATAAGTCGCACAGGTTGCGTAATCTATTATTTTGATGTTATTTTCTGTGCTATTTGGTATACTTTGTACACAATGTATCTTCTCACAGTATCTTTACTTGCCAAAGGAATACCGTATGAGGAGCTTTCTTATTTTTCAAAACAACAAGTAAACACCGGCGACTTAGTAGAAGTAACGGTACGTAAAAGAGTGTGCCGAGCGCTCGTGCTTAATGTGGTGAGAGCAGCAGAGGAAAAGCAATCCCTTAAACAAGCTTCTTTCGTTGCAAAAAAAATTTCTAAAGTCATCACTCCGTCATTTTTAGATGAATCTATATGGAAGTCACTTGCATATATGTCGTCATATATGATTAGACCTGTTGGAGAAATTATCCATGATTTGCTTTCTGAAAAGTCTTTTGAGCAACTCTCGAGACTTTCTGTTCCAGAGGAAAAACGTGGCTTTGAAATACTTCTTCTCGAGCAAGATTATTCAAATAGGTTATCTCGTTATAAATCAACAATACGAGAAATGTTTTCAAAGAAAAAAAGTCTGGTTATTTTTTTTCCGAGTGTTACAGATATTGATCACGCAAAAGAACATCTTTCAAAAGGTATTGAAGACTATGTGAGTGTTCTTCATGGCTCTTTGACTGATAAACAATATACTGAATCTTTACAGCTACTTCTTTCTAGAGAGCATCCGGTGCTCATTTTAACAACACCATCTCTTCTCCCGTGGTCTAGAAAAGATTTGGGTTTAGTTATTATAGAAAGAGAGCATAGTCATTATTACTATACACACGGAGATACAGGGTATGATATGCGTTTACTTTTGGAGTCACTTGCTAGACATTCTGAAGTACCATGCCTGCTGGGGTCTCATATGTTATCTCTCCGAGCTCAAAAAATGTTACTCACAAAAGATGCAAGTGAGATAATGCCGTTACTTTTCCGTAACAATACAAACTTACAAATTATAACAATGAAGGATCAGAACCTTACAGCAAATCCTTTTCTCTCCACTGTCGTTCTTGAGTTACTGCATACTTTAAAAACATCACAACAAGGACATTACTTTTTTTATGCTCACAGAAAGGGTATGTACCCGACAACAGTATGTTCAGACTGTGGTGAGTTATTTACATGTGCAAAATGTCATAGACCATATGTTCTTCACAAAATAGCTGGCATTAGAACATACGTGTGTCATGGGTGTGAAGATATTGTCCATCTTTCTACTGACTCTACTCTTTCGTGTAGGTATTGCGGAGGTTGGAGAATGACCACTCTTGGTATTGCTACGACAGGTATTGAGGAAGAGCTTTCTCGTCTTGGTATTCCTATTTTTGTAATTGATAGCGAGCGAACACCAACTAAAACAAAAGTAAAAAAAGTATACAAAGAATGGCAAGAATCTCGATACGGTGTACTCATAGGCACTGAAATGGCACATAACGCCTTGCTTGTTTGTGATGCTGCTGTTATCTTGTCTATCGACTCACTATTCTCTCTTCCAGAATATCGCACTGATGAAAAAATACTTTCGCTTGTAACTGAACTTGCAGAAAAGGTACGACACAAGCATGATGGAAGCTCGACACTGTTACTTCAAACAAGACTCAAAAATATGCCCGTCTTTAAATATCTACAGTCACCTTCTTTCAGGGAAGTATATAGACATCTTTTAAAAGAACGTGAACAATACTTACTCCCTCCCTACTATACAGTTATCAAAGCTTCCTTTGAAAATCTAGACGACCTTTTTCGAAAAAGAATGGAACAAGAGCTTGAGCCATATTCTGTTTTTTGGTTTGAATTAGGTAAAGGGGTAACGCTTCTTTTTGTTCATATAAAAGAATCAGAGTGGGCGCATAACGAAGATGTAAGAGAAAAAGTAAAACGTGTTGTATACGGGTCTCGGCCAGTTGTTAACCCTCTCCACTTTTTTATATCTTAAGAAAGATATGGTAGAGTATCGAATATATGAGTAGCAAACCTATCGTTCAAATAGACAATACAACAAATAATCCTCTTCGTGTTCTTGCTCGAGAAGTAAGATCAGATGAATTTGATACGAGTCTTCTTAAGAAGATTATTGAAGACATGCAAAAAACTCTATCAAAAGAACACGATGGAGTCGCTTTAGCTGCTCCACAAATAGGGCTATCTCTTCGTATTTTTGTTGTCTCACCTCTTGCTTATGATGAGGATGCTCGACACAAACCACTTGTTTTTATTAATCCTGTTATCCTAAAGAAATCAAAAAAAACTGCAGTTATGCAAGAAGGATGTCTTTCTGTTAGGTGGATTTATGGTAAAACAAAACGATCTCTTGCTGCTACTGTCGAAGCATATGATATACATGGTAAAAAATTTGTGTATGGTGGTTCAAATCTCATTGCTCATATTTTTCAACATGAAATTGATCATTTAGATGGCATACTTTTTATTGATCATGGTTTTGATTTAGAAGAATACACTGAGGAAGAAGTAAAAAAAGGCATGCAATCAAAAGAATAGTAGAGTATACTTTTAGAGAATGTATCTACATAAAAACTTTATCTCTATGAATAACTCTATATCTTATGCATTTTTTGGAACAGGACCACTTGCTGAAAGCGTCGTCGCATCACTTGTGAGAGCTGGATATATACCATCACTTATTATTACAAAGCCAGACACAAAACAAGGTCGTCATATGCATCTTGTTGAACCTTATATTAAAACATGGGCAACCATAAAAAATATTCCTGTATATCAACCTGAGTCACTTAAAGATATAAGAGAGGACTCCCCGCTCCACAATAAAAAATTTGATGTTTTTATTGTAGCTTCATATGGAAAACTTATCCCCGACACCATTCTCTCTCTTGCTACACATGGAGCGTTAAATGTTCATCCATCGCTACTTCCAATGTATCGTGGACCGTCTCCAATTGAAACAGCGCTTTTACATGGTGATAGTACAACGGGTGTGACCATTATACGACTTGATAACGAGATGGACCATGGTGATATTCTTGCTCAAAATATGTTTACACTATCCGCTGAAGAAACCGCAGGTACGCTAGAGGCTCTATCAGGACAAGTAGGGGGAGATCTTCTTGTTAATGTACTACCTCACTACCTTGAGGGTACGTTACACCCACTACCTCAAGACCATTCAAAAGCAACATTTTGTACAAAAATCACAAAAGATATGGGACTTATTTCTTTGACTGATTCTATTGTTGAAGTTCGTAGAAAGTATAGAGCACTTACTCCATGGCCTGGGCTTTATTTTTTTATTCAGCATGACGGAAAAGACCTCCGTGTAAAAATTAACAGCATTGATCTAATCACAGAAAAAGAATCAAGCTCTGTTTCAGAGTACATTCTTTCAGTCACACCAGAAGGTAAAAAGCATATGGATTTTGAAAGTTTTAAACGTGGATACACCACATAACTATAGGATACAACAATAGCGACCACTAGGTGGTCGCTATTGTTGTATCTAAGATATTTCTCTAAAGAGAAGCGAAGTTTATTGTAACTCTACATTTTCAATAATAACATCTTCTAGCGGTTGGTCTTGGCCATTTGTTTTAACTTCTTGAATAGCAAGCGCAACTTCTAATCCTTTTACTACTTTACCAAAAACAGTATAACTAGGAGGAAGACCAACTCCTGGATTTGCTGTAACAATAAAGAATTGACTGCCATTTGTATTTGGTCCTGCATTTGCCATGGCAACAGTCCCAAGAGTATATTGTTCAGAACCTGTAAGCTCATCATTAAAACGATACCCTGGCCCACCTGTCCCCCATACTGATTTTTTGTCCATCTCTTTTGAGAGAGGGTCGCCACCTTGTATCATAAAATCTTTTATAACACGATGAAATCGAACCCCTTCATAAAAATGTGACGATGCTAGTTTAGTGAAATTCTCTACAGTTACTGGGGTATTTGTTGCAAAGGCTATTTCGATTACACCTTTATTAGTAGTAATAACTGCGTTTGTGTATGTTTTTGTATCCATGGTATGTGTTAGTTCTTTAGATGTGGCACTAGTGGTTGAAGCTTGTTGTCCTGTGGTTTCAGATATTGTTTTTTCTGTGGCACTACTTTTAGGCTGTAATATATACGCCAAGAGAATAACAGCACTAGCAAAAGCAATAACAACTCCTACGGTAATTTTCATTTCTTTGTCCATATAAGCAAAATTCAAATTTAGAAATTATCAGTATTATTTTTTCTAAAAAGAGACTTTATTGTATGTGACCCTCGACGAAAAAGTGACTGTTCTCTGTCTTTATTTTTAGCAAGCTCTCGAGCAAGCATATCTTTAAGGACATCGATAGCTTTGTAAAGATCATCTTGTTTTGTTGAAAGAGACACTTCTTTGCTCCGCATATGAAACTGAGCATTCGCCTGAAATACATCTCCATGAGAATGATGATTTGTTGTTTTTGAAAGTTCAACTACTAATTTAACACTAGAATCTTCTTTCGCAATAAACTTCTCAAGGGATTTCATTTTTTCAAATGTATAACCTTGTATTGCATCTGTAACATCGATATGAACGCCAGTGATTATAATGTGCATAGTATGATATTGTTTACTCTAGTAATACCTATAGTATAACGAAATAGTGAGTGAAGGAAAAGTGTGTATAGCTTTCAAAATGTTATACACAGACTTTAACTTATGCACAGGTTATTTTTTATAATGAGTTGCTATACTGTATGCATATGACAAGACATCATTTTTCATTACAAGAAGCCTTTACGTTTGGTTGGGCTAAAACCAAACAACATTATTGGTTCGTAGTACTTACATTTCTTATTGGTGCAATTATAACGGTAAGCACTTCTCGAATTCATTTACTTAATAGCATTGTTATACTACTTGTTGGTCTTTCTATTGCTTCTATTTCATTACAAATGTCACGTGACACACCATTTAGTTTCATTGACCTATTTAACCCACTATTATCACCAGAAAAAGTACTAAAATACCTTATACTTGCGATTGTCTATCTTATTCCTGCTATTATTAGTGCGGTCGCACTTTTCCGCACCCCTGCCCATTGGGGTTCTCTTTTCGTTATTATTCCTTCACTCTATATTGCGGTGAGGTTTAAATTTTTCCCTTATGTTGTTATTGACAATGAACATGCAACAGTAAAGGAACTTATCAAGATGAGCTTTAAATTAACTAACAATCATTTCTGGAAAATATTTCTTTTCTTGTGTGTGGCTGCGGTTATTAATCTTATTGGAGCTTTTACTATCGTTGGACTTCTTGTTACAATTCCTGTAACAGTTCTCGCAACTTCACAAGTCTACAACAAGCTTAAAGAGCACTCTTTTTAAGATAAGCTACTGTGAGGTTTAAAGTGGGTGATTCTCTCAAAAAAACTCTTCATATGAAGAGTTTTTTTATATAACAGCTATTCACAACCAGCAACTTGCAGAAGTTCTTTTTTTTTAGTACTATTACAATACATTTATGAAAACTACCGTTCATAAATAGGACTATTCCGCGATAGCTCAGCGGTAGAGCAGCGCGCTGTTAACGCGTTGGTCGTAGGTTCGATCCCTACTCGCGGAGCCCAATAGGACGATCGTCCAAAGATAGCATAAGATTAAACGGAGAACGCATTGTATATACAAGCGTTTTTTCGTTTACAGATGGGTTCTGAAGTAAGTAATTCAAAAGTGCTCGTTTTTCGTGTGGTTCAGAACTATTAAATATATCTATTGATCTACGAGCAACAGACATCACTGTAGCTATCGTTGTTTTATAGTCAGTATCTGCTTGTAAGTGTTCTTCTAATTCAATAGCAAGTAACTGCTCTTTGTCTGATACGTCTTGTAGTTTTTTGTCATATATTTCCTTAGTAATACTCTTGTCTATTAAAGCGTCTACTAAACCATCTTTTCTTGTTGCTAACTTATCGTGTTCAGTTCTTATTCTTTGTATTTGTGCCTTATGAAAAACCACCTCAGCTTCAGTCGTCTTTCTAAGACCTTCAACTAATCTATTCTGAATATCCTCTGTTAGTGATGAAAGACGCTCTAAATCGGCTAGAATTGGCTCTAGGAGGTCGTTTTCAGATACATAGACCCTTTTACATATACCCTTAGAATTAGTACAAGAATAGTAAGTAAAAACAAGCCCACTCTTTTTAGTTTTTGTTTCTGGCGTCATTGTACAGCCACACTTTTCACACTTTAATACCCCTTTGAAAATATACTCTTTTGATACTGCCTTGTATGGAGTTTTCTTTTTCTTTGTTCTTACTTCCTGACATCTGTCGTATAAATCTTTTGCAATTATATTTCCATAGTTATGATACGTTGGGAAAAGACCATATTTATTTGAGAAAGGTTGCCCATAGTAAAAAGTTTCCTTTAATATATTTTCTATCGAGCTTTTTGATAACTTATATCCATTGATACTTCTTAATCCTTCATTTGTTATCTGTTCCCTGATACTTTCCATTGAGTGGTTGCCTGTTGCGTACAGTTCAAAAATCTTTGCTATAAGATGTGCTCTTTCTGTATCTAATTGAATAGTTTTATTTCCATCTATGTCAGTAAAATTTTTGTATCCAATCGGAGGTTTTCCTGTCCATTCTCCTTTACGTCGCTTTTGTTCAAAAGCTCTTTTGGTATTATCACTAATAGCATTAGAGTAATACTGAGCTAAACTTACAGCAATATTGAAATGAAAGAGATCTGTTGCTGGAGAGTTTTGATGAAGAACTAGGTTATCTGAAGGAAAGTGAAGTTCAATTTTTCCTTCTCGTCTTAATTTCTCAAGCATAGGTAAACCAACCAAAAAATCTCTGGTTAATCTATCTACTTTGTCGCAACATAAAGCAACAACTTCTTTAAGTGATAGTATATATTCAATTACTTTTTCAAATTCCTTTCTATGTTCTTTAAAAGCTGTTTCGTCAAAAATAAACTCTTTGTCCAGTATTAGTTTACTTCCATTTGTTTTACTGAAACTTCTTTCAATGTAGCTAATTAGACGTGCTTGTTGTGCTGGTAAAGAATTTCCAGCTTCCTTTTGTTCTAATGTTGATACTCTTGCTAGAATTTCTGTTTTCATAATTTATGGATCTACTTCCAAAAGTCCAATAAGTTTTGGATTGCGTCTTTAAAGATCTCAGGTGCTTTAACTCCTAGAATAAGCTGACCATTTTCATTTAAAAGAAAACCAACTTCTATTTCTATTATTTCTTCATTTTTACTACCATATAAAACAACGGTCCTTACTATTTTAAATTCTGGGTAATGCTTTAAAATATAGTTCGTTTCTATGTAAGAGTAATTATTAAGTTCCTGAATACCGTTTTGACGGAAGGCATATTTTTTACCCTCAACGTTAATGACTTCACTACGTCCAAAATCAATAAGTATAAGATCTGGTATATGTATGATCTGTTCCTTATCTCCTTCCTTATATCTTGCTCTATCTTTGTACTTAGCAAGTGGAATATGATCTCCTTCTTTAGTTATAAAGTAACCTTTTTCAGACCCAGCGTGATTTTCAAAAATTGAGTAACCTTTTGTGAAGTTTTCTACAACTAAATGAATAAAAATTGTTCCAAGTTTTTCCCCATCAAGATCATACTTCCAGTAATTTTCATTCATCTTTGCTTCAGGAACTTTTAGTCCTTTTAAGGATAGATTGAGTTTATTTGCAATTTGGATAAACTTATTTGTTTTACCTACGTGCTCTTGTGAAAGTCCGTGCTCTGTTATCTCAATGACACCATTCCAACCTAAGTGCCTTATAACAGCTGACATTATACTTAGTGCTCCTATATTTGGGTCGTGTGATAATCCTCCACTTTTAAAAAGACGTCCTGAGATTTCAACAGCATAATCACTCTTTGTTATTAGAATAGAAATATTACCTTTTGGGGCTTTCCTCATTCCAGCTTTTAAATCTATAAGTTCATCAATGCTTTTAAACGGTTGAAAAATTTCAGGGTCTAATCTTTTACCAAGTATTTCTACTCCTAAAGTTAGGAGTAATCTTGTTCCAAAAATATAAGTTGCTGTAGGTTTTACCTTTTGTTCAACTTGTAAATTATAAAGCATTATTTTGCGAACGTTTGGGTAATAATTCTGTATAAAAACAAATTTTGAACAGCGTTGATAAACACCAGTATTTCTACTTTCTTTATCGTCTGTCTTGGTTTCCTCAATCGCATAAATAGGTTCGTCTGCTAAAGTTGGTTCTTCTTTCTGATAAAAAATAAGAAAATCTGTAAAACTAGAATTTCCTGAAATTGTTTTTATATAAACTTTATCAACATTGTTACAACGAAAGCCAGTAACCTCATAAGTAAAAGTAAATTTTTCCTTATCTAGGATTGGGAAAATACGAATAGTGTCTACAAAGACAGCAAAACCATAATCTTTAGCGAATTTCTCAAATATCGTCTGTAGCACCTCTCTTTTAGGTCTTTCTTCTGTTAGAAACCAAAGATTATTTTTCATTTTTGTAATATATAAAGCTGTTCTTTAATAAATTTTTTATGTTTAGCTTCTCCGTTGTTGTTGCTTTTAAAACGTAAGTATTCAAATTCAACTAGTTCAACTTTCCCATACTCTGAAAGAGTAGAGATTATTTTTTCTTGAGGCATAATACCTTCAGTATTGTAACTCAAAAGTAAAACTTTACAGTTAGCTATTTTTGCTATGTTTGATAGCTCCACTAATGCAGTTTTTGCATTACAGAAATTAGATTTCTGATCATCATAATTTCTAAGACCAGTAACACCTTTTATTATTGGATTGTCGTATTTAGCAATAGTTTCAAGTAAATGATAGTTAGGAGCATACTGCCTCTGGTTATAAGGAGGATCAAGATAAAATATATCTGCCTTTATCTTATCTGCTAAGTTAACCGAGTTATCATTAAAAGAAAGATTGTCCTTCTTATTTATTACTAGCTCTATAGGGCGAAGTTCTAATTTCTTAAGAGCTCTTACATCCCATTTTTTCTGAAATGCTCCGTATACTCCTGTAATATTTGCGTAGAAAGGAACTGTTTCAATAAGACAAGCAAGTAGTACAAAATATTCGTCCTCAGTTATCAAATCATCAGTTTTCCAAATTTCAATTTGTTGGCGTATAGCGTCAATTATCTTTCCATTTTCGTCTGAATAGTACATCCTAGGTTGTTTCAGTTTAGACGATCCTGAAGGAGTATAGTGTTCGTAAATGAAACCCTCAACTGGTTTAATTTTATTTAAGTACTCAATTACTAGGTTCAAAGGAGAAGGTAGAAGTTGGTTACTTTGGACCTTGATATTACTAAGCAATTTTTTGAAACTTAGTTCCTTATTATTTACTATGTAAGCTCTTTGTAAAACATAAGAAAAGTAAAGTAAATCAGATGAAATAACTTGATAGTTTAATTTCTTAAAAAATTTACTCACACTAGTAGTACCAGCAAAAAAATCAAAGAAAGATGTTCCTTTAACATTTTTACTTTGCATTACTTGATGTATCTTATCTACAAGATTTTCTTTGTTACCGATAAATCTCATATATTTTGAACACTCATCTCATCAAATAAACTTGTCTGCAAACTTTTTTGTTTTGTGGTTGCTGGGTTGTAGTTCGTTATAAGTACTTCAACACTGGCTTTTTTATCTCTAATTATTGTTTGGTAATTAGAGTTTGAGTAATGAAAATCTAGGTAATTAATTTTATATTTAGGATTTTTCTCTACCCATTTTTTTAAAATATCATTTGATTTTCCTTTGTGTTCTAGCACGTTAGATAGGGCAAATTTTACACCTTTTTTATCTAGTTTATCTAATGTGTTTAAAAGAGCTTCCTCTTCTTTTTTGGTCCAACCTTTGAAACCTCTTTTACCATCATTATAACTTCCTGTAGTTATTAGATAAGGAGGATCACAGTAAACAAAATCATCACTGGACAAGAAAGAAAAATCAAAAGTTTCAAAACAAATATTAGAAAAATCAGTTTTAGTTTTCTTTAACTTTAGAAGGAAGCGTTCTAGGTTTTGCTTCATTTTGTTATTAAAACTACTTCTTTCTCTTCCAAAAGGATTATTAAATTCGTGATTACCGTTAAAGCGTATCTGATGATTAAATGAATAAGCTACAAGAACAAATAAGTCCAGAGGATTTTTCTGTTCGTTGTAAAGTTTTCTCATTTTCTTGTATCCTTCTTCATTTGTTAAAGATAGATCAAATTGTTTTATTCTTCCTTCAATATGTTCCAAAGTTGCTTCAACGCTATTTGACTGGAATACTTTATACATCTCAATAAGATAAGTCAGATTATCATTGAAATAAACTTTGTTTGCCTTTACGTTAATTCCAACATTACAGCCACCAGCAAAAAGGTCAACAAAATTATTTATATTATTAGGGAAATAAGGAAGTATTTGATTTAGGATCTTGTACTTTCCACCGATGTAATTTAAAGGAGATTTTATAAATTCCTCAATCAAGAAATTACCAGTTGGTAAAAAAGTTGATCTATTTATTTTTGTTCTAGTTTGGACAGTCATATACGAAGTTATGTTCTAACACTGTTAAGAAACTTACTGAACTCAGTTTTATCAATCCTAAACTCCTTACCTATTTTATAGGCATTTAACTTACCAGATTTTATATACCTATAGATTGTCATAATATTAACCTCAAGCTTTTCAGCTAGGTCTTCTGCTTTGTAGAATTCTTTATCTTTAGTCATATATATTGCTTATTTAATTGTACTTTACTTTGGTTTACACATCAAAGGATAACTAATGCTAAATTCCCATTGATAATGCTAGTAATTTTTTGAATAGCTCTTTCTTTTGAAATAGAGTTATTGAAGGATTATTTTTAAGGTTTAATTCATAAGAACTCGCTATCTTTTCCCAGATTAACAATTCTCTTTCTGGATGTAGATCTCTCTGAAAACTATTTATTGTTTTTTCTATTGAAGTGGTTTCTACCTCAGATAAAATTTCTTTAAACTTCTGCACTCTTTTTATAAACCCTTCAGGTAACGGTTCTTGTCTAACTGGACCAACTCGTAAATCTGATATTTTTATAGTTTCCATAGTTTTTATTTATTTAATGACCTCATTTTCTTTAATGCTATACCTCTTTTAATGCTTTCTGATAGGTTTCTTCTGTAATGTTCGCCTAGTAATGAACCTATCGCTTTAATAAATTCTTCATCTGCTTTTAACTTAAAATTGGTTGTCATAATCTTTAATTTTTAATGCTTTATAATTTTGTAATTCAACTTCTATTTGTCTTACCCAATCACGAACGAGATTTTTTGAAACCTTACTGGAAAATTCTTTTAAATCTTTTGTTATACGAAACCAAGTTCTTGTATCTGCTTTTTTATCAAGGATACTTCTTAACTCCCTCATACCGTTTCCATCTTTAGCTAGAATAAATAGTCCAGTTAAATAGATAGCCCTATTTGGTTTAATTTTAGGGTAGTTTTTATAGACACTTCTCAGTACATCTTTGTTAGAAGTTTGGACCGTAAATAAACTCAGGTTCTTTTCCTTTATTAGAGTAGACCAGTAGTGGGTAACTACCTTTTTACTAATATCTTCCTTGAAAATTTCCTTAAATGATAAGTTCTTTTTATATCCTAACTTTTCTAAAATACTGTTAAGTTTTTGCTTTAGATTTAACCTGACTTCAAATCTAATAACTTCTGACAAAATATTTTGTTTTGTTATCTGATTAAATAAAGTACTTGTATCATTGTTTGATCCTTGTCTATTGCACGTTTTTTATCTTTTTTCATATCTGCAAGTTTGTCGTAGATAGTGAATTCGTGAGAAGTTGTATGCATATATAAACTCTGACCATCGTTGATAAAACGTGCTTTTGCAAAGTCGAAACTTTTCCTAAGATCTATTTTGTTTAATTCAGAAATTACTTGGCTTACTGTATAACCATCTTGAAGAATTATATTTTTAGAGAAGTGAACTGAGCTAACCGAAGCACGTTCAATAATGTTTTTATTAACCATTACACCCATATCATCTAATCTGCTTTGTAATCGTTCAACAACAACCGTAAAATCCTGTTCTTTGACTTCATCTAGGTTGTTTTCATACAAAAGTTTAGGGATTGAAAACTCTATTTTTACATTTGCCTCTTCTCTGAACTTTCGTTTATAACCTGTAAGTCGTGGGTAATAACGTCCTGTTTCCTTGTATCTTTTTGAAGGGTTTTTAACAAACTTATGATATTCGCTAGTTTGAGATTGAAGGTCCCAGTTTTGCACGTCTGGTCTTTCAACAATGGTAAGTTTATCTTTAGGTATTAAGAGGCATATTGTATCTATCATTACTTATGATTGTTTTATTATTTTGATAAAGATGAGGATTTGTTCGCTTATCAATTTTAATAAGTAATGCAAAAAAATTAACTGCGTTTTGAAACTCAGGTAATTCTTCATTTGTTAAATCATTGTTGTTTACGAAGTTACTCCTCATATAAAATCCTGTAAGGGATTGTTCTGAGAATATTCCTTTTCGCCAATCTTAAATACTTAGTTTAAGCGTTGTTTTTAAAGTAAACTTTGTTGCATTTAAAGAGTAGGTTTAAATACAACTAGAATTCATCAAATTTAAGTTTTGACATATCAATCGGTTCATATTTTTCGATCTCTTTCCAAAATGAGCTGTTATCTTTTATCTCATTCTTCAATCTACTAACAATACTTCTTATTGTTCCTTCATCTGGTATATTTTTCATACCTGAATTTTCCAGTTCTTTTTTGACACTAATTTCAATATACTCAACACCTTTTTCTTTTCTTTGTTTACTTGAAAGGTTTTCAATTTCAATATATTTATTCAATATCCTAATATCTCTTATAAAATTTGGTCGTGGTCTAAATCTTACAGTATCTTTTTTTGAAAGAATTTCTTTTCTTGAAAATTCAAAGGTTTCCCATATTGAGTTCAAATAATCTTTAACCTCATCTTTCTTTGCTGAAATTGGGATAGACAACCTAAGTTCAACAGGTTCTCTATCGTCATCATCGTCCTCTAGACCAGTTACTCCGTATGTTTCAACTGTAGCCATACCAAAACTTCCCTTAAAAAAACCAACAAAGTCATTTAAAACAATGTATTCTTGTATAACTGACTTAATGAAACCATCTGCCCAATCCATATTTGGTACAACAAGAGTAATACCTGACTGCTCCATATAGTTATTAACAAGATTGCAACCTTCGGATTTGAGTAAAACTTTTGTATTAAAAATAATTTCTCCGTTGAAACCACCAAGATTAAGGTAGGTATTTTCAAAAAGATCAAGGTCTTCTTTTTTGTAATGTCTAGACCATTTTTAGGTAATCCCTCGGTTTCTCTAACTGCTGAAACAAAATCTCTGAAATCCTTTCTTAAGAAGAGATATTGAAAAATAAACAAAGCTCTTTTACCAATAGCCCCTAAACTGTTTAATCTATTAAAAATTTCTTCATCTTTTTCAGATAACTCGATTTTATTCATTATTTACATTTATTTTACTACAAATTGTAAAGAATAGTAAGGTATTTTATGGTATAATTTCATTATAAATAAACGCTTTTATGAAGCATCACATAGTTCAAGAGGCATATTTAAGACAGTGGTCCAAAAATGGTCAACTTTGTCTATATTCAATTCCAGAGAATAAGATAATGGAAAGAGGTCCAAATTGGAAAGGTTTTTATCGAATTGATTACAATGTACTTGATGGAGATACTGGATATGATTATATTCCAGAAAAAATAACTGCACATATAGATGATGAGGGCTTGAAGGCGATAAAGAAGATAGATATAAAAAACCAAACAGGTTTAGATGGTTATGACAAAAGTTGTCTTGCCTTTTATTTTGCTTTACAGTATTTACGAGTACCAAGAAGAAGAGATGAATTTAACAAGTTAGCAAATGTAACGTTTAATGAATTCTTTAAAGAAAATTTTAAAAGCTCTATTGAAACTGACTTTGATATAAATAAAATTATAGAGGAAGAGGATAATCACAAGATACGAGATCATATAAAAAATCAAATAAAAGGAAAAACAGAAGAGCAGATAAAGAAGGAAGTTATTGATTTAATTGATAACGACGGTCTAATTTTAGAAATTAATAATGTTGGACAGTCGAAACAAATGATAAAGCACATAGAAAATATTTCTAAACAGTTATTTTACAGTAAGTGGACTTTTCTAATTTCTCCAAAAGATACTAGCTTTGCTACTTCAGATAACCCTTGTTTTGTCTATTCAAATAAACAAATGTTCAATGGGATTTTATCTCTAGAAACGAAAAGCTATTTCCCTTTAAGACCAGATTTATGTTTGGTCATAGAACCAGTAAGTTATAAAAATAATAGTGAGGTTTTTTTAAAGATTAGTAAAGAAGAGGTTAGAGAGATAAATAATTTAATTTTAGAGAATAGCTATAATTGTATCCTAACTAGAGATAGATCCCACTTAGAAAAATTAACATCAAGATATAATTACAGTAATCACAAAAAAACTAAAGAGGTTAAAGTTTACAAAAATGGAGAGTACACATTATTTAATTTAGAATGATCTATTTATGGACCATCTCTTGAATATTAAATAAACTAATAATTCCACTAAAGTTTATTTCACTTTCTATTTTAACCCAGTTAAGAGTTCTGAACTCGTCCAACAAAGGGAGCCTACATTGACAAAATCACTATAGTAATGTATATTGATTTTGTTCTTTCAACAACATATTTTTGGAGCTCTAAACATGACTATCCTTCAGATTGAAAGTGGTAAGCTGTACAAGCTTGCGATTTACTTCGGTATTGCAACGCTGTACTTCTACCGCAAGGACATCATTCCTTTGAACAACGGCGAGAACTTGGGTGTGTTTGCGAAAAAAAACAAGGAGATTCTCAAACGAGTTTTTGATGAAACTCTTGAGGTCATGCAGT
>JBDLTQ010000011.1:0-13047 GCA_039805745.1 Candidatus Parcubacteria bacterium | reverse complement strand
AATCAAAATAAATCATTCGTATCAAATTTTAGAAAGAAAGTTTCTGATATTGTTTGTGAATCAATTACAGATGGTTTAAATAATAAGTTGAATCGTGATTACGTAGATTATTTAGGTTTAGAATTTAATGGAAGAAATATTCTTTTAAGAAAAAATACAATTCATAAGTTAAATAATAAACAAAATAAAAAGGCTCAAAAACAAGTACTAAATACCGTAAAACAAAAAAGAAGGAAGCCTCGGAAAAATATTAAAGGTACCAACAGAAACAAGAGTAATTATTTAAAAAAAGTTGCTACTGTAATTGACGAGTCTAGTATAAAGAAACAAGTACTGAAAGTATCAAGAAAAAGGAACAAAATAAGGGTTGAGGCTCTAAGAAAAATGACTACACAAATTCCTTAATCTAAGCTAGAGTACCAAGACCTCAATAAATGAGGTATAATTACTATTACAAATAAATATAGAGCCTAACCCCTTAAGATTTCTTAAGGATATGGCACAGAAATCCGTCCAAAGTAAAAAACTCCTAGTCAGAGTTACTTTGGACGGTCATATCTGGAAACGGGTATGGGCATATCTTACGGGGTATGTCGGCCTGGCTAGGAGCTTTTTGCTACCTAAGTGGTCACTAAAAAACCGTCCAAATATGTATAAAAGACTTCCAGTGAATAAACTCACTGGCACTGAGTTATTTAAAAATGCAGGAGACAAGCAGTTCTCCGTTCTTGAATTTTGGAGATATGGATTCTCCAATCTCAATTCAAATGTTTTACGTGGGGCACTCGCAGAATTTCTTGTAGAGAATGCATTACGAAATAGCGAACAGATAGATGTTCGTAATCCGTGGGGTGACTCAGATGTTATTGCTCCAGATGGAAAAAAGATTGAGGTAAAGTGTTGCTCATATATTCAAGATTGGGATCAAGAAGATTATTCTAAAGTTATTTGGTCAGGACTCAAAGCCAAAGAATTATATTATTCCGACGCAGTTAAAAAACTCTCTGAACTTAAATCTGCAGACTACAAATCAGATATTTATATACTTGCACTATTTAAACATAAAGACCATACAACACTCGATATCCTTAATATGGATCAATGGTGTTTCTGGGTACTTTCTAGAGATAAGATAAAAGAGGTGACTAAAAATGGAAATAGTGTATCTCTTGTTAAATTAGAAAAGCTCGACATAAAACCTGTTGGCTTTAGCGAGCTTTCTAAATGTGTAACAGAAACTATGTAGAGTGTTTCTTCTTGTACTTTTTCATGAAGTTGGTTATATCTACAAGACTATCCTCGTGCATAGTACCTGCTTCACTATTAGTGCTAGTTAGTCCTAATTCTTTAAGTCTTTGCTGACGAACCTCTTCATCTTTATCAGGGTGAGCTATTCTGTAATCATTAATTATCTTTTTAGCATCTTCTTCATTAAGTTTAAGAGTGTTAGCGTAACCGATATTAAATAATGCTTTACTTATCTTCTCGTACTCTTCTTCGCTAACATCCATAGAATGTTCATGTTCATGAATAATTCTATCGTTGTATCCACTGTGATGATTCTTAAGCCAAAAGATAATAGATGTGTTATTCCCATCCTGAATGTTGCTAATAAGTTTAGACTCAGCTAAATCATTAATAACAAAATTACCTTCAGAAATTGCCTTATCAGATAACACCTTAAACTCAGTATCACTTTCTCTCCACGAGTAGTATGTAGCTCTGCCGACTCCTACTCGTTGGCACGCAACTTGAACAATAGGTACTTTAGTAAGTTCTATCAGTAATCGTTCTTTTTGTTCTTTAGTCTGTGACTGAGGTGATTTCTTTTTTACAGAAGTCTTGGACATACCTAATTAATCTTTATAGGTCTTTTACCACTCGTTCTTTCCCATCGTTTCAATATCACTTCTGCATACACAGGAGACTTCTCCATAAGATAACAACGTCTACCCATTTTAATTGAAGCAATAAGAGTTGAACCACTTCCACCAAATGGTTCAACAATTAAATCATTACGCTTTGTGAGTACTTTGATATAGGGAATTAAAACCTCAAGTGGTTTAGTTCCAAAGATGATACCTTGCCCTGAAGACTTCTCGTCACTTGCCTTGTACTCTATGAAGTCAGTAGGGCAGTGTTTCTTACCTTTACCATATGACTCCCAGTGAGGACTTCCTGATGTAGCAAAGAGAGCTGTCTCGTATTCATTCTGAAATATTTTATCCTCATCTTCTAAATTAAGTTCTACTTCACCTTGAGATCCAACAATTGCAAAGTCATACTTATTGAAGAACTTATACTTCGCAGAGAATCCTTGCATTCGGTTTGGTAAATGCCAAATAATTGTATTTCTGTACTTCCAGTGTATTTCAAGAGCGTTCCAAATTGTACGAAGATTCTTTGGATTTTCGTAAACGATAATTGAGAAGTCTTTCTTCTGTATCTTTGCAATACTAGCCATCCATAAATCAGTGAAGTTATCAGGTAATGATTCTGTCTCAAGATAACGACGATTCTTTTTAGAACCAAAGCCAGTCGCCGCTTCTCCATGACGAGTCTTACCATGTAAGTAATCAAGAATATATGGAGGATCAGTAAAACACATATCAGCTCTATCATCTCCGCACAATGTGTCCCATAGTCCTTCTACCGTAGAGTCACCACACATAAGACGTGAACCATCAAGTTCATAGATATCTCCTTTTTTCACAGAGATATTATTGATGTCCATTTTCTTAAGCTCTTTCTCAAGATCAAACTGTTCTTCAATAACTTCTTCAGAAAAAATGGTATCAAGTTCTTCACTATCAAAGCCAATATCTTTTAAGAATGCTTCACCAAAATCTTTGAGTAAATCAAAATCAAATTCTCCAAGATTCTTATTCAATCTTACATTCAACTCTTTCTCTTTTTCAATATCAGGAATATCAATATACACCACAGGCATTTCTTTGAGTCCTAAGTCCTTAGCAACCTTCAATCTAAAATGTCCTCCGATTACAACGTTGTTTCGTTCTGGAGAAGAGTTGCAAAGAACTGGATCTACAAGTCCAAAGCGAGTAATACTTTCTTTTAGTGCAGTAATCTGAGACTCATTCCACTTACGAGGGTTATATGCAGAAGGCTTAAGATTATTAATAGGCACGTACACAATATTTAGGTTAGACATAACTGAGTATGAATTATTTTTGTTAATTCAGTTTAGGTTCAGTTAATACGATTATCTTAATCATACACGAGATACTTTTTGTAACAACTCGTGTTTCGTAACTATTGTAAATTGAAAGCAGATAGATTATTTTTAAAGAAGTGGTAGAACAGCAAGCTCTTCTCTTATTATAAATTGAGCTTGTGGATAAGTTTTGATTTATTTAAATAGACTTTTAAAAAGCCCTTTCTTTTGGAAGGGAAGAATTGAGTAGTCTTCTTCACTATATGCTTTTTCAAATTTTACGTACCATTCATTTTTCATTTCAGGAATTGGGAGAGGAACATAAAAAGGAGTTTCTAGTTTCCAGTTTTTTTGATCTTTTGAAATACCGGTAATTATAAAACCAGCATTTTTTGAAAAATAACTCGGAGTAATGGTTAGAGTGTCTCCATCTCTATTAAAACTTATTTTAACAAACTTACTTGGTGGATTTAAGTAATACCCACCTTCTTCATTGCGAAAAACATTTAATGAATACAGTGTTGAAAATTGACCTCCAATTTGAATGACGTGGGCAATGAAATAATTATGTGCTTTAAGGAACTGTAAAGATTTTTTAGCTTCATTGTTATTTTCCCATCCTTCTTTTAGCCACATAAAAATATCTTTTGCAGTCACCCCAAAGAAACTAGATAGGATGTTATATACTATTGAAATTAGTGCGATAAAACTAGCCAAAGTTAGAGACGAAGGTTGTTTTATAAAAGTTAAAATTGTGTCCATTTGTACTCATTGTATCAAAATTAGCGATCCTTGTTTGTATAGAAAAATACTAAAGTTTGTTAAAATAAATAGACTATGTCTTTAGAACCTTTTATATCAAAAAATCAAATAGCTTTAGCTGGTGAATTTGCTGTTCTGTCACAACTAGCACTTCGTGGATATGACGCTAATATGACACTTGGAAATACAAAGAGTGTTGATATTTTGTTATCCCATCCATCAACACAGAATATGTATAAGTTAGAAGTAAAAACACACTTTGATAATACTTCATACCGTTCAGGAGATTTTGGTCTTGTGGAAGCGGGCTGGAGGATGGGTGATAAGCACGAAACCATCATAGACCCAACATTATTTTATTGTTTTGTAAGTATTGCAAATAATACTCACCATTTTGATTTCTATATAGTACCCAGTCTTGTGGTTGCTAAGTTTGTTAAAGAGTCACATGCGTATTGGTTAAGTCACGGAGAAAGTAGAAATGATTCACCTATGAGAAAGTTTATGCTTGGCAAGAAAGGTGAGTCTTATAATCTTGATATTCCATTTGCTGAAGATTATAAAAATAGGTGGGATCTCCTTAAATAGGATTCTTTTTATGGTGTCTAATCTGTCTATTAAGACCCGACTCACATACCTAAAATGTGGTAGTGAAAAGATGCTTAAATAGCCTTATGGTGGTTGAACCTACGGGTACTTAACTCACAATCACCGCATCGACCACAAAAATACCCAAGCTCCTTGCTTGGGTATTTTTGTGGTCGACATGCGAGGTGTAGAAAGCAAGTGACTTGCGTCACTTGCGGAGATTCGAACCTTAAGGGTTCTAGATGTGAGGGTGTTTAATTAGTCTTGTATTTCAAACCATTGCATCGAATCTCTGGTTTACGATACAATGGATAGCGTGAAAGAATTCTTAGGGAATAATTTTAATAAAGAAACAGAAGATGCTGTGTAGTTTTATAGTCCACCACATTAGATATTTTTATGGATAGCAAAACTATAGATACATATAATAAGTTGGCTAAAGAATATGACGATGATACTGTTGCGTTTTGGGATGCGTTTCCAAGGACATTTCTTGATCAGTTTATACATCATGTGAATGGAAAGGTGTTAAATATTGGTAGTGGTCCTGGTAGAGATGGTCTGCTTTTAAAAAATGCAGGATTAGATATTACCTGTCTTGATGCCTCACAGTCTATGATAGATTTATCAGTTAGTCGGGGTCTTGATTCAATGTTGGGTGACTTTTTAGATCTTCCTTTCCAAGATGGTAGCTTCGATAGTGTGTGGGCGTATACATCTCTGCTTCATTGTTCTAAAAAAGATTTTAAGAAAGCTGTTGCAGAAGTTAAAAGAGTGTTACCTGACGGAGGTTTTTTTGGGCTTGGTCTCATAGAAGGTGATGAAGAAATATACAAAGAAAATATGGGAGAAGGTAATTTTAGGTTATTTAGTTTTTTAAAAAAAGAAGAAGTGGAATCACTTGTAGAACAAGAAGGTTTTGCGTTGGTATATTTTGAGACTTTTAAACCAGGATCTAGGTATTATTTACATTTTATTTTTAAAAAAGCAAGTTAGAGATTGCTGTGGATATAGTAAAATTTAAAGATAAAGAAAAGGTATTAGATTCAGGCCTGTATCTTGAGTACCTGCTATAGTGTTCTGTTTATCGTTAGAATGGTTTGTTTTTTGGTAAAATATAGCAATGATAGAAAAAGTAATAAAGGAAAAGAAATTTCTCTTAAAAGATATTTTGTTTACTAGAGAAAAAGTAGAGCGACTGGCTTATGAGATTTTTTCTGTCTACGCACCGTTTGATAAGGAATCTTTTGTAGAGGCGGTTGTAGAAAAATTTCCAGAGCTAGAGCTCAAACAAAGAATAGTTCATATTACGGTAATGCTTCATGAGTATCTAGAAGCTCTTGCGATACTGGTACAGGCACTTCCTCCTGAGCTAGATACTACACGTACTGATGGAGATTATGGAGATTTTGTGTATGCTTCATATGCTGAATATGTTGCCAGATATGGGCTTGAGAAAAAATATATAAAAGAATCTTTGTATGCATTAGAAGAGATTACTAAGAGATTTTCTGCAGAGTTCGCAATACGAGAATTTTGGAATACCCATGAAGAGAGTGTCTATGTATATTTTTTACAGTGGTCTAAAAGTAACAACTATCACGTCCGAAGACTTGCAAGTGAAGGAAGCCGTCCGCGGTTACCTTGGGGTAAGAATATACAATTGGATTATAAAAAGACGGAACAGTTTTTGGATATACTATTTTCTGACAGAACTCGATATGTCACCAGATCTGTTGCAAATCATTTAAATGATATATCAAAGTTTGATCCTGATTTTGTACTACGAAAACTCTCCCAGTGGGAAGCTAGTAATAAGCAACATAAAAAAGAGATGGATTTCATTAAAAAACACGCAACACGTACCTTGCGTAAAAGAAATAAAAGCCAGGTATAGTCGTGCTTTTTATGCTTCTGTCATTTAAAAAGATAGCTATTACAGTAGTCGATGTCTCTAGGGTATTTTAGGATGCGTATGCTTCTTCTAGTGTTTTTATATCAAATTTTTTCATTCCAAGAAAGGCTTTAGTAACTCTGGCTGTTTGTTCTTTGGTTCCGTGTGTCATCATTTCATTCATGATTATTGGAACGATTTGCCATGAGACACCATACGCATCTTTGCACCAACCACATTGTTCTGCCTCAGGGACAGAAGAGAGTCTTTCCCAGTAGTAGTCTATTTCTTCTTGGGTCTCACAATTAATAATAAATGAAAAAGCTTCATTAAAACTAAAATCATGAGCCATAGAACTATCCATCGCCATAAAGTCTTGTTCACCTAAGGTAAAATGTGCATGCTTTATATACCCAGCGATATCACCTTCACCTTCTGCGTAGGGAACCTCTAGAGTCACTTGTGAATTCTGAAAAAGAGAAGTATAGAACTGGATAGCTTCTTTTGCTTTACCTGCTACTTTTTTTGTAAACATAAGAGACGGTGTGATCGTCTGCTTATTAAATGGGTGCTCGCTTAGCGAGAGTTGCCATGAGACACCGTACTTGTCTTGTACCCAGCCATATTTTTGTGCCCATGGGTATGTGTCATACGGCATGAGTATTTTTCCTCCATCGGTTAGTTTGTTCCAGATCTTGAATATTTCTTCTTCTGTTGTAAGGTTAACAAATAATGAAATAGAAGGGTTAAGTGTAAAGTATGGTCCAGCACTTATTGCCATAAAATTTTGCCCAGCTAGTGTGAATGAAACAATATCACAGTCACCAGAAGGTGTGTCATGTATGGTAGTAATATTGTGCAGTGTTGCGTTTTCAAATAGCGATGTATACAAGGATACCGCCTCCTTCGCTTCTTTATCAAACCATAGGTGTGGAATTATTTTTTGCATAGTGGTTAGTTAGCTTCTGTGTAGTTTTTGAAATTAGTAAGAATTGCTTGCCACCCCGCCCCCTGCATTTCTATAGGGTTAGTACTCTCAGGAGTAAATGATTCTGTTATACTGGTTTCAGAAGGGGAGATGGCTTTTATTATAACGATGCATTCTCGGTTACGTTCTTCCTCAGGTGCTTTATCCATGAGGTATACTATTTTTTCTTGTGCTAATACTTCTGTATATGTTCCTGTAAAATCAAAACTCATAGAACCATCGACTGCTCGCATGTTGGTGAGGAATCTGCCCCCGACGTAGACATTATTTTCTACATTTCCAACTGTCCAGTCATCAGATGCATGACACCACGCTTTGATATGATCCGGAGAGGTCCACATCTCCCAGACTTTTTGTAATGGTGCGTGTATGGTTGTTGTTACTGTGATTGGGTTCATATGTCTTAAGAGGTAGATTCACAGTTAAACATCCACTGAACTCCGTACTTGTCAGTGCATGAACCAAAGTACGCTCCCCAAAACATATCTTGAAGTGGCATGCCAATAGTTCCACCCAAAGAAAGAGAGGCAAAAAGACGCTGAGTCTCTTCTCTTGTATCTGGTTCGAGGTTGATAAATACATTATTCCCAAAGGCTACAGTAAAACCCATTGATTCAGTCGCATCTGTCCCCATAAGTATATGGCCTCCTACAATAGGAAGAGCTATATGCATAATAAGATTTTTATCAGCTTCAGATAATGAAGGTTGCCCTTCTTGTGTCGGAACATCTCCCATACGATGAACCCCTCCAATAAAATCATTACCAAACACACTTTTATAAAAAAGAAATGCTTCCTCAGTATTCCCCTTAAAGTTAAGATACGTGCTTGTTCTTGCCATGGTGATATATTTATTTATGAATAACTACAGTATAGTGTAACATGTATCTTTGTGGTTTTATGATAAAAATACACGCTATATATCACGTGTATTTTTAAGGAAATACAATAGTATTGTATTTTTATTATTGTATGACAGTTACTGCTTCTTCAAACGTTTTGCGGACTTTTGGTAATGTGGCATAGATATCATCTCCACGATGTCCAAGAGCAAGCATTGTTACCGCATGAAGATTTTTTTCCTTGAGACCAAGGATTTCATCTACCTTTGCCGAGTCGAATCCTTCCATTGGTCCTGCGTCAATACCAAGAAGTGCTGCTGCTTGAATCATAGAACCAAGAGCTATATATGTTTGTGATGCTAGCCACATTGGTGCATTATCACCATGCATCGAAATAGCGCCATGAACCATAGCAGAAAAATCTTTTAAGGTATCGAGACTCTTTCCTTGTATTTTTGCTGTACGAGTAATGAGCTCATCTGCGACAGCTTTTCCATCAACGCGTGTTGCTATCACAATAAAGTGTGACGCATCAGTTACTTTTGATTGGTCATAGCTCGCCGAACGAAGCTTCATTCTAATATCTTTGTTATTGATTACAATGAATTGCCAAGGTTCTACTCCGTAGGCAGAAGGGGAGAGTCGTCCACTTTCAAGGATTGTTTGAAGGTCTACGTCAGAAATAGTTTTTGTTGGGTCAAATTGTTTGCCCGCGTATCGCCAGTGTAGAGCTTGAAGAATTGTTGTATGTGTCATAGTTTGATATGATTATTGGTATAAGTAACTATTTATAGTACTATAAGATCTATAGTACTATAGAGTATATAGTACTATATAAAATATAGCAACATGCCTGCCACTTCACATTCTAAAACAACATGTACCACCACTCTTAAGCTTCTCGGTGATTTTTGGACATTGTCTATTATTGATACGCTTCGACATGGTGAGTTACGTTATTGCGAGTTGCAACGACAACTAGGAATGGTGAATCCAGTAACACTTTCTAATCGATTGCAGGCCTTAGAAAAAGAAAATATTCTCACAAGAACGACTGACCCATCGGATAAAGTCGCAGTCCTGTATGCGCTGTCTTCTCGTGGTAAGGAGGCTCTTAAAGTGGTAGATGCACTCAATGCCTTTAGTAAGAAGTAGTGTCATTACTCTTTTTTATTCATAATTAGATTCCGGTAGCTGGTTATTTATAGACGGTAGCACCTTGTGTCTTGTGATGAATTTAATGAATCACAACATCGTATCTAAGCATTGATACTTCTTATGATTTCTGATAGGATTCTACGTTATGAAAACAAGTATAGGTGGGTTTCAGGCTGGAATTCATAATGTGACGCATATGTTGGTAGATAAGGCTTTTTGGGGTCGTTTTTTCTCACATCTTGCACATGAACTTGCTCTTCCAAGAGAAGTATTTCGCATCATTATGGCAAGTGTTGTCGCGGGTATTTTGTATGTCCTAGAGTTTAAAATGGTGGGAAATGTGCTTAAGGTTGTAGCTCCCCCACTTGTTATCTTTCTTGTTGTGCAGTATTTAACACTACTGCCTACTTTTTTTGCTTTTGTTCTTATGATTTTCCCTATAACACACAGTGCGCTAGTACTTGTTTTTTCTTTCATAAGTAGTCTTCTTATTATTCTGACACTATAATATTTTCTTCAATACTTTTTTTTGCTACAATAGTAATTATATGATGTTCCAAGTACTCCTTTTTTATAAATATACTCACATTGAAAATCCAGAAGCGTTAAAGAAAACGTATCGCGCGCTGTGTGAGAAATATCATCTTACAGGACGCACTATTATTGCATCCGAAGGTATCAACTCTACTCTCGAAGGAACAGTAGAAGCTACAGAGAATTTTCTCATTGAGTTTCTTGCAGATACTCGTTTTTCTGGTATGCAAATTAAAAGAAGTGTCGGAACAGGCAAGTCCTTCCCTCGTCTTTCTATAAAGGTTCGTGATGAAATAGTGGGAACTCATTTTCCTAAAGAGGTAGACCCGACTAAACTCACTGGTAAATATCTACAACCAGAAGAGCTTCGTGAGTGGTACGAAAAAGATAAAGACTTTGTGGTCGTAGATATGCGTAACTCGTATGAGTTTGAATCAGGTCATTTTAAGAAATCTATTGACCCAGGCATGAATGCTTCACGAGAGCTTCCTCAATATATCGACAAGCTTCGTAAAGAAACAGAAGGGAAGACAGTGCTTACTGTTTGTACTGGTGGCGTGCGTTGTGAAAAGATGTCCGCATATCTCCTTCATGAAGGGTTTGATGATGTCTACCAACTAGATGGTGGTATGCATTCATATATGGAGAAATATCCAGGAAAGGATTTTATGGGTACGCTTTTTACTTTTGATAATCGTCTTGTGATGGATTTTGGTGGTGAAAGAGAGATAATCGGAACATGTAAAAAGTGTAAAACAAAAACAGAACAGTACCAAAACTGTGCCAATGGAGAATGTAACCTCCTTTTTCTTCTCTGTGATGAGTGTACTCATATAGATGAGCCTATTTTTTGTAGTGCATCATGTAAAGAAAAAGCTGTACACATCACACAAAGAGTCAGGTAGTATTTTTCTCTAAATAGAAGATACCTTATGTGTACTGTGTCTTTATCCGTTATGATAATTATTGATCGATCGTATGAAATTTGAAGATAAAGTAAAACTCCTTCGCGAAAAGAAATATAAAGGAAGAGAAACAGAACAGCTCCTTGCTGATATAAAAAAGATGACTGAAGGGGAGTCTGTGGAGTATCTTTTGGGTGAGGTTACTTTTTGTGGTGTAAAAGTTGACCTCAGTCTTCGTCCTATGATACCTCGACCAGAAACTGAGTATTGGGTGAAGCAGGCGATAGATGCTATTTGTCATTGTGAGAGTAAGTATACATTGAGAGTGCTCGATCTTTTTTCTGGATCAGGAAATGTTGGTCTTTCTATTTTGAAACATGTACCAGAAGCAAGCATTGATATGATTGAACTCGATCCAAAACTTAAGGAACAGATCGAGCTATCTATCGTAAAAAATAATATAAAGAGAACGCGTGCTCGTGTTGTCACGGGGGATACATGGACTGGCGCTATTGGTACCTATGATTATATTATGGCCGTACCACCGTATGTTCCTCCTCATATGAAAGAGGAAGTCATGAAAGAGCTTCACGCTGAAGACCCTCTTTGTTTTTTTGATAAAGAAGATGGTTTTTATTATCACAAGCAGGTGCTTAGTCATGCTCGTGATTTTTTGAAACATGATGGAGTGTTATATCTTGAATTTGATATAACACAACGATTACGTATAGAAGAACTTGCTAAAGAGTATAGGTGGCGAGACATCACTTTTTTGAACGATCCTTATGGTAGCGAGTGTGTTATGGTGTGTAAGGTATAGGGTTTGTGTTGTAAAAATACTACACAGTATTGCAGTGTTTAGTGAGAACCTTTTTTCCGAAGAGATCGTTTGGCTATCATTGTCGTCGTTATGGTGGCGACTGAAAAGAGTATCACAAGGAAACCCATAAAAACCCCACCAGCTATATCATCTGAATCGTTGCTGAGTACAATAATACTTTCTCCTATCATCACAAAACCAATAGTAGCTATGGCGCAGTATATGATAGTCTTCAATGCTTGTATACTTTTTGGTATATCTATTGTGGGCTGTGTCATGTATTCAGACACTTTAAATGCTTTGTAGAGTATCACAAAAAAAGGAATAGAAGCTATGTATGCATATGCCAAGAATGGATCTCTAGAGTATATTTCAAAAAGTGTTGCATTCACATTTCTTCCTTCAATATGAGGTTCAAAAAGTAGAAAAGCAAAAGCACTAATACCAATAAGCACAGCACTTGTTTGAAATAATAGTGATATATATTTTTTCATATGTGGTGTATAGAGGATGTGTGTGTAGGTACTACTACCTCTATAGTGTTAGTAGGTAAGATTTGTTGATTTTCTAGGGTGGCGTCTAAGAAATAAGGTGAAAATGTGAGTGTTTAATGCATTTGATTTAATTTATTAGTGTATTTGATCTCTAGATAATCAGGTATTGCTTTGGCAACAAGGTTCCAAAACTTTTGCGAATGATTAAATTCCCTCAAATGACATAACTCATGAACAACAATATAGTTCACTGCGTTTTCTGGAAGAAAGGCAATCTTATAATTAAAATTAAGGTTGCCTTTCTTCGAACAACTACCAGTTTTGGAACTTAGTGGCTAAAGCTATGCCAGATCATAAAGATGTTCGTAATAGTTTAAGGTCTAGGCAATTGTAAATTTTTTATGGATTTTTGTTTGCTACATGATAGTATTATCTAAATATGAATATTATCTACATATTAACCAATGGAGCAATGCCAGGGTATATAAAAATTGGTAAAACAAATGATTTGGATAGAAGAGTTAAAGAGCTTTCAAGACATTCAGGAGTTCCACTACCTTTTGAGGTTTTCTATGCTTCTGAGGTTAATGATATGGATTTTGTTGAAAAGAAATTACATGAAGCTTTTGGTAGAACAAGAGTTGCAGAGAATAGAGAGTTTTTTACAGAAACACCTGAAAGAGTTGTTGCTGCGATTAAACTTGCTGAAATACGAGAAGTAACTCCGCATGAAGATATTGTAGAAACAGAGGAAGATAAGAAGGCACTTCAGAAATCAAGAAGATATACAAAACGTTATGATTTTGAAACATATGAAATTCCTCTAGGTAGTATTTTTACTTTTACTAGAAATCCAAATGTAACATGTAAGCTCGTAGAAGGGTCCA
>JBDLTQ010000010.1:0-5946 GCA_039805745.1 Candidatus Parcubacteria bacterium | reverse complement strand
CAAAACGTTATGATTTTGAAACATATGAAATTCCTCTAGGTAGTATTTTTACTTTTACTAGAAATCCAAATGTAACATGTAAGCTCGTAGAAGGGTCCAACGTTGAATTTAACTCTGAGGTCATGAGTTTATCAAAAGCGGCCCAAATGGCACTTGGGGTTAATTGGCCAACACAGGGACCAATTTATTGGGAATACGACGAAGAAACACTTGATGAGAGAAGACGAAGATACGAACAAGAAGTGTAATGAGTAGTAAAATCTAAAAAGTATCCTTTCGGGTACTTTTTAGATTTGGCTGGCTACACTCAGTAGCTATGCATTAACTGTATAGATCTCGTACGTCTCGACGCTCTCCGAGCGTCAGAACTCCGCACGAGTTGGCTGAGACGCACGTGCTCAGAAAAACTACCATCAAGACCTGTAAGGTCTTTTTTAATATTTTTACATTATGATTTCGACGCTCTCCGAGCGCTATAAAAAAGTGACAAAAGTGACACTTTTTACACAAAATAGTTACACCTGTTTGTACCTCCGACAGGATTCGAACCTGTAATCGTCTCGTTAGAACCGAGGTGCCTTATCCATTTAGCTACGGAGGTATTAATATAATTTTTAGAACAAAAAAAGCGAGCATATTGCTCACTTGATCACCACCTACAAAATCCACTTAATGTGGTTTATTCGGTGGCTATTTAGGTCTTGAGATTATTGATTTCACATTTATATAATAGCAAATTTACACAAATAAGGAAACTGCTTCTATATTCTTCTATATAAAATCAAGTATATACATATCAAAGTAGTTGATACTTAAAAAAAGATAGAATTAATCATTCTCGATTAGAAAAAAACAGCGGAAATATGATGATAATTTTCTAATGATTTCTATTTATACCTTATATATCAATGAATTTGCATTAATTTGACTCAATATTTTGACACCAAAAATCCGTGTTATAATAGTAAGTAACAGCAGAGGTGCACGAAGTAGTGCAATGAGTGACTTTTTAGATAAAGGCTCACGTAATCTTGAAAAAGATACGTGGGCCTTTGTTTGTTTTAATTAAGTTTTTTAACAAACATGTATATGACTAATAATATAAAAGTCGTTTATCTCCCAATTACCAATCTTAATCCATCTGAGTACAATCCTCGTAAGCATACAACAGAGCAAGCTACTCAACTCAAAGAGAGCATCGAGCGATTCGGATTTGTAGATCCGATAATCTGTAACAGTGCTAAAGGTCGAGAGAATATTGTTATCGGAGGACACTTCCGTCTCGAAGTAGCTATGGAACTCAATATGGTCGAAGTTCCAGTTGTGTTCGTAAATATTCCAGATCTTGAAAAGGAGCAGGAGCTGAATGTTCGCTTGAATAAAAATACTGGAGAATTCGATTTCGAGAAACTCCAGAACCTAAACTTCGACATGTTGATTGATATCGGTTTTGATCAAAAGGATCTCGATGACATGTGGAATAGCAAACTTAACAACAAGGAGTTTAATGTTGATGAAGAACTCAAGAAGATTAAGGAACCAATGACACAAAAAGGTGACATTATTGAAATGGACGGTTGTCGCTTGATCTGTGGCGATTCGCTTCTACCTGAAACACTTCAAAAACTCTTTGGTGATGAACGTGCATCCATGATAATTTCAGATCCAATTTACAACATTTCTGTGGACTATAATGGTGGAATTTCTGGAACGCAGAATTATGGCGGGTCAGTAAGTGATAACAAGACGGATAAAGAATACGAAGACTTCTTGAGAAAAAGTATGGTCGCAGCACTCGCAGTAACAAAAGATGATGCTCATGTATGTTACTGGTCCGATGAGTCATATATTTGGCAAATCCAAGTACTTTATCGTGAACTTGGTATTACTAACCGTCGTGTATGTCTTTGGCTGAAAAATTCGCAGTCCTGCACACCTAAGATTGCATTCTCAAAGTGCTACGAACCGTGTACATATGGAACTCGAGGTAAGCCATATATTACAAAGGGTGTGAATGATTTCAATGAGGTTATGAACGATGATATGACAACAGGTAATAACTTGTTGCAACAGGCACATGATCATCTAACTGTGTGGATGGAAAAACGTCTTCCGTCAAATCAGTACAAACACAGCACGATGAAGCCCCCGGAGGTCTATGAAAAGGCAATTCGTCGTTGTACGAGAATGAATGACATCATTCTTGATAGTTTCTCTGGCTCAGGAAGTACAATCATAGCAGGAATCAAGCTCAAACGCAGAGTATATGCTGTTGAGATTGAAGAAGTTTTTTGTGACTTAACGATACGACGCTATGAAGCGTTAACAGGCAAAAAAGCTAAGGTTATCCGAAGTGACAAAAAAGAATAGTAAAAAGGTACAAGCATTTCTTGAGCAACTTAACACCGTTCCAAATATTTCCGTTGCCTGCGAGAAAGTAGGATTAGCGAGGAATACAATCTATCGCTGGTGTAAAGAGGATCCAGAGTTTCAAGAAAGCGTAGACCTTGCTCTTTCGTGTGGAACTGACTCTATTATAGATCTTGCAGAGAGTAAACTTATCTCTCATATCAATAATGGAAGTTTGAGAGCTATCCAGTACTATCTTGATAATCACAAAAAAGAGTATATGCGGCCACGACCAAAAGATTTTTGGAAGAAACCGTTTGTACCAGTTACCTCAATCACTATTGATACTGTTGATCCATTAAATATGCCACTCAATGAAGTTGGTAATATTAACGATGATGATGGCTATGGTGAGTAAGTAATACTTCTGCAATCTTCTTCCAATCGCTTGTCGATATTCCGAAAGAAGTTGAGTGAGGGACCACAACATATAATGTGTTGTGGTCTTTTGCTATGTGGAGTTTGGTATCCTTAATTTCTTCTAAAGGTACAGGTATCGTTTCTCTCCATTCTGGTAAATATACTCGAGAGTAGAAAATAACAATCTTTGGTTTGTACTGAGAAATTAATTCACGTAATCGTGCTATTCGTTTTGGTCTATATGTTGCTAAATATTCTTTTCGAGTATTAAGTCCTTCAACATTTGCCTCCTTATATACCCAATCTTTAGCACTAATAGATTTTGCAGGAAGTGGCATTAATTCTAATGCAGTATGATTTGATGTTTTTCTACCAAATTCTTTTATTTGAAATTGTCGTATTTCTTCAATTGTCGGTTCTACTTTATTCTTAAGATAAAGTAATAAGTAAATTAATCGACGGTAGGTAGCTTGAGTTTTTGCACCTTCTTCAAACCATTTCATATGAGCTTCAAAGTGCTTCATATCGTCATAGATATCTAATGTTTCTTTATCTTTCGTAGCTTCTAATCTTTTGACCAAACTTTCAATATCGCCAGTATGACCTTCTTCCATTCCAATAAACCATATATCACTTTTAAAGTTACCATATCCCCAAAAGTTTTTGATTCGTTCTTCTACTAAATATCTAAAATTATCTCCAAAAGGAGATTTGTTTTGCTTCATAAAATTGTCTGATAGGACTTAGTAATCTCTCGTTGGGAAGCAAAAATCCCACCACGTGAGTAAGGTCTTGCGACCTTCATATCCGTTTCCAGATATGGCCTATCAGAGCAAAGCCCACATGATGGGGTTTTTACTCTGATAGGACTTTTTCACCATATCTTTAATTCTAGGAGTTAAAGGGTTAGGTTACTATTGAATTTTTTCTTCTTAATACAAGTTGTATTAATCTATTGATTATATCGCAAAAAAGGTCTTTTGCTAAGGCATTTTTGTAGGTAACTTTTTAATCTCACAATGTCGCCTTTTTTAGTTCTGCATAGACTATGCAGGGATTATGGTTCTGTCATTAATTAATATATGCAACAACAAGCACCATTTGGACTAATAGGTAATATGGCTGTTATTCCAACAACAAAAATCAAATATGTTTTATATAGTAGAAAAAGTACTGAATCAGAAGAACGACAAATTCTTTCTATTGATTCGCAAATTAAAGAAATGCTTTCTTTAGCAGAAAGAGAAGGTTTAGAAATTATTGATATTAGACGAGAGTCACATTCAGCGAAAGAATCAGGACAAAGACCAGTGTTTAAAGAAATATTAGAAGATATACGAATAGGTAGATATAACGGAGTGCTGACATGGGCACCAGATAGATTAAGTAGAAATGCAGGCGACCTCGGGTCGCTTGTTGATTTAATGGATCAAAAGTTACTTCTTCAAATTCGTACGTATGGACAAACATTTTCTAATTCTCCAAATGAAAAGTTTTTGTTAATGATTCTCTGTTCTCAAGCGAAGTTAGAAAATGATAATAAAAGTATTAATGTTAAGAGAGGATTAAAGACAAGAGTAGAAATGGGTTTATGGCCTGCACCTGCTCCTACTGGGTATCTTAAAGAAAAAAGAATCGATAGAAAATGTCAGACGTATATTGATCCAGAGAGGGGTCATATAATGAAACAAATGTTTGAGAAAGTAGCTTATGAAAAATGGAGTGGTAGAAAGGTATATCATTGGTTAAAGTTTGATCTTAACTTTAGATCGGTAAGTAGTAATAAAGGTCTTACGCTAAGTACAATACATATACTCTTAAGAAATACTTTCTATTACGGAGAATTTGAATATCCTAAAAAGAGCGGTAATTGGTATAAAGGATCGCATGAGCCACTCATTACAAAAGAACTCTTTGACCTTGTCCAAATACAGATAACACGACAGATTACAAAAACAGAATTTGGTAGTAAAGAATTTGCTTTCACTAAACTTATGACCTGTGGTTTATGTGGATCAGGAGTATGTGCCGATGAAAAGTTAAAGAAACAGAAGAATGGAAATATTCATAGATATGTCTATTATGGGTGTAATAAGGTGAGGGATAGGAATTGTAAAAGTGGATACTTAAATGAAGATGATCTGATTAAACAACTAGAAGACGTATTCGATAAAATTGACCTAGACGAGATAGGAATGAAAGAGAAGATAAAAGATGAGGTTAATAGATTCAAACGCTTTCAGATAGGTGTTTTAGGGGTTAAGGATAGTACTAGTGTTGGTGATGTAGATATACGAAATTATGCGAAGTATATATTGAGAGATGGAAAGGATATAGAGAAACGAGAACTACTTAGTTGTATAAAAAGTAAGATAAAATTAGAAAATAAGAAAATTAGTTTTTCTAATACATAAGTATTGTAAAATAAGGACTTTTTATAAATTAACCTATGATAACCTATGAACACTTGACTTTATATTTAGAGAGAGATAGACTGGTATTATTAAATATGCGTAAAGATATACAAGAAAAATTAAAAGGTTTACCAGAATTACTTTCAATTAGTCAGGTAGCGGAAATTTTTTCAATTCATCAGGACACTCTTCGTAATTGGGAGAAGGAAGGAATACTTGTTCCTCTGCGGGTGGGCAATCGCGGTGATCGTAAATATAGACCTCAAGATATTGAGTCTATTATCGATAAGATGGGTAGCAAACTTACACTTCCTCAACTTGAATCATTCCTCTGGAAGAGTGCCGACATTCTTCGTGGAAAGATTGATAGCTCTGATTACAAAAAGTATATCTTTGGTCTTCTGTTCTATAAACGCATGAGTGACGTGTGGGGTGAGGAATATGAAGCAGTTATGAAAGAATACAATGATGTTGATATTGCTCGTGCTGATTATAATCATCGTTTTCAAGTACCAAAAGATTGCCGCTGGGAAAAAGTTACTGAACAAGCAGAAAGCATAGGACAGAAATTAAATGATATTTTTGATAAGTTAACAAATGCAAATAGTCCTAAACTTGATAAGATTTTTGAAGATCTGGATTTTGCTAATAAAGATCGTTTTCCAAATGAGACTCTTCAAAAACTAATTAATCATTTTTCTCAGTACAATTTTGGTAATACATATATTAGTTCTGATCTACTTGGTGACGCTTATGAATATCT
>JBDLTQ010000009.1:0-28471 GCA_039805745.1 Candidatus Parcubacteria bacterium | reverse complement strand
TTGTAGTATGTGTACTCTAGTAGAGAGTACATAACCTATACCCTATGGAAACTTTTAAAACTATTTTCAAAAATAATATTGTTGTATGCAGTGTGTTACTTGCATGCTCACTGATTGTCAGCGCTTCTTTGCTTTCAAAAGGTCTTGCAAAAATAAATAGAAGTGACGCTATCTCGGTAACGGGTACAGCTGAACGTATTGTGGAAAGTGATGCCGGGAAGTGGACATTTACTATTACAAAACAAGCAGATTCTGGTTCAATGGGATATGTTTCCGGTCAAATAAAAGAACAACAAGCAGTCGTTCTTAGTTACCTTACTAGTCAGGGGCTTAATGAAAAGGGGATTACTGTACAGCCGGTAGTATCAACCGTTGTATGTCAATCACAAAATCAGGTTATGTATGATACCAATGGAAGACAGCAATGTTCAGGTACATATTCATACGCACTCACTCAGACATTTATCGTTGAAGCAGATGATGTAACAAGATTAAAAGCGATAACACTCAATGCTCAGACGGCTCTTAGTGCAAAGGGTGTATATATACAAACAGTACAAGTTGATTTCTTTTATTCAAAATTAGCAGACTTGCGTGTGCAGCTTCTTGAAGAAGCTGCAAAGAATGCAAAAGATCGAGCAGAAGCAATTGCTAAAAGTACTGGTGATATGATAGGCGGTGTTCGTACAGCTTCCCAAGGGGTGTTTCAGGTAACTCAAAAAAACAGCACAGAAGTAAGTGATTATGGTAGTTATGATACTCAGACAATTGAAAAGAAGGTGACAGCTATTGTTCGTGCTAGTTTTGAGGTAAAATAATATTCACAAGACTATACAAAAAAGAGGGGAAGCTCCCCTCTTTTTTGTATAGTCTTACGGTAGTATCTTTTTATTTAAGAGCTTCTTCGAGTACTGCTTTGAAGTATTCATATGGACGTGCGCCGTCGATCATGCCAATAACTTCATAGGTAGACCCGTCACGCTTGAGGACAAATGTTGCCGGTGTTCCTTGCACTCCTGCATTGATACCGTCCTGCATTGAGTTTGTTACCGCTGTATCAGTTGAGGTGTCTGACATACATGAAGTAAAACTAGCTTCGTCTACCCCAGTCTCTTTTGCAAAGCGTTCCTTTTCTCCTTTTTGAAGTGTCATATTTTGACGTGAAAGTTTTGTGTCAAAGAGTGTGTTGATGTAGGCTCGACGTTTTTCTGCGCCTGAGAGTTTCCCTACACAGTGAATTGCTTTTGCTTCATCAAAAGCATTTGGGTGTATTTGTGTAAGTGGAAAATAGCGATATGCAAAAGCAACTTTAGATGCGTATTCTTCTTGTATTTTTTTAATAGTAGGCTGTAGTTGTGCGCAGAATGGACATTCAGTGTCAGAGTATTCCACAACAATAATATCGCTTTTTGTTTTACCAGTAAGAAGGTCATCAGAAATAGGAGCGCCGGCAAAAATTTGTAAAGATTGTGATGATTGACCATTTTGTACAATGAACCCATATGCAATGTGTGACATAGACAGCAAAAGTGCTGCAATGATGATCGCAGAAGGGGTGCTCTTGGTAAATGATGTTAATTTAGATGATAAGACTTTAAGACTGTGTTTTACTATATTCATATACTTTATACTATGTAGTACAATCATACCATGAATAAAAAAACTCCTTCTATTTTTTCTCCAAAAATATTACAACATATTATTTTTTCAACGCTCCTTGAGTTTGGGCCAGTACTTCTTTTTTTAGCTTCAACAGAGTATGTGTCAGTGTATGAATCAACGGTGCTTCTCATGGTTGCGACTATTGTATCGACTATCGCTACATATCGTTTTCAGAAGCGTATTCCATACTTGGCACTGTATGTTGCGCTTATCACAGTTCTTTTTGGGTATATGACCCTTCATTCTAAGGACGTAAAGTTTATACAGATGCGTGATACTTTATACGATATGACGTGTGCACTTACTCTTGTTGTGGGTATGATTTATCGAGTGCCGTTTTTAAAACTTGCTTTTCATACCATTATGCCAATGACGATAAGAGCGTGGCAAAAACTTACTCATCTATGGATAGCTTATTTTTTGTGTATTGCTCTTGCTAATGAAGTAATAAGAAATTTCTTTTCATTTTCAGATTGGATTTTTTTTAAAGGCATTGTTATTATTTTTACCTGTCTGTTTGGTCTTTTCTCGCTATATAGTAGCTATGAACCACTAGAAACGGTAGATCAAAAAAGTTTTTAAGCATGTCGTACTTCTTGTTTTGTTAGGATTCTGCATGTTTTTGCATTGTGTGATACAATGCTTGGCATTATGATGCACGAAACTGAAATGACGCATACAAATCAAATCGCAACAAGCACCTTGCCTTCTACTCATATAGAATCTACTCAAGTAGTATCTCACGAGACATCTAGTTTTTTTCAAGTGCATGAACCACTTCCAACTATTCATGCTCCAATACTTACAGATATAGGTATTTTTAGTATTGCTACATCGACAGCAACTATTGTTCTTATCACTGGTATTATTATCGGTCTATGTCTTCTTATTTTTCGTCCAAGGTTCGTGCCAGGCACAACCCAGCATCTTTTCGAGATGTTTTATGAAGCCGTCGTTAGTTTTATAGCTTCTATTGTAGGAAGTAAAGAAAAAGCAAAAAAAGTCGTACCGTACGTTGGAGCTCTCATGGTCTATCTTATTATTGCGAATTTACTTCCAATGATACCTGGTGTGAGCGCCTTTTATTATACTAATCATAATGGGGAGCACATTTCTCTCTTTCGTGGAGCAACAACTGATTTTAATACAACATTCGGCTTAGCGCTTTCTGTAATATTGACTATGCAATTTGTCGGAATGAAAGAGCAGGGTATTTTTGGATATCTTTCTCACTTTATTCAAATACGACAAGTTTGGAAAGGGTTTGGTAAAAGTATTGGAGATGGTATGGTTGCAATTATTGGTTTTTTGGTAGGTCTTATCGAAATTATTTCTGAGTTTGCTAAGATGCTATCGCTCTCACTTCGTCTTTTCGGTAACCTTTTTGCACATGAAGTACTTACTGTGATTCTGCTTGGTGCATTTGCATACGGAGTACCGGCGCTCTGGATGGGTATGGGTGTTCTTGTTGGAGTTGTGCAGTCTATTGTGTTTGTTGCGCTTGTGACAGTGTACTATTCTTTGGTTCTGAAGAAAGAAGGGGATGAGCATTAATACACAAGACCATTAGTTTTGTTTTTTTCAAGTATCACATCTTTCATGATTCTGCTATACTAGACCAGAAAGCCTATATCAAGGCGAATTTTTATTGAAGATATTATGACTATTATGATTATTGTAGTAGTCCTTGATATGTAATTTAACTTTTAAACAACTTTTTATGTCACCAGAAGCAGCACTTTATATCGCAAAAGCAATGACCATTTTAGCCATGCTTAGTACCGCTCTTGGACAAGGGTATCTCGTTGGTAAGACTATGGAAGCTATCGGACGTAATCCAGATATCGAAGGGTCTCTCTTTTCTAAGATGATTATTGGTGTAGCGATGACTGAAACAACTGCAATTTTTGCTCTCGTTGCATTCTTTCTCCTTGGGTAGCAAAAGTGTACAGCGGACTACGTAGCATATAGTACCGTTAAGGTAATCTGTTAGATGTATACCGCTGAATTATTCACTTGTCTTGTTATTTATGTCTCAACTCCTCACAATTCTTTCATCAGTTGGATTTAATTGGCATGTCGCACTTGCTAACTTTTTCAACTTCCTTATAATCCTTTTTCTCCTGAACGTATTCTTTTTTAAGAAACTTGGTAAGGCTATTGATGAGCGTCATCAGGTGATAGAACGTGGACTATCTCAAGCAAGCGATGCTGAAAAAGCACTCAAAGAAGCGGAGGAGCAGAAACGTTCTATCCTTCAAGAGGCAAAAAAAGAAAGTCATGTTATTTTATCTGAAGCTGAAAAGGAGGCAGCGCTTCTTGTGGCATCATTGAAAGATAAACATGAAAAAGAGATAGAAAATAAGATGAAGGTTCTTGCTGAGAAAGAAAAGATGCTAGAAGATAACGTAGAGAAAGAGTTTATGCAAAAAGCTCCAGCGCTTGTTGCTGGCCTTTATCGTGCAACTCTTGAAAAAGAGATGAATGAACAAACAAATAATGCATTTGTCATTAAGTCATAGTGATTATCGGTATGTCATCTCTTTCTCATAAAATAGCAGCGGCCGTATACACACACAAGATAGAAGGAGGTGCTGTTATTGCTGTTCTTGAAAAATATAGACTCACTGCATTATTGCCAGAAATTTGTACAATTTTAAAGCAGATTTTTGAAAAAGAAAAAGAAGGAAAATCAGTTGTTATACACACCCCGTTTTTTCTTTCTGATGAAGCTGTCAGTCATATCAAAAAAAAGATTGGAGCTGAGCATGCCACTAGTCGTGTCATTCTTAAAAAAAACCTTCTCGCTGGATTTAAAGCAACATATAACAATACACTGTATGATGGGAGCGCAGAACGTATTATTAAACAATTTATAAGCAACTAATACCTAAAGTAACCCTAAACAACTATGTCAGTAGAAAAAATTATCAAAGAGTTAGAGCAAAAAATTGCAACACTTGAAACCGAAATTGAAATAAGTGATATCGGTACTGTTGTTTCTGTAAGTGATGGTATCGCACGTGTGTCAGGTCTTTCCTCTGTTGCTTCTATGGAAGAAGTAGTGTTTGCTTCAGGTGCTCGAGGCCTTGCTCTTAACTTGGAATCTGACATGGTTGGTGTGGTTATTGTTTCATCGGCTGATAACGTAAAAGAAGGAGAGGAGGTAAAACGAACTGGACAAGTTCTTGCTATTTCCGTTGGAGAATCTCTTCTCGGACGTGTTGTAGATCCGCTTATGAATCCCCTTGATGGTAGACCTTTGTCTGGTCTCACAGCGAAAGAGCTTGTAGAAAAAATTGCACCAGGTGTTATGGAACGTGAGCCTGTAAATGTTCCTATGCAAACGGGGGTAAAAGCAATTGATGCAATGATACCTGTTGGTCGTGGTCAGCGTGAGCTTATTATTGGTGATCGTCAGACCGGTAAAACTACAATTGCAATTGATACTATCATTAACCAAAAAGGTTCTGGGGTTATTTGTGTGTATGTTGCTATTGGTCAAAAGGAATCAAAGATTGCCCAAATTGTAGAGAAGCTAAAGGAGGCTGGAGCTCTTGAATATACTGTTATTGTGTTAGCCGGTGCTTCACATCAAGCAGCACTCTCATTCCTTGCTCCTTATGCTGGTACTGCGTTAGCTGAGTATTTTATGAACAAAAAGAAAGACGTTCTTGTTGTCTATGATGATCTTTCAAAACATGCAGTAGCGTATCGAGAAATGTCTCTTCTCCTTAAGCGTCCACCTGGACGTGAAGCGTATCCTGGAGATGTTTTTTATCTTCACTCTCGTCTGCTTGAGCGTGCGTGTCGTCGTAATGAAGTTTCAGGGGGAGGTTCTATTACAGCGCTTCCTATTATCGAAACACAAGCAGGGGATGTGTCAGCATACATACCAACAAATGTGATTTCTATTACAGACGGACAGATATTCCTAGACGCTAATCTTTTCTATAAAGGTATGCGTCCTGCGATTGATGTTGGTCTCTCTGTATCTCGTGTTGGATCATCGGCACAAACAAAAGCAATGAAGAAGAATGCGGGTAAGATGAAACTTGCTATGGCGCAATATCGAGAGCTCGAGTCTTTTGCTCAATTTGACTCTGATCTTGATCATGATACTAAACGAACCATTGAACGAGGTAAGCGAACACAAGAAATCCTTAAACAGTTAAATGGACACCCACTCTCTGTTCCTCTTCAGGTTGCGTCAGTGTATGCTGTTAATAATGGTTTTCTCGATCAAGTACAAGTTGCTCATGTAAGTGAGTGGGAAAAAAGAATGCATTCATATTTACAGGTGTCTCATAAAGAAGTACTCACTCTTATAGAAAAGGGTTGGAATGATGATACAGAGGCAAAACTAAAAGAAGCTCTTACTTCGTTTATTCATATGCACGAAGTTGCTGAGTAGTTCATTTGTTTCTTGGTAACTCTTGTGTTCATCAAAGAGTTGCCTTATCGTAGGATGTACATAACATGCAAACAAAAGTAATCAAAGAAAAAATAAAAAGTGTTGGCAGTATCAAGAAAATTACAAAAACAATGGAAATGATTTCTGCTGCAAAAATGAAAAAAGCAATAGACCAAGCTCTTTCTTTGCGTCCTTTTCATGAAGAAGCACAACATGTGCTTGAGGATATTTCTCTTGATCCACTTATTCGACACGAGTTACTTTCTCATAATGGTTCTCAGTACGAGCTTGTTATTCTTGTTGCGTCAAACAAAGGTCTTTGTGGTGGGTACAATATGAATACCTATCGTAAACTTATAGATGCATATAATGAGGAAGACAGAAAAAAACTCAAAATAGTTGCCTGTGGAAAGTATTCTGAAAAAGTTGCAAAAAAACTTCACCTTGAAGTTCTTGCTTCGTTTACACATCCTGTAATAACAGGAGATGATGCTCGAGCTCTTGCTCACATGATTATTGATTGGTATAAAGAGAAAAAAGTTGGTACTGTACGTATTCTCTATACACATTTTACAAGTGCTACTACTTTTACTCCAACGCTATTACAGCTTTTGCCATTTTCTTCGGAAGGGAAGCCGTCTTTTGGTGGTGAGCCACGATACAGTTATGAGCCAGATCAGGATGCTGTGCTTGAGACTGTTATTCCTATGATGTTACATAATATTATTTATGGTGCTGTGTTAGAAAGTATAGCATCAGAACATTCTGCTCGTATGTTCGCAATGAAGTCAGCAACAGATAATGCTGGTGAGCTTCAGAAAGAGCTTAAGCTTTATTATAACCGTGCTCGGCAATCTGCTGTAACGCAAGAAATTGCAGAAATTACATCAGGTGCTATGGCGTTATCACAATAAAATAGTATGAACTTTATTTTTTACAGTACATACGCAAGATATTCATCGCTCAGGGTGTGTACATAACTTACTGAGGTATCTCTATATTATTAAAACTAGTCTCACTTATTTATCACTTAATTATTTACATAGCTATGAAAGGATCAATCACACAAATTATCGGGCCAGTTGTAGACGTAACATTCATTGGAGATGTTCCAGCTATTAAAAATGCTCTTACCGTTGCTCGTCCTGATGGGTCAGTGCTTACTCTTGAAGTTGCACAACATCTCGGTTTCAACGATGTGCGTACCGTTGCCATGACTTCCACTGATGGACTTACTCGTGGTATGGAGGTGGTAGATTCCGGAGCGCCTATTCAAGTACCTGTTGGTCCTGAAATTCTTGGGCGTATGTTTGATGTGACAGGTGTTCCGATTGATGGGAAAAACGATATACATGTCAAAAAAACATATCCAATTCATCGTAAAGCTCCTTCATTTGATGAGCAATCAACAAAAGCAGAAGTACTTGAAACAGGAATCAAAGTGGTTGATCTTATTTGTCCGTTCTTAAAAGGTGGTAAAGTCGGACTCTTCGGTGGGGCTGGTGTTGGTAAGACCGTGGTGATTCAAGAACTTATTCGGAATATCGCATCTGAACATGGCGGGTATTCAATATTTGCTGGTGTAGGTGAAAGATCTCGTGAAGGAAATGATCTTTATCGAGAAATGGAAGAATCAGGAGTGCTTGATAAGACAGTGCTTGTGTTCGGTCAGATGAATGAACCACCAGGCGCTCGTGCACGAGTAGCACTCTCTGCTCTTTCAATGGCAGAATACTTCCGTGATGAAGAAGGTAAAGACCTCCTCCTTTTCGTTGATAATATTTTCCGTTTTACTCAAGCTGGGTCTGAGCTTTCCGCACTTCTTGGGCGTATGCCATCTGCTGTAGGGTATCAACCAACTCTTGCAACTGAAATGGGGCAACTTCAAGAGCGTGTGACATCTACTAAGAATGGTTCTATTACTTCAGTGCAGGCAGTGTATGTTCCGGCTGACGATCTTACCGACCCAGCTCCTGCGACAACCTTCTCACATCTTGATTCAACAGTGGTGCTCTCTCGTCCACTTTCAGAGCTTGGTATTTACCCAGCTGTTGATCCTCTTGATTCCACTTCTACGATATTACAAGCAGATATTGTCGGTGAAGAGCATTATGCTGTTGCTCGAGGTGTTCAGAAAGTGCTTCAGCGTTATAAAGATTTGCAAGACATTATTGCTATCTTGGGTATGGATGAACTTTCAGATGAAGATAAGAAGACTGTTGCTCGTGCTCGTCGTATTCAGAAGTTTCTCTCACAACCATTCTTCGTTGCTGAGCAGTTTACAGGAGCACCTGGTGTGTATGTAAAACGTGAAGATACTGTTCGTAGTTTTAAAGAAATCCTCGAAGGTAAACATGATCATATTCCAGAGTCAGCGTTTTATATGAACGGGTCTATTGAAGATGTGTTAGAGAAGCATTCAAAGTCTAACGCTTAAGAAAGTAACTAAGCTTGTCTTTATGTTAAAACTTAAAGTTGTTACCCCAGATACAGTCATTCTCGATGAAGTTGTCGATAGTGTGGGTTTGCCAACTATTGGAGGTATGATTACCGTGCTTAATAAACACGTGCCTATCGTTGCAACGATAAAAGCAGGGGAGATGATAGTAAAAAAAGCTGGAGCAGGTATTGGGTATGCTGTCTACAAAGGTCTTGTTAATGTAAGACCACATCGTAAAGGTGTAACCGAAGTTGTGGTTATGCTTGAGCATAGTGAGGAGGTGTCGTCAATTGATGCGAAACATGCTGAAGAAGCTCTCGTTCGAGCGCAGAAGCTGCGTGAAGAGAAAGAAGACGATGTTGATTTTGGAGAGTTTGAAGCTCTTATTGAAAAAGAATTAAATCGAGTTCGTATCGCAAGAAAATATAAGAGATAAAGAAGTAGCTTCTAGTACTTAGTTGTGAGATTTTAGCTTACGAATATAGATTTTGAAGCATAGAGAGCATGGAACCTAGAGCATAGAGAATACAAAAGCGCGTGAAGCCGAAGGTTTCACGTGCTTTACTAAAACCCAATAGTAAACGACTCTCACTCTCACGAATAAAGTTATACCCTTCCAAACGTTTCTTATTTTTTATGTGAAAGAGAGTAATATGTGTGGTATACAGAGTATAGAACCTAGAGTGTAGAGAATATTCTATCTTACAAAAACAAACCGATGATGATTGTACCTAGGATAATACGGTATATACCAAAGACAACAAAAGAGTGCCTCTTGATGTAATCAAGGAAAAATTTAACGACGATTGTTGCAATGATAAATGAAGTAAAAAAACCAATCACAAGAGGGAGCATGGCTACTGAATGGGCGAACACTTCTTTATTTTTGTATACCGAATAGAGTGTTGCTATAAGCATGGTCGGCACTGCAAGGAGGAAGGTGAATTCTGTGAGTAGTCGTCGCTCGATGTTGTGGAGTAATCCTCCAACGATAACCGCTCCAGATCGTGACACGCCAGGGATAATAGCAAGTGCTTGGTAGCATCCAAGGAGTAAGGCTTGTGTTGTGGTGATATCGTGACTTCCTTTCACTTCGCCTGCTTCGAGAGACTTGCTATATTTACGTTCAGTAAGAATGATAATAATACCTCCAAGGAGGAGCATGAATCCGATGAGGACTGGTTTTTGGAATAGTATTTTAATAAACGGGTAGATGAGAAAACCTGCAAGACCAGTAGGGATAAATGCAAGCGCAAGTTTCTGGAGACGTGGCACAGAGAGGAACTGCTTCCAGAAAAGAATTACTACAGCAAGTATTGCACCTAATTGAATTGCAATCTCAAACATGATGTGATTATCTGACTGAGCGATTGACAGTATGTGTGAGGTAAGAATGAGATGTGCTGTTGATGATATAGGAAGAAACTCTGTAAAACCTTCAACAATTCCTAGAATAAAGGCGTAGTATATAGTAAGCATCATGGTAGTGTATCACGGGAATGTATCTTATGTGTGGTACACTCGAGAGCATGAAAAAAACAGGTATTGTCTTTGTTGCTAAATACGGTGTTGTCGTCTTAGGACTTGTTGTATTTATGTATCTTGCTAGTCTAAACACTTTTTATGACAGGTTGTATGTGACTATTGTTATCGGTGGAAGTGTTGCTCTATCTGTTACATGTGCAAAAATTCTCAAACGCCTCTTTAAACAACCTCGGCCAGCGGTGACTACAGAGTTGTTTACTCCTCTTGATGTGTACGCGTTTCCTTCTGGGCACACATCTGGTGTGACAGCGCTTGTGCTTGCACTTATAACCTTTGCTGTGCCGTTTGGTCTTGTGGCAAGTATTATTGGGCTCTGTGTGGTTGTTGCACGTGTGCTTGCACGGGTACATTTTACACGAGATGTTGTGGGTGGTTTTGTTGTTGCCTCACTTATGACATATTATGCTTTACCATACTTGCATCTTCTTACTATGGTTATTGTGCAATATCTAAAGACTTCGTTTCCCACATAAGAAATATGAAAAGTGATGGTACACTACATGTATATTCGTGTGTACCATTTTAGTGTGACGTGTGTACTGCGATGTAGTTTGTGATACATGCGACTTTCTCATATAACCCTGCAAGGTTTTAAATCCTTTGCCAAAAAAACAAGTATTGACGTTACTCATCAAGTGACGGGTGTTGTTGGTCCGAATGGTTCTGGAAAATCAAATATCGCAGAAGCAATACGCTTTGTTTTAGGTGAGCAGTCCATGAAGAGTATGCGTAGTAAATCAGGTGCTGATGTTATCTTTAAAGGGTCGGAGCATCTCTCACCACTCTCTCGAGCGACAGTTACAATGGTGATTGATAATAAAGATAAAAACACTACAGCATTACCTGTAAGCCAAGACCTTGCTTCATATCTTGTCTATGATGAGTTGATACTATCACGCACTATTTATGCTGATGGTGGTAGTGACTATACTTTAAATGATGCAAAAATTCGCCTCAAAGATGTACAGGAACTTCTTTCATTTTCTGGTATTGGAGGTAGTGCATATACTATCATCAACCAAGGTGAGGCTGATAAAATATTGCTCGCGTCTCCAAAAGAGCGAAAAGAAGCACTTGAAGATGCTCTCGGCCTTAGAGTGTTTCATTTGAGGTTGCATGAGAGTAAGAAAAAACTAGAAAAAGTACGTACTCATGTGCATGAAGTTGAATTATTGCGTAAAGAAATTAAGCCACATCTTGAACATCTTAAGCGTCAAGTTGATAAAATAGCTTCTCAAGAAGAAGAGAGAAAAAAGTTGTACACATTACTCATTGCTTATCTTCATCGAGAAGACAAGGAGCTTCTTCTTTTTAAAGAACGTTTAAGTGAACAAGGATCTTCGGCGTCACTTCTTTTAGTGCAAGATACAATTGAAAAAGAATTAAAAAGTATCGCTGATAAAAAAGCTAACATCCCTCAGGAGAAAACTGAAGTACAAGCAGAAAAAGAAAGAATTCAAGCAGAGTTACGTCTTTTATTTGAAAGAAAAGACCAGACCGCAAAGACACTTGGTCGTATCGAAGCAGAAAAAAAATACATTGAACGAGAGCGTGATTCTTATGTCACAGTTAGTTCTTCAACGATAGCTCACAGCGATTTACGGACGACATACACAACACTGCAACATGGATTTGAGTCACTTACTCGATCGTTAGATGTGCCTGATGTTGCTAAGGCTGTTATTGTTGCCGAAGAAATCAGTGCTACTGTAAGTGCATTTTTTACTCAACATACACAAGAAGATATATCACGAAAAGATATTCTCGATGAACAGTATAAAGAGTTAGAACAAGAACTTATTCATCATGAAGGAATTCGACAAAAAACACTTGCTGATATTGCTAAAGTGGAGACAGAAAAACAGTTGCTTGAGACACGTGCAACAGAGTCTCTTACCTCTAAACATGAGGAAGAGAAGAAAATTGTTATGCTTGAAGGGAAGATTCGTGAACTTGAGAGCCTTATTTCTTTACGTAGACAAGAAGAGGGGGAGTTAGTGCTTCGCACTACTGCGTACAACGCTCTTCTTGAAGAAGGTGTGATAATTGTCGGTCGACAACTTCTTTCATATAGGGACAGTATTCCAGATATGTCATATGCACAACTTAAGAAACAAGATCTTATGCGAGCTATAGAACGATCAAAACTTCGTATTGAAGAAGCCGGAGTTCCTAATAAAGATGAAATTCTTGAAGAGTACTCCACAACAAAAGAGCGGGAAGAGTATCTTGTTAAAGAGTTAAAAGATATACAAGAAAGTGAAGAAAAACTACTTTCACTTATAGATGAACTTACGAGTACTCTCTCAGAACGATTTGCATATGGTGTTGATGAGGTGTCAAAAATATTTAGTGATTTTTTTGGGGAAGTGTTTGTTGGAGGAAAAGCAAAATTATCTCGCGTAGTTCTTAAAAAGATTACAGAGGAAGGTGACGAGATTTCAGAAGATGGGATTGAGCTTGACGTTAATCTCCCTAATAAGAAAGTTAAAGAGATAGGCATGTTTTCAGGAGGAGAGCGTGCTCTTGTTTCAATAGCACTTCTTTTTGCTATGTCAGCTATTACACCACCACCTTTTATGGTTCTTGATGAAACTGACGCACCTCTTGATGAATCAAATGCTCGTAAGTATGGAGCCATGCTTAAACGGCTTTCTGAAAGAAGTAAACTTCTTATTATTACTCACAACCGTGAGACAATGAATCATTGTGACATGTTGTATGGTGTTACTCTTGGTGTTGATGGGGGGAGTAAGTTGCTCTCTATCAACCTTAAACAAGCAGAAGGTATGGTTGATTAGATGGTTTTTAAAGAGGGTGTGCATATCAATTGTTTTCCCATCGACTTTTTATGTTTGGTATGCTAGAATATTTTCTACGTTTGTAGTATGTTGTGTCTCTAAGGCCAGAATAGCTCAGTTGGTAGAGCAACGGTTTTGTAAACCGTAGGTCCTCGGTTCGAGCCCGAGTTCTGGCTCCAATACGTTGTATCATGGGTTCTAGCGTATTTATCAAGCTTTTTTACCATAGACATCTTATCTGTTTGTGTATGGTAATCATTTGCTTCTTATATCATTATGATTGATACAAAAAAATACCTTTTCACTTTCTTTGTAACTGTTGCGATATTCACTACTGCGTTTTTTGCTTCTACGTACTTTTCTAGTAAGCGAGTAGAATCTGTAAAGTCCATTCAAGATACTATTGCAATTGATATCCTTTCAAGCGAAACACAGTTTGATCTTCTTAAAGAGGTTCCTTGTCAGAATGTTAATCATTCTATGCTATCTCTTGAACTTAATATTATCGGAGACAAACTTTCTCATACTGAAAATGAACGCGGAGAGAATGACGAAGATGTCGTCTATCTTAAGAAGTATTACTCACTTCTTCAGGTGAAAGATTATTTGTTATCAAAAAAACTTGCTGAGAAGTGTGGAGCAATCAAGAAGCCTGTTTTTATTATTTATTTTTATTCTAATGAAGGTGACTGCCCAGATTGTAAAAAAGAAGGATATGTCTTAACACGCCTTAAGGAAAAGTATCCAGAGTTACGTGTATATTCTTTTGATTATAATTTAGATTTATCAATCATTGATTCTCTTAAGGCGATTTATCGTGTAGAGAGTGCGCTACCGGCTCTTGTTGTGGAAGATAAAATGTATACAGGGTATAAATCAATCGAAGATATGGAGGCGTTACTTCCTGATACACTTAAAGTTGCAGAGCTAGCGTCATCGACAGCATCAACAACGCCAACTAAAAAAACTAAGTAATCTGTATGATTGAGCAAGTATCACAAGCGCTCATGTTTCCGTTCCTCTTTCTTTCGATGTACTTTCAAGTGCTACTCCTTTTTTCTTTTTTTGAAAATAAGAAAAAAATAAAAAATGAAGAATCATTGACGGTGACTCGGTATCCAACAGTTACAATCGCGGTTCCTTGCTGGAATGAAGAAAAAACGTTAGGTGGAACTATTGATTCGCTTCTTGCTCTTGAGTACCCAAAGGATAAGTTACGTATTATGGTTGTTGATAATAATAGTAGTGATAGTACTGTTGCTATCGCAACGGAGTATAGTAAACAATATCCAGACATTGTTGAGGTCTACGTAGAAAAAAAACAAGGTAAGCATCATGCTGTTAATTTGGCTCTTGAGAAAACACTGGCAGAGCTTTTTGGCTGTCTTGATGCTGATTCTTTTGTGGCACCAAAGGCACTGCTTACAATAGTTGCGTATTTTGAACATCACCCAGAAGCAAAGGCGGTGACACCATGTATTCATATTCGTAATCCAAAAACTTTTATTCAGCGCTTACAAGCTATTGAGTACTTGATGGGTGTTTTTTTGCGTAAAGCATTCGGCCAGTTAGATGCTATTCAGGTTACTCCTGGCCCATTTAGTATTTTTAAAAAAGAGGTGTTTGATCAAATAGGAGGTTACAGAAAAGCTCATAATACTGAAGATTATGAAATTACACTTCGCATGCACAAGAATCGTTTGAAGGTAATGAATTCACATAAAGCGCTCGTGTATACTGTAGGGCCTTCTACTTTACGGGGCTATTTTTATCAACGACTTAGGTGGGCAAGAGGGTTTTTAGAAAATTCACTTGATTATAAGGAGTTATTTTTTAAAAAAGAGTATGGTAATTTCGGCATGTTCACTCTCCCGATGGCCTTCCTTTTTGTGTTTTATGGTTTATATGCAGCTTTTTTTGCTTTTTATACAGCAGTGTCACATTATGTTAACGTGCTTGATAGGTGGGCATCTGTCGGTATTCATCCAAAAATCCCAACATTTGATTTTTTTTATTTTAATACGACGATTACAGCATTTGTTGTTATGGTAATGTTTACAATGTTTCTCATTACGTTATATCTTGGTAATGAACTATCAGATGACAGGCAAGAGATTTATCATAATTTTCCATTCTTTTTCTTTCTCTATCCTATAATCGTTCCTTTCTTTCTTGGGCGTGCTGTTTTTGATACATTTACAAAAAGAAAAAATGAATGGGTTTTACAAGACACAAAAAATAGTAGTTCGTAAGATATATAACATAGACCTTCTTCTCCTTTAAAAAGTTTGATAGAATAGACAATATGAATAATGGACATTTACACCCAGTAACTATTGCAATCAATAAGATTTCTGAGATATTTTCTCGCATGGGTTTTGATATCGTCGACGGTCCAGAGCTTGAAGATGAATGGCATAATTTTGACGCACTTAATGTCCCTAAGAATCACCCTGCACGTGATATGCAGGATACATTTTGGATACAAAATAAAACAGGAGTAAATGTGTATGGTGAGCCAACAGGGTATGTGCTTCGAACTCACACAAGTAATGTACAGATACGTACTATGGAACGTTACGTAGAGAAGGGGAAGAGTTTCCCGATCGCAATATGTTGTCCTGGTAAAGTGTTTCGTAATGAAGCCACTGATGCAACACATGAAGCTCAATTTTTTCAGATTGAAATGTTGTATGTAGCAAAAGATGCCTCACTCTCAATGATGATAGGAGTTGTGGAAAAGTTTTTCTCAGAGTTTTTTGGTAATAATCTTGTTATTCGGCTTCGCTCAAGTTATTTTCCATTTGTTGAGCCGGGTAATGAGGTTGATATGCAATGTTTTAAATGTTTAGGTAGTGGGTGTCCTCTCTGCAAGCAAACAGGGTGGATAGAGATAGGTGGTGCTGGTATGGTACATCCTAAAGTCTTAGAAGCTGGAGGTATTAACCCTCATGAGTATCGAGGGTTTGCTTTTGGGTGCGGTGTCGATAGAATGATTATGCTTAAGTATGAGATTGATGATTTGAGACTTTTATATAATGGTGATCTTCGTGTTGTTAATCAGTTCTAAGTATGAAATTTTTTAAACCATGGCTTCAAGATTATATTATTGAAACACTTCCAGAAGATGCTGTAATTGTTGAATCGCTTAATAAAAAGGCTTTTGAGGTAGAGGAGGTTCTTGTAACTGCTTCAGGTACAGTGTTTGATATTAAAGTGCTTCCTAATCGTGCTCATGATGCGCTTGGTCATTATGGTATGGCGTATGAGCTATGTGCAGTACTCTCTCTTACTTTCAAAAAAGATATGGAGATTAAAGAAGATAATAGTTATCTTGATGCTCTTGTGTATACACCTTCTGTTCTCATATCTGATGAGCTTGCGTGTACACGTTTTGCCTCACTTCGTATTGATAATATTACCGTAGGAGAAAGTCCTGTATGGCTTAAAGAAAGATTGGAAGCAATTGGTCAGCGTAGTATTAATGCTATTGTTGATATTACTAATTATGTTCAATTTAGTTTAAATAAGCCGATGCACGCATATGATGCAGAGACCATTGTCGGGTCAATTCAGGCTAGATATGCAAAAGAAGGTGAGACACTTATTACTCTTGATGAGAAAGTTCTTACGCTAGATACTTCAACACTTGTTATTGCAGATGATGAAAAGGTTCTTGGACTTGCTGGAATTAAGGGTGGAAAATGGAGCGGTATTTCTTCTACCACCACAAGTGTTATTCTTGAGAGTGCTAATTTTGACCCAGTGCATATTCGTAAAACTGCAGAAAAATATGCTATTCGAACTGATGCGTCTAAGCGTTTTGAAAATGGCATAGCAAATAGTTTAGTGATAGAAGGGTTGCATATGACAGCAAATCTTATTAAAGATATATATCCAAATGTAAAGAAAAGTTATGTGTGTGATGTGTATCCAAAAAAAGATGTTCCATACCATGTTGGTATTACTGTGAGTGAGCTTAACGCTATTTTGGGCACACAGTACGATGACGCGATGATAGAAAAAACATTTAAGCAGTTATCTTTTTCATATGAATGTATAGTACCGTATGACTATATCCATACCCTGTACCCAACACTTATTGGTGCTCTTTATAAGAATCCATCAAGTATGCGTTATGATGCACCTGCATCGTTTAGTTGCTCTTCACTTATAAGCTATCTTTACAAAGGGGTATGGATGCCTAGTTTATCTATCGATAAGTATGTTTTTAGTAACAAAATAACTCACAATGAATGTCGGTTCGGTGATCTTGTTTTTGCAAATAGCGGGGAGGGTGTTATTAGGTATGAGTCAGTGGCATTTTTACGGGGGACACATGTTCCAGAAGGGGTTGACCATGTTGGACTGTTTCTTGAAAATGGTAATATTCTTCACGCGACAAAGCTTCACGGAGTAGTCGTAGAAGAGACTTATGAAGAGTTTGCAAAAGGAAGAGTGATTGTTGGGTTTGGGAGAGTTGTTTCTGATCTTTCTGAGAAACGTTATGTTGTTACTGTTCCGGCTACTCGACTTGATATTCGTATAAAAGAAGATTTAGCAGAAGAGATTGGAAGAATCGTTGGTTACGATACACTCACTCCTTTAGTGCCATCACTTAATAGAGTCGGTCTTCCTCATAAGCGAATGTATTATGAAAATAAGGTTCGTGCTGTTTTGCTTGCGCATAATTTTTCTGAAATCATCACATACTCGTTTGGTAATGAAGGTGATGTAAAGCTAAAGAAAGGTCTCGCAGAAGACAAGGAACTTCTTCGGTCTACTCTTGGTTCTGGTATGAAAACATCATTTGCTTCTAACTTGTATAATGCTCCGCTTATTGGAGAAAAAACGATTCGTGTCTTTCAGTTCGGTTCTGTTTTTAAAGGAGATTCTGAGTTTGTTCACTTTTCTATTGGTATTGATGATGGCGCAAAGAAAAGTTCTTTTGTTGAGGAGGGTTCCAAGGTTATGTTAGAAATAAAGGATATTCTTGCTGTTGAATCGTTCGAGTATGAGACTGTTTCAGTGAAGCCGTATGTTGTTGAGCTTAATTTCGAGACACTTATCGCTCCTCTGGGAGAGCCTTCACAGTATGAAGCTTCTACGTATAACACTGCAATAACAACCTACACTCCTATTTCTCCGTACCCATTTATTACCCGTGACATAGCTGTATGGGTGCCAAGTGATATACTTTGGAATGATATTGCTACTATCATTAATTCAGTTCGAGATGTGCTTATTACTCGTATTGATCTTTTTGATACATTTATAAAGTCATTTGAAGATGGTACCAAGAAAACATCGTATGCTTTTCGTCTTGTGATTCAGTCATATAAAAAGACTCTTACCGATGAAGAGGCAAACAGTGTTGCAGGTGTGGTCTATAATGCTTTACAGGAAAAAGGGTGGGAGATTAGATAGCATTTTTCCTGGTTGTTGCAGATCTCTTGGAGTACAGCTATCTCTAAACTAAGCAGGTATCTCATGGTATACTAGCTCTATTATGCAACGACTTTTCACGGGGATTATTAGTATTACTTCAAAGAAAGATGGGTATGTACGTGTTACAGAATTAGAAAAAGAGGGCGCTATTTTTATTGATCATTCACACCTTAATACCTCACTGTATCATGATACTGTTGAGGTTGAGCTTCTTGGTAAACACACAAATCAGAAAGGTGAACAGGAAATGTATGGAAAAGTTACCAAGGTGATAGAACGTTCAAAGAAAGGATACGCAGGAACTCTTGAAGTTGATCACGGAATGTATTTCCTTGTTCCTGATGATAAGCGTATGTATACCGATATTATGATTGATGCTAACCATCTTCACGGGGCAGAGGCGGGTATGAAAGTAATCGCATCTATTCTTGATTGGACAGATCACAAGAAGTCACCTCTTGGTGCTATTACCTATGTATTGGGACATCCAGGAGAAAATAATGCTGAAATGCTCGCGTATGCTCTTGAGCGTGGTTTTTCTGATGAGCATAATCATCAGGTGGTAGAGGAAGCTAATGCTATCAAGAAACGAGGTATTACAGAGGCCGACAAAGAAGGTCGTCGTGATTTTCGTACAACAACAACATTTACTATCGATCCCGCGGACGCAAAAGATTTTGACGATGCTCTCTCATTTAAAAAATTAGACAACGGTCATTATGAGGTAGGTATTCATATTGCCGATGTTTCTCACTATGTTCGGCCTGCATCTGCTCTTGATGATGAGTCTATTGCTCGCGAAACAAGTGTGTATCTTGTTGATCGTTGTATTCCAATGCTTCCTGAAGTACTCTCTAATGATTTATGTTCTTTGGTCTATGGTGAAGATAGGCTCGTAATGTCAGCTGTTTTTGAGATTGACGATGAAGGTGAGGTTTGTGGTGAGTGGTATGGTCGTTCAGTAATACATTCTGGTCGTCGTTATACGTATGAAGATGCGCAAATAACTCTCGATACAAATAAGGGTGATTTTGCTGAAGAGCTCACTATTCTCAATACTATTGCAAAGAAATTAACTAAGAAGCGTTTTGAGAACGGAGCTCTTTCTCTTGAAACAGAAGAGGTGAAATTTATGCTAGATGAGAAAGGTGTTCCAATTGATGTCTATGTAAAACAACGAGGTGATACACATAAAATGATTGAGGAATATATGCTACTTGCTAATAAGTATGTAAGTAAGTTTATTACAAAAAAACAAGAAGAAAAAAATGGAGAAGGTAATGCGATTTGTATTTATCGTATTCATGATAAACCTGATTCAGATAAAATGCATGACCTCGATCTTTATATTAGAGGGTTAGGGTATCATGTTCGTTTTATGGACGGTCTCATTCCTTCGCAGGAGTTAAATACTCTTCTTGTGAAAATGGGTGATCGTCCTGAGAAGACTCTTCTTCAAATGCACATTACTCGTGCCATGGCAAAGGCTATTTATAGTACACGTAATATTGGTCATTATGGACTTGCGTTTGATTACTATTCTCATTTTACTTCTCCAATTCGTCGTTATCCTGATGTGCTTACCCACAGACTTCTTATGCGAGTACTTGAAGGTGATTACCCAAAAGAAGAAGAACGCGGGCTCTATGACAGACTCTGTATGCAAGCTTCTCGTCGTGAAAAAGAAGCAGCAGACGCAGAACGTGGGAGCATTAAGTATAAGCAAGTTGAGTATATGTCATATCGTATTGGTGAAGAATTTAACGGTATGATATCAGGTATTTCTGAGTGGGGACTCTATGTCGAAGAAAAGAAAAGTAAATGTGAGGGGATGATTAAGCTTCGAGATCTTGGTGATGATTTTTATATTTTTGACGCAAAAAATAGTCGTATTTTTGGTGAAAGGTCTGGTATTGAGTGGAAAATTGGGACACCGGTACGTATTAAAGTAAAAGGTGTGAATCTTGATTTAAGACTTATTGATTATACACTTATTGCGTAATTAACACGTATTTTTGACAAGTCAAGTGTCCTCATGATAGACTCCCTTGTAGGTGTTTACATGTTCTATTTTTACTTTAGAAAGAAAGGTGTTTATGACACACTCTGTCGAGACATTTCCGATTGATAGCTATGTCACTGTACCTAGGTGGTACATACTTCTTGCCCCGCTTTTTTACCTTGTTGGTAAGAAAGCCGAAGCGAAGCGACTGCCATCTGGTCATTTGTTTGAATCACGATTGTTTAATCATGGTTCGCAAGCTATTCGCTCTATCCAACAAAATGTCGGTAATGCAAGCGCTCTTCATCTGATGTATCGTTTGCGTAGTCGGCCTGTTGTGGGCATGCTTGAACGTTTCTGGACATCTATTCCTATTATTAAAGGAGTGCAGAATCGTGCAGTTCTCGTGAGGCAGATTATCAAAGATGTTATACGTTATCATGCGCGCAGTATCTCCGGTGTTCGTATCTTGGGGTTCGCCGCGGGTCTTTCTGAACCTCTTTTGTGGGGGATTCATGATCTTGAACCTGCAGATATTCCAGATCGGGTAGTGCTGACAGATCTTTCGAGAGACTCACTTCGTGATGCGCAGGTGATAGCTTCTCAACTTGGGGTGACTGTTTTGACTGAGCGTTTGAACTTGCTCAAACATGAGCATGTTCGAGCAAAGATCAGAATAGAAAATCCAAACATTCTCGAGATGATTGGGTTCATCGATTATTTTGATGACGAAAATGTGATCGAAATGTTTCGTTTGATCCAAGAGGAGTTGGAAGAAGGGTCGACATTTATTGTTGGCAATGTCATTCCAACATGGGAGATGTACTTCATCGAAAAGGCCTATCATTGGCCGACGATGTATTATCGAACACCAAATGAGTTGGAGGCTCTCATCAGGCGTGCGAAGTTCAGAGATATTCGTATGCATGTTGAGCCAGCAGGGCGTTTTGCTGTCGCTGTCTGTTCTGTGTAAACAGGAGACGTGTGCAATTAAAAGCGTGGTACACTACAGGTATCACGCTTTTTTCTTATATGGGATTAGATATTTTTTATTCTACAGATTTTTATGCGGTATCCGCATTTATTAATTGTCTCACCAGTCTTACACTTGGTATTATTATTTATTTTGAAAATCGGAAACATCCAGTTAATCAAATCTTCGCACTTTTTGCTTTGTCTGTTTCTGTGTGGAGTCTTGGGTATACATTTTGGCAAATTAGTTCAAGTTCTCAAATGGCTTTATTCTGGGTGAGATTTTTTATGGCGGCGGCAATTTTTACAGCGCCATTTTATTTTCATTTTGTCTATGCATTTGTAAAAAAAATATATCCACTCCCTACTATATTTTTTGTATGTATGTATGGAATAGCAGGGTTCTTTTTTCTTGTAGATGTACTGCCTTCCCTACACCATCTATTCGTCTCTCATGTAGAACCTGCTCTCTTTTTTCCGTATTGGCCAAAGCCTGGAGTATTGTATGACATCTACTTAGGGTTATGGGTTAGCTGTTTGTTGTATGCAGGGTATATTTTGATAAAGGCATACAAGTACCTTAATAATAAAATACTGAAACGTCAGGCTGTATTTATTCTTTTTGCAATGATTATTGCCTTTACTAGTGGATCAACGAACTATCTTTTGTGGTATGGTATTCCTGTTGCGCCGTTTGCTAATATATGTGTCAGTTTGTATGTCCTTATTTTAGGGTACGCAGTGCTTAAGCATCATCTATTTAATATTAAAGCTCTTGCTGCCAATATTGTGATTATGGCACAGTTGTTTATTCTCTTACTTCGAGCGGTGCTTACTGCAGATACTCAGGAAAAGATTATTAACTACACTATTTTGGCTATTTCAACAATTATCGGTGTGTTCCTTATTCGTTCTTTGGATAAAGAGGTAAAAAGTCGTAACAAAATTGAAAACCTTGTTAAAGAGCTAGAACGTGCCAATGAACAGTTGCAATCTCTTGATACTCTAAAATCAGAGTTTATCTCTCTTGCATCACATCAGTTGCGTAGCCCTCTTACTGTTATTAAAGGATATGCATCGACCCTTACTGATGGGGTTGTTGGTGAACTTACTTTAAAACAAAAAGAAATAGTGACACATATCTATACTTCAGCGCAAGGTCTCGCAAATGTTGTAGAAGATTTTTTGAATGTGACAAAGATTGAGCAGGGTGGTATGAAGTATGAGTTTGCTCGTGTTGATATTGTGCCTGTTGTACAAGATCTAGTGAGTGATATGAAAATTGCGAGCGAAGATAAGCATCTTACTTTTTTGTCATTAGTTGACGCTGGTGAACATTGTTATATTCAGGCTGATACCACAAAAATACGTCAAGTATTTCTTAATCTTGTTGATAACAGTATTAAGTATACAAAAGAAGGGTATGTGAAAGTAACTCTTGTAAAACAAAACAATAAAGAGGTTGTATTTTCTGTTGCAGATTCAGGTATTGGTATAAGTTTTGATACAAAAGCAAAATTATTTACAAAGTTTAGTCGTGGCGAGGGTAGTGTGATAAATAGTGGAGGGTCTGGACTTGGTCTATATCTTGCACAGGAGATAGTAAAAGCCCACAATGGTCAGATACATGTTACTTCAGAAGGTGTTGGTAAAGGTGCTACATTTTCTGTGGTTCTTCCTATAGCAGGAGATGATACTCAGTCTGTGTAGTGTCTAGATATATATTGCTGTCTTCTTTGTTGCAAGGTATTATATATACCATGAATAGAAGAAAAATAATGATTATTGAAGATGATAAAGGTCTTCAAGATATTTATACAATAAACTTTGAAGCGGCAGGGTATGAGGTTTTTATTGAAGGAGATGGTCTCTCTGGTATCTCTGAAGTTGTTGAAGCAATGCCAGATGTCATATTGCTCGATATTATGATGCCGAATATGGATGGGTTTGCTTTCCTTAAAGCAGTAAAGGAACACACAAGTCTCAATATTCCTGTTATTGTTTGTTCTAATTTGTCTGACAAAGAGACAACAGACAAAGCTCTTCAATATGGTGCATCTGCCGTGCTTCTTAAAGTTGATTATTCAGGAAAGGAATTAATACAAAGAGTCGAGCATATTTTACAAGAAGAAAAAGCAAAAGTCGCTGTATAAAAACATCACAGAGAAAGTTACTCACATGGTGAGGTCGTTTATACGGTATATACTAGAAGTAAGTGTGGTAGGCGCGTTGTATAGTATTTATTAGTTGTATATTATCTTTTATGAGATCTATCGAATCTGTTTCGTTTATTGATACTGCACAGTTTGATCTAATTGGAGTCATTGTTGCTGTTGTCGGTATTTTGCTTCTTGCTGCTGTCGTTTTTTTTAGAAGTAAAAGAAGTATTACAAGTAAAAGTTTTTTCTTTTTTGCATTTGTAACAATATTTTGGGGTCTTTCTAATTATTTTTTGTATAAATTTACTGACCCTGCGGTATCTTTACTTGCGCTTCGTCTCCACATCTTTCTCACTATTTGGCACGCGTATGCCTTTTTTCAACTTGCTTATGTATTTCCATATGAAGACAAATCACTTCCTGTCTGGCATCGGTATGTCCTGCTTCCTCTCGCTTTTTTTACCTCAACACTCCTCCTTATTCCTTTTGTCTTCAGTCAGGTGAGTCAGCTTCTCTCTGTTGGTGAGATTTCTAATCCAGAAAGGAGCCAGAGTATTATTTTAGCTGGAGTCGTCACCTTTAGTTTCTTTATTTCTGGTCTTGGTATCCTGCTTCGTCGTATTGGAAAGACTAACGGCGATGAACGTCGTCAAGTGATGCTCATGTTTACCGGCATGTCACTTACTGCAGGTCTCCTTCTTTTGTTTAGTTTTATTCTTCCAATTGGATTTAAGAATTTTGATTTTGTACCATACGGAGCCCTTTTTATTTTTCCTGTCATAGTGTTTACTGCATACGCTATCTATCTTGTAGAACTTTTCCATGTAAAAAATATTTTTGCTGGACTTTTTACATTCTTTCTCTGTACTGTGTCACTTATTGAACTGATTGTAGCGGAAACGATCGAGCAAGTGCTTCTAAGAGTCCTTGTATTTTTTGTGACACTTCTTATTGGTATACAGCTTGTTAAAAATACTTTCGAAATAGAGCTTGCGAATGAACAAAAATCAGAACTCATGTCCTTTGCAACTCACGAGATACGTACCCCAATTACTATCATGAGAGGGTACGCTACTATGCTTTTAGATGGAGATAAGGGTGAGATAACACCACAGGTAAAAGATTTGTTACAGAAGATTATGGTTTCCGGTAATGATGTTATTACTCTCTTGTCTCAGTATCTTGATAAATCAAAGATAGAGCTTGGTCAGATAGAATATATTAAAACCAAGTTTGATGTTGTTCAGCTTATAAATGAAATTCTTGCAACATTTCAGATTCATGCTGAACAGAAAGGGATAGAGCTTACAGAAAGGCTTTCAAATAAAACAGCATTGAATCTATACGCAGATCAGGCAAAAGTAAAAGAAGTGATTACTAATATCCTTGATAATGCCATTAAATATACACCAGAAGGTTCTATAGTGGTGTCAGTCAAAAAAGACGAAGGAAGTGTGTTAATTACAATTGCAGATACAGGTGTCGGGATTAAAAAAGATGTGATGCCATTTTTATTCAAAGAGTTCTCTCGAGCCGATCTTCATAAGGTGAATATTTTAGGAACTGGTCTTGGGTTATATCTTGCAAAAAAATTTACTGAGGGTCACAAGGGTGCTATTTGGGCTGAATCTGGAGGAGAAGGAAAGGGTTCACAATTTTATATACAACTTCCTTTATTAAAAAATAGTTAATAAAAATACTGCAATGCCGGTATGTCTATAAAAGATTTGAATGTATGAAAAAAATAATGATTATTGAAGACAATAAAGATTTACAAGAAATTTATAAGCATAGCTTTGAAAAAGGAGGCTACTCTGTTATCGTAGAAGGTAATGGATTGCAGGGTATTGAGGGGGTTGCAGAATCTATGCCAGATGTTATTCTTCTTGACCTTATGATGCCTGGGATGGATGGATTTGGTTTTTTGCGAGCAATAAAAGAAACAGGTGGACTCTCTATCCCAGTTATTGTATGCTCAAATGTTTCTGATACTGACACTATTAATCGAGCGCTTAAAGATGGTGCGACGGCAGTGCTTCTTAAGGTTGATTATTCCGGTAAGCAGTTAGTGGAAAAAGTTTCTTACCTTGCTGAAGAATTCCACAAGAAACACTAGTAAGTGTCAGCATTATAAAGCAATAAAAGAGCACTTGTGGTAGTTTAGAAGTTCACTATTCACTTTTTTATCAATACGTGATAGAATGTGTTTTATGTTAAAAATCAGATTACAGCGCACAGGACGCAAGAATGATCCATACTTTCGTTTGATTGTTACGGAGAGTATCCTTAAACCTAAAACAACTCAGTTTGCCGAGATTCTCGGTACTTACAATGTTAAGGCGGGTATCTTTGAGGCGAAAGCTGATCGTGTTAAGCATTGGATTTCTGTCGGAGCTCAAGTTACTGACACAGTTCACAACCTTCTTGTTTCTAAAGGTATTATCGAGGGAACCAAGCGAAACGCTCTTCCTCGTAAGAGTCCAGTTGTTAAAGAAGCTAAGAAGTAGCAACAATAAAAACAATCAGACATTCTGATTGTTTTTTGTTATTATAGAGAGAGGACTTTTTGGTGAGATTAGACTGTGTGTACAGAAACTTATCATATGTGAATAAGTTGCTCACTAAAAAGTCATTTTACTGATACGATAGAGGTGTAAGCACAATTTAATTTATGAAAGATCAAGAATTTGTTGAATATGTAGTGAAGGCATTAGTAGATAATCCAGAGAAAGTTAAAGTAGATCGTCGAGTCGATGAAATGGGTGTCCTTATAACGCTTGATGTTGAAGCTAATGATATGGGAAAAGTAATTGGCCGAGACGGAGCTACTGCAAAAGCTCTTCGAACACTTTTGCGAGTTGTTGGAATGAAGAATAATGCTCGAGTGAATCTCAAAATAAATGAACCAGAAGGTCGTGCGCAACATGCCCATGTATCTGATGACAGGTCTCAGATTTCTTCATACACACCTCGTTATGATACAACGGATGTTGATGCAGTAATGAATGATTTAAAATCAATTTAAAAAGATGGTAATATAAAAACGACCCAAGGAAGGGTCGTTTTGTTGTGAGAAGGTGGTTAACTGTTGGTACTCGGATGCTCCTCAAGAGCAACCTTAAAGTGCGGACTCATCGGTACTACAACGTAACGAAGGATGGTGTCCGTGCGTTCGTTCCCTTCCTTGTTTTCTTGCTGGTCTGGAAAAGTGACTGTAGCGCTCATCGGGCTTCTTTCTCATAATGAACAGAATTAGAATACTACATATTTTATGGTATACTGTCAATAATTATTATTATCTAATCGCTTATTACGTTTCTATGCGTTACCATATTGTCACTATTTTTCCTTCAATGTTTGATTCATATTTTGCTGAATCTATCATTGCTCGTGCTATAGAAAAAAAAATAATAGAAGTGCAGACATACGCACTTCGTGAGCATACCCTAGATAAACACCGTAGAGTTGATGGTCGCCCTTATGGTGGTGGTCCTGGAATGGTGATGTGGGTAGACCCTATTATTGCTTGTGTAGAGAAGATACAAAAGAAAATAGCTAAACGTAAAACAACAAAGACGCTCGTTGTTATTTTTAATGCTGGTGGTGATACATTTACAAATACTGTCGCTCAAAAATCAGCAAAAGGATACACAGATATTATATTTATTTGTGGTCGATATGAGGGTGTTGATAGTCGGGTAAAAAAAATTCTTAAAGCAAAAGAATGGAGTATCGGAGAGTATGTTCTCACTGGGGGAGAACTTCCTGCTATGGTTTGTATTGACGCTATTTCTCGTCAGATACAAGGAGTGCTTCATGATGAGCTTTCTCTTGAAGAGAAACGTGTAGCATCTCATGAGATCTATGCACGACCTGAGGTGTATGAACATGCTGGTAAAAAGTATCGAGTACCGAAAGTGCTTCTTTCTGGTAATCACAAATTAATTGATGAATATCGTACTAAAAGAGAAAATCGTATTGGAAAGAAAAAAGATGTATCTAAAAATTAAAGTAGTACCATCTGCAAAGAAGGAAAAAATAGAAAAACTAAAAGATGATGAGTATCGCATATGGGTAGGGGTTCCTGCAGAGAATAATGCTGCAAATACTCGTATACTTGGCATTCTTCGAGATATGTACCCTCATACCTCTGTGCGACTTGTATCTGGCCATCACTCTCCATCAAAAATAGTTTCTATCGAATAAAAGAATAAAGAAACGCGCACTTTGTATTGTGTGCGCTACATCTAATCTGTCACTTCTGGGAACGGGTTGTAGTTTTCATCGGCTAAAACTTTGCTGATACACGGGTCTGATTCGTACCCTCCGTGAGTAGAGAGTACTCTGTAAAGAAAATCGAAAGCCTCAGGCGGTGGGGCTGAATTGTGATTCTTTTGGTTAGGTTTTCCTTGAGTTTCCATGCTATTCTCCTATGACATGCAACTCTTTTCATTCTATCATGGTGTAGATAGTGGTGCAAAATAATGCGTAGACATATTATATGGTTTTAAAATTGAAAAAGTGTAGAAAATAATGTACACTAAAGCGACTTATTTTTAGAAATAAAGATAAGCCAATGTAGCTCAGTTGGTAGAGCACTTCCATGGTAAGGAAGAGGTCACCAGTTCGATCCTGGTCATTGGCTCTGATTAGAGTGCAGAGTACGGAGTGTAGAATCTAGATCTTAGAACCCCATGAAGCCATCGGCTTCATGGGGTTCTTCTCTATCCTACAATCTACACTCTGTATCCCTTCACTTATCCACTTGTGCTCTCTATTGGGGAGGGGATACACTTGTGTATATATCTCTATGTCTTCCTACTCCTTCCACTCCCGTATAGCCTATCTACGACAACAACGTCTACTCCGCCTTATTGCTACACCCTTTCGTATAGGAATACTCCTTCTCTTTACTCTAGTCCTTACTACAAGTATCTTCTTCTCTGTACAGGCAGATACCTTCTATCAAGGAGGTACAGGAACACGAGAAGATCCTTATCAAATAGCAGATTGTACACAACTCCAGAA
>JBDLTQ010000008.1:0-25456 GCA_039805745.1 Candidatus Parcubacteria bacterium | reverse complement strand
TCTAGGATATTGGTATAACTTTTTAAGATAAATCATATTATCTTTAATGGCTTCTTTTTCTTTTAGAAAATATTCAACGTCTGTCATCTCTTTAGCCCAACCAACCTGATTTGCTCCGTGTTGTCTGTAAAAATATAGATCTTTATTGATAAAAAAACTTTTCTTTGGATGTAACATGAGCTGTATCCATGAATCATGAGCTGGTACAAAAAGTGGTATCGGTAGAGTTTTCTTTAGGTCGGTAGCACGGTAAGATGTATGAGCTGCTCCAATACATGTTCCCCAGACCATATTTAATAATGTTAATTTTTTTGATGAAAAATAGTTAGGTATGGTATCCTCTATTCTCCCAATAGGAAGATCGTCACCATCAACCAAAATAGAGTTATTGTAAACCCAAGATACATCGGGATTACTTTTATAAATATTAAGATGCTCCTGAACCCTAGAAAGATCCCACCAATCATCATGATCACAAAGAAAAATGATATCGCCTTTACACATACTAATAGCATGTTCAGTATTTTTTATAAACCCCTTCTCCAAAGGATTATATTCCCATTTAAAACGCTTATCTTGTGAAGCATACCTCTTTAAAATAGATACGGTTTCATCACCGCACTCATCATGACTAACACACACCTCTATATTCTTGTATGTTTGTTTTAAAATAGAGTCTACCTGCTTAACCAAATATTTCTGACTCTTTGATGTAGTCAGTGCTACTGAAACAAGCTGATCTTGCATGATACTTATACTTAAAATAGTTATATATGATAGAGTATACTACACACATGTTACCACTCTTTGCATCCCCATTAAAATACCTTCTAAAAACCTCTTTTTTTAAAGACGCCACTCTTCTTGTAGTGTTACAAATAGTAAGCCAAACCAATAATTTTATTGCAACCTATTTTGTTGCTCGTTTTTTAGGTCCGGCAAATATGGGACTTATTTCTTTTACTCAAACATATATAGTATTTACTTTTTTTATCAACAGCGGTCTTGATAGTTACTACATGTGGCAACTGGCAAATTCAAGAGAAAATAAATCTTCTATATTTTCAAGATGTTTTACAACAAGAATTTTTATTAATACTATTTCTTTAGTTATTGGTCTTTTTGGTGTATATTTTTTTTCAAATTCTTTTTTTGAGGCTCTTATTCTCACCTGCTCTCTCTTTATTGGTTTTTTTGTCTATTCAATAGGCTTTAGTTCATCTTTTCTATTAACAGAAAAAAGGGTAAAGGAATATGTTATTATAGCAATTCTTACTTCTTTCACTATTTTTGCTTTAAGAGCTATTTTTGTATACATAGAAGCTCCTGTTTATTATTTTATATTTACACTTCTATCAGAAACACTCATTATTGTTGGTTATGGATCATTGCTTCATATACTACACTTACGTTCTATTTATTTTCTTAAAAAAGAGTGGATAAAAAAATCAATTCAAGAATTTTTTTCTGCAATATCTCATATCGGTACTGTTTTAAGTTCCCTTATTTTCTCTCGAGTAGACCAATTTTTTATTAAGGCAAATCTTAGCCCTCATGATCTAGGTTTATACACATCATCTGTTCGTCTTGTTGAATACCCAATGATTATAAGCTCTCTCCTTACAACTCTAATAATCCCAAGAATATCAGCATCAAATGAACCGAAACATCGAACCCGTATAGCTATTTTTAGTACCACTCTCTATATAGTAATAGCTCTTAGTATTGTCGTGGTATACCTTGTGTGGAGCAATCAAATAGTAAAATTTGTATATGGCCAAAGTTTCATGGAGGCCGTTCCAATATTTTCAATTTATACTTTAATCATACCGGGATTATGGCTTCACAACAGTATGAGTATAATTCTTGCAGCTTACAATAAAATGCATATATCTTTTATATTATGTTCTGTTGCTGGCTTATTATCAATATTATTTTTAAGTAACCTAATCACTCACTTTGGTGTTTATGGAGCGGCGTATAGTGCGGTATTTATACAAAATAGTCTTGGAATAGCTTCATTTTTTACTGTTCTTTATTTCCATTTAAAAACCAGATTACATAACAATACGTAACACACTAAAGAAAATTTTTATAAATATCTACTTCAACAGCTATGATCAACAAACAACAACTAAATACTCTTAAAAGTGAGACATACAACAAAATCATCTTTCTTGTCACTATTTGTATTACAATACTCCTCTTCACCTTTTCTCAAACCGGAGTACACAATGTATACAATGATACCAGTGTCTACGTAAATCAAATCCTTTACTATGAGGGTGAGCTTACTGCTGGCGATGGGATTCAGTATCACTCCTTCAAACCTTTTTATGGTATCGTTGGCTCTTTATTATATCCAGCACTTTCTCCATACGGAGCACTCTTAGCTATCAATATAGCCTTGTATATTGGTTTTATTATTATCACTTTTCTCTTCTTAAAAAAACTTCAATTTTCTGAAGAAGAGTCATTCATCGGAGCAACGTGGGTAGCAACTGGATACCCACTACTTAAATATGGTCTAGCACTTCTAACAGATATCTCTGGTTGGTTTTTTGCTATAGCGACAATTTATATTTTTTTAATTGTAAGAGAAAGAGGCTATCCAAAACATTTACTCATCATCACCTCTATTATTGGTTTCATCGGGTCACTGTGTAAAGAGACAGGATTGCTCGGTTTATGCTTTGCTGGCATAATTCTCTTTTTTGATTTTTTTAAAAGCGCTTCTTGGAAAAAACTCCACACTATTCTAGCAATTTCATTACCGTTCTTGCTACTTCAAGGAATACTATACCTTACCATTGTCAAGGAAGGGAAAACTGCGGTTGATTGGATAGCATTTAATATAACCACCAATACAAATGATACATTTCACTCATTTAAATATTTTATTTTTACAGAAGGAGCCACATTTGCTATTCTTTGGATATATGCACTATTTGGTCTTTTATTCTATATAAAAAATAAATATTACAAGAAAGACGATTTTATACTATGGGTATCATTAGTTCTAATGACCCTCCCCGTTCTTTTCTGGCCACTTTTTTATGTAAGAATATTCTATATTCAATTTCTTTTTATTATTCCACTCGCTTTACTAGGATATAAAAAAATAACTAATAATAAAGGCCTACTATATACGTACTTTGTTATCTTCTTACCTATTACAATAAGTGTTATACTCTACAGCATTGCAGGAAAAGGATCTCTCTTTGATATTCTTTCTTTCGTATTTAAGTAAATAATTCACCCCATGAAACTTTCAATTATTATTCCTGTATTCAATGAAAAAAATAATATAAAAACAATACTTGAAGCTGTAAAAAAAGCAGATACAAATCAATTTGAAAAAGAAATTATTGTTGTTGATGATTATTCAACAGATGGATCTCGTGAGATTCTGGCGCAAGACACTGACATAACTCTTATTCTTGCAGAAAAAAATAAAGGGAAAGGCGCAGCTATTAAACTTGGTCTTCCTTGTGTCACTGGGGATTTTATTTTGTTTCAAGATGCTGATATGGAATATTCACCCGATAACTACAAAGATCTATTACATAAAGTCTCTAATGAGACTGTAGTCTTTGGTTCTCGTTATTTACAAAAAAATAAAAGAAATCACTTAAGTAGTGGAGCACAAATGGTGAATTATTTATTCAACATACTCTTTGCCACAAAAATAACAGATGTAGCAACATGTTATAAAATATTTCCAGCAAGTCTACAAAAAGATCTTCTCAAAATAAAAGATAATGATTTTGTTTTTGACGTAATACAAGCTTCTATTGTCCCAATCAAAAAAGGTCTCATGATTGAAGAGGTTCCTATTGTGTATAATCCAAGAACATACAAAGAAGGGAAAAAACTAAAGATTAAACATGGTATAAGAATTGCTGTTATAACCATTCTTGAAGGAATTAAATATCGTCTAATGCACAAAATGTAATAAAAAATGAAAACTTTATTTAATAATCTTTTTATTACAAAAAGTCTTAATAAGTATATTGAACTCTTTAGATATATCATCATGGGTGGTATTGCTTTTGTTGCAGATTTTACAACACTCCTAATTCTCACAGAATGGTTTCATGTGCATTATCTTGTTTCAAATATATTTTCTTTTATCGTAGGACTCTCTACTAATTACACTATTGGAACTTTATGGGTTTTTCGAGAAAGAAAAATAACCAACAGAAAGCAAGAGTTTATCACTGTAGCAAGTATAAGTGTTGGAGGCTTACTTCTAACACAGTTCTTTATGTGGTTTTTAACAGAAATAGGTGGAGTGCTTTACTTTATCTCAAAAATAATTGCCTCTATTTTAGTTCTTTTTTATAACTTTTTTATTAGAAAAAAAGTTATTTATTCCTCTAAAAACAAAGTTTCTTTTTGAGGAAAACACAGAATGCTCTAGAGTAGAACACTCTTTACATTTTTCCCTTTGGAAGAAGAATATACGGTGTTTCTCTTTCAGAAAAGATTAACTCAAGACCAATACCAACATCAATAGCTTGAACACCTTTTTGAGTATACTCATATACTAGCATTTTACTTGCAGGACCACATGAAACAATAACAACAGGCTTAATAGATTCTCTTTGTTTCTCTTGAATGAGTTCATCAATCTCTTTTCGAATTCTTTCGATTTCGTCATAAGCATTTTTTTCTGGCGTATAAACATACCCAATATTTTTCCAAATGACCCTTGTATTAGATTGGAGAGATTCAATAGTTTTTTTCTTTGTAACAATAATAACTCCCTGTTTTTTTAAATATGGATATACATTATTTTCAAATTCATTTTTATATCCAAAAATACTAGCATCTCCATATGTTGCCTGTTTATTAAAAAATAAATCATAAAATGTTTTCATTGGCAACCAACAACGAAACTGATTATGTTTTTTGAGATATGTATTTGTTTTATTCATTACATGCTCGTTAATACAAATAACATATGGTGAACTATCTGTATATAACCACACAGAGTTCAAAAGAGCTTGTTGTATCTCTTTTTCAAAATGTTGATAATGAACATCTCCTCCATTCATCATACAAATTTCACCATCACCGATACGTATAAGAGATCTTCCTTTTTCGATCTCTCTTCCAAGAGATGGACCAGAATAAAATAAAACATCAAAAGAAAAATCTTTCTTTAAAAAATTAATACTATAGTGGAGCAAAAATTGAGGGTTCCTCTTCCCATGAAAGAGAACAAACGTAGCAACTTTCTTTAAAAAAGATACAGCATTAATCATACTATGAATACTACCATACAAGACGGTAAAAAATAACCATCCATACCGAACTTTTTAAACTATAAAATTACAAAGAAATAACGTATACTATTCTCCATACTATGCTTACATTAAAAATTTTTCTGAAACAGAATCTTCCTTTTATTTATAAATATCTGCGATTATTTCTATTTAAAGGATATCTTTTCTATAGAAAAATAAAAATTAAAAAACTCACAAAAAAGACAACAGGTAGCGTTCGTCTTGGATCTATACACTTCCCTATCGTCCTATCCAAACAAAATGGTTTTGTCGATGAAGAAATATTTTGGAAAGGATGTTACGAGGAAGAGGTGCTTCTTGAAATAAAAAAGCAACTACAGCCTGGTGATACATTTGTTGATATTGGAGCAAATATCGGAGAACACACTCTTTTTGCCTACAACATAAATAAGCAAGGGCACGTTATTGCTTTTGAACCTATTCCTTTCATTTATAATCAACTACAGGAAAGCATTACCCTTAATAAAGCATCAACAGTCACCGTGCATAATATTGCTCTTGGTAATAGCAATGAACAAAAAACTATCACCGTCAATAAAAATAACGCAGGAGGCTCTTCTGTTGTCACAACAGGAGACAAAGATGATCAATTAACCATTACAATCAAAAAAGGAGATGAGTACCTTCTAGATGAAGATCGTATTAACCTAATCAAAATAGACACTGAGGGGTACGAATATGAAGTACTGTTAGGTATTGAAAAAACTATAACAAAACACCGCCCAAAACTTATCATAGAATTTTCACCTTATTTTTATAATCTTCACGAAACAACAAAAGAGCACGGAAACCTCATTCTTACTTTTTTAGAAAAACATCATTATGCTATTGAAGGCATAGATCTACCTCTTCCTAAAAAAACCACCAATCTCTCCTCAGCAGTACACACCGTCACAGATCAGATAAACCTACTGTGTACACCCCTCTAAAATAATTTTCTCAACCACTCAGCAAGTCTTGTGTCTTTTTGGGTTGTTTTTATTGTTTTTAGTTGAGTTGTTGTTGCTACTTTTATTATATTTTCTTTTTGTTTTTTTGTAGATACAGCAGTAGGAGCATAATAGATACTCTTTATTTCTTTTTTTATAAAATTACCTACTGTAATAGTACTAGTCGTTGTTGATATCTTATCTTGTACAGCATCAACCCTTATCACTTCACTCATGTCAGGAAACAGAAGTTTAATTACTTTTGTTGTTGAGGCTGTTGCACTCGCAAAACCAAGTGCTTGACCAGAAATATGTGTCACCCCTGGCAATAAAGTGGTAGTAAATGGGAAAGAGAACAATGCTCCGTCAAATGAAAGCTTCCACCCCGAAATATCAAGTTCGTATGGATTTGGGTTCGTAATATCAATATATGAACCATGTTTTGATTGGTGTAATGATGAAATAGCAATATCTGGTTCTACTACTTTTACTTTCATTCTTGCTTTGCCGGCAACTTGCCCTGTTGAACCGTCAACATAGACAACATACATTCCTGGGTACATATATCGATACACAGTAGAACTTCCTACACTGTGACCACCATCACCAAATGACCATGTATACGTAATTGTATCGATTGATTTTCCGCTTCCGGTAAGAGCATAGACAGAGAAAGTTGTTGGTGCACCTGCGACGACAGTTTTTTCAAAAGGAAGATAGAGGGTAATATCTGCCGAAGGTGGTGAGAGCTGAGGGATAGTACTTTGTGTGCCAACTATTGGTGTGGTTGTCGCTTGTGTATCTCCAGATGGCAGTGTTTCATCTACAGTATTCTCCTTTCCTAAGGTTGGAGTAGTGACAACAAACTGTGAACCAATTCTTGCATACGATTTTCCTTCTTTAGCTGCAGTGTATGAAGCAATAGAATCAACCATAACCCCACCAAGACGAATGTCGATAGATGTAACCCCAGTATTAACAAGATTTAAAGCGCTCTTAACCAGAACCCCTGTGTACTCTGGGTAATCCTGCAATACTTTTGTTGCGCCAGATACAGTTGAACCAATAATAGCATAGCTATGGGCTGGGATACTTGTACCGCCAGAGACAGGTGTTACTATGCTAGGACTTCCTCCTTTAATAGAAATAGTGAGCGAAGCAATGTCTACAGCACTGTCAGTTTCATTGTATATTTCTACCCATTCCCTACCACTATCATCTCCAACTGGATTAGAAAAAAGTTCATTAATTGTAAGCGCTGAAGCAGTACAAACGTTAGCAAGCATCATCATAAGACCATACGCTATAATTTGTTTGTTCATAGATATTATTCTTCGTCAGTTAATAATTTTCGCAACACATCTTCTGATACTTCTCCACGTTTTTGCAATTGTGGAGAATGATGTTCTTGTGGTATTTTTTTATCATCCACACCCTTGGCATGTTCATGCTCTTCCATAGCCTTCTTAAGAGCATCCTTAAGAGACATTGGTGGAGCGTTGTCAAAATGAGGCACATCAACAGCAGGGAGTTGTGATTCTCGATTTTGTTTTTTTGTAGAAAGAGAAGTGTCTTTTTGTCGTTCATCTTTAGTTGGTGCTTTATGAAATGACTCTTCAATCGCACGACTAGAAACATACGCATCGCGAGTATTGTTCTCTTTATTTCTCTCAGAATGCACCCTTGGCGGTAGTGGTGTTTGATTGGTTATCTTTCTCACCTTAAGAACTTTTTCATATTGTGGGGAGGCACTGTGGTCATATTGACGACTAGGCTGATGGTTACCGTTTGGGTGTTTTTTATCTTCTCTATTATTAGAAAACTGATGACTAGACTGCTCACCTTGTTTCTTTGTATGAAAATCAGAATCTACCACAGAAGTATCTTTGTGTTCTTTTCCTTGTTTTGACCCTTCTTTTACTTTTGGAGTATAAAAAGCTGCTATTTCTTCTTCAACAACAAAACGAGGCTTAGCGTATGTGGCACGAGTATTCCCTATTACCATCTGAGCATATGAATGAGGAGGTTCTAGAATCGGATCAAGGGAACGAGCAGAGAACGGTTGAGACCCTGCACCGTCAATCATCAAACGAAGATAAAATTGAAATGCTGACAAATTAACAATGTCATCCATAGTAAATCTTGGAGCAAACTCTTTCTCAAAAATTTCGGCATCTGTTGCTCCAACACGAAATACAATCATAGATCCGACGTTACCAAACACGGCTGACTTCACATCATCCTCCATTTGATCAACATATTGATGCGCAACAGTAAGAGCAAGGTTATACTTACGCGCTTCAGACAAAATAGAAGCAAAAGAATCATTTGCAAAATTTTGAAATTCATCCACATAAAAATAAAAAGGTGGCAACTTCGCAAGTTCATATGGACCAGCATCAGCTCTCGACATAGCAGCGAGATATATCTTAGTAATAAGAAGTGAACCGATAAGATTAGCATTACCTTCACCAACCTTACCTTTAGAAAGATTAACAATTAAAATCTTTTTCTCATCCATAATCTTCCTAATGTCAAAAGAAGTTTTTTGTTGGCCAATAATATTACGAATAAGTGGATTAGCAATAAACTGACCAACTTTATTCTGAATAGCAGGAGCAGCCTCAGCAGCAAAACGCTCTGTATACCCCGCATATTCCACCATCCAAAAATCACGAACAGTTGGGTCTTTTACATTCGCAACAATTTGTTTACGATATTCTTTATCAGTAAGCATACGATTGACACCAAGCAAAGACTGCCCCTCATTTTCAAGAAGTGCAAGAATAATATTATTAAGAATATATTCCATTCTCGCTGAAAATTGATCCTTAAAAAGCTTCTTAAACGCTGCCATAATACCATTAGCAACTAAATGACGCTTTTCATGATCAACCTGTTCTAGAACATTTAAACCAATAGGATAATCACCATCAAATGGAGCAAAATAAATAACGTCTTTTATTCTTGATTCTGGAATAAAATCTAATAACTTTTCTGCTGTTGATCCATGAGGGTCGATAAAACACACTCCTTCTCCGTTGTTGATATCTTGAATAGTAAGATTCTCTAAAAACGTTGACTTTCCCATACCCGTCTTTCCTATCACATACATATGACGGGTTCTGTCTTTTTGTTTTATACCAAAAGGAATTTGTTTATTACGAAAATCAATCTTACCTACATAGGTTACTTTCTCTGGATCTGACATACGTAGTAGTATATCCGGTATCCTATAAGGTTCCTAGTTGATAAGGGAGAAATCTACTCTTTACTCAATGCGCTTGGTGTGTACTTATTACTTGGATCCCATAACATCCATGATGACACTCCGAGATTTTCTCCTTGTGTAATCTGACCACGAACCATTTCTTTTGTATATGTCGCACCCATGTCAAAATCTTGATACCATGGACGCAATTTGGCTCGTATGGATGATGTTGCTTGCCCTGTAGAACTTGCGACCTCATCTGCAATAATGAGAGCACCTTTCATCGCTTCTCTAATAACCAGCTCAGGATTAGCTGCCGGATTAGCGACACCAAAAGTGCCTGGAGCGTAGTGAGACGGGTACACCATTGGTGCAACATAATCAAAATAACGAAGTGCTTCATGTAAATCCTGTCCAAGAACTGGAATATCTGCTGTAGATGTAGTGATAATACCAAAAACATCTCCAGAAACAGGTATGCCTCGTTCTTGAAACTCTTTTGTAATGTATGAATAAAATTCACTCACAACCCCTACCCTGTCTGTTTTTGCTCTAGTACCACTTACAGGAAAAACAAGAGAGTCACGATACCCCTCAGTAGAAAATCTAATGTAATCTAAATTAATTTCATCAAAACCATACTCATACGCCTGCTCACCGAGAAGCAGAGTATATGCCCACATCGATCGAGATCCTGTGTCCACCCACATCTCCCCTTTTCTACTTTTCCAAATAGAACCATCAACTCTTTGAACAGATTGATCTTTATGTTGCAATGCATAACGAGGGTCCTGAAAAACAGCAATACGCCCTATAACATAAATACCCTTTGTATGTAGTGTCTCTATAAACTCCTTGAGATCTTGTTCTTTCATTCTTCCATTCCACGTTACTACTCCTGTATTATCTTTTACATCGATCACAACAGCATTAAGCTCTGTCGTATCAATCATATCTACAATTCGTGTACGTATTGTTGGAGCACTCGCAACCCAGCTCGACATATAAAGAGCTTTAACATTCTGTGGTGTCTTTTCATGAATAACTGTCTGTGTAGCAGATGACGTTGAAGTTGAAGCGCTAAGAGAATGAACAGACTCTTGAGTAGTCGAAGATGCTATTAGACCTTCGTCATTACTTTGTGTATACACCTCCTTCCCAAGAGAATGAAAAACTCCTCCGACAACAGGAGTTTCCCCAAAAACCCAAAATAGAATCAATGTTGAACAAAGACTTATGAGAAAAAAGATTTTCATGCATTAACTACATGTGTAGTGTACGGTGGCTGATTTTGCCTACTTTCTGTTTCTTGATGATGTGGGTCATGAACATGTGCTTTCTTTCGCAAATCAAGAGTGCTGAGGTAAAGAAGAACTCCAGCGACAATAAAAATAACATCTTTAAAAATACTAGGAATAAAAAGCCAAGGAGAAATAATCATAAGAACCGCAACTGCCCGTTTAATTCCAAGTGGTGACATAATACTAAGCAGTATAAAGAATTGAAACAGAAGAATCAAGACTCTGTATCTATAAAAATAATAAAAAATACCTCTTTTTTATTATTTTTGACACTAAACCCCTTCAACAATTACCACAAACTCTCCTTTAATTTTATCTTTATTTGTATCAAAATACGCTTTTACTTCAGAAGCACTCCCTCGAATAACTTCTTCAAATAATTTAGTAAGTTCACGGCAAACCACTACCATTCTTTCATTTTCAATTTTTTGAGATAATGATTCTAATGTTTTTTCTATACGGTGAACAGATTCATAAAAAACAGCAGTGTGGTCACTTTCTTTTATTTTTGTAAAAACCGTCTCTCTCCCTTTTTTCTGCGGTAAAAAACCATAAAATGTTACATATGCTGACGAAATACCAGAAACTGAAAGTGCGGTAGTGAGTGCATTTGGTCCAGGAAGTGCGATGACCTTTGCTTCTGGTAACTCTTTATATATACGACTAATAATAGAAACGCCAGGATCAGAGATAGTGGGAGTTCCAGCATCAGAAACAAGGGATACTGTGAGCCCGTCTCGCAGAGAAGAGATAACCCTGTCAAAATCGCCCCCTCCTGACTGTGCATGAAATACTGATGTTTTAGTATGTATATCGTATGTTTTAAAAAGTTTTTGTGTTACTGAAGTATCTTCACAAAAAACAATATCTGACTCTTTAAGCACACGAATAGCGCGGATTGTTATATCCTCAAGATTGCCGATTGGTGTTGGTACAATATAAAATGTTCCTGACATATCTAGCATCCTACCATATAACTATGGCTAAAAAAATGAGACTTCGTGAACTGTACTAGTTTCATCAAAACCCTTTGAATATATATCCCATGCCGTTGTTTTCTTTGTGGTATATATCTCAATGGATTTGGTTATGTTCTCCTCCTTTATAGTAACAAGACTGCTTGGTGTGTACTGCGCTGGATTAATAAAAGTAATACCAAGATCCAAAAAACGCTTATCGAGATATTCCTGTATAAGAGGATAATGAGTACATCCGAGAAACACGTGCGTAACAGCATTCTCAAGAATATAATCAAGAAGACCATCAACTTCCTCGTCTATTGCTATCTGGTTTTGTTCTTCTATTGCTTCAGCTAAAACACGCGAAGAAAGTGTCAGTACATCATGTTCTGAAAAGACATGTTGATACACACCACTTGCACGCGTTGCTTCTGTTGTAAAAATAAGAACTCTAGTATTTTTAGGTAGCGTTGTTACCGCCTGTTCTGCAAACCGCTTCATATCAATATACTGAGATGGTGCAACTGCTAACTCTTTAAGCAAATGTTCTGTTTCGAGTGTCGAGAGACTATTGCAAGCACTTATATACATGTCTACATTCTTGGATTTAAGAAAAAGAAGCAATTCTTTCATATATCCTAAAAGCTCAACAGGCGTCTTATTGCCATATGGGGCACGTAAAGAGTCGCCAAGATATACATACTCAGCATGTATATCTTGATAGAGTTCTTTAAGCACAGACAGACCACCAACACCAGAATCAAAAATACCAATACGTAATGACATACCGTTAATACTATCACAAGAAAAGAAAAAGCGTCGCACAAGCGACGCCAAGGAAAATGAAAAGAAGATTTTCAGACCACCATATTAGCGATGACTTGCCCCCACAATGTTTTCGGGTTAGCAAACCTCTCATGCAAAGAGGTGTGCTCAGCTTGAGGCAAAAGCTCAGAGGAAGGAATCTCTCTCACCTCATAAGCACCATTAAAAATGATGCGAGGATCATCATCTTTTTCAGGATAATCCACAATAGGCTGAGAGCCGCCGAAACAGACAAAAGGAACCTCGAGTTGCATAGACGCATTCAACCGCAAAAGACCTGTGTCTCCATTGGTATAATGAAGCATCAGCATGTCACCCTCTCGAACAACACGAGCAAATCTTGTCGTATGCCTCCCGTCAGGTTGCAACTTGAGAAACAACCCTTTCTTTGCCACCAGAGCAGCAAGACCGTACTTAAGTCCCATTATAGTCCTTTAAAAAACAAAATGACAACACACCTTTGCGTTGTCTACGCTTCAGACAATAACACACTTTGTTTAAAAAAGCAAATTTTCAACATCTGACCAAGATAATGCCTTGACAGGGTCTTAGTCAGATCACCCTACTCTATTAACTTCTTGCTCTAATCTAATACCTGTTTTTTCAAAGATAACATCAGTAATTTCTCGCGCAAAAGCATCTACATCATCAGCGGTAGCTTCTCCGTCATTTACTATTACAAGTGATTGTTTTGGCCACGCATACAAACTCCCCCTCCTCACACCTTTCATTTCTGCAACATGTTCAATAAGCCATGCGGAAGGAATTTTAAACATATCTCCATGGAGAAGTAATGGCACAGTAGGATACATTTCACGTAAGGTCTCTGCTTTATTTTTATCTACAATAGGATTTTTAAAAAAAGATCCACAATTAGGAAACTCTTTCCAATCTGGCAACTTTTCCTTTCGTATACGTAGTACTTCTTCTCTCACATCAGCGATGGATAGAGTTTCTTTTTCTGCGAACTTAGTAAGTGGTGCATACGTAAGTTTAAACTGTTTCTCTTTACGCAGTGAAATTGTAATCGACAAAATACAATATCTATTTTTTTGTTGCTTAAAAATAGAATCTCTATACCCAAAATGACACATTTCTTTTGTGAATGTTTTTTGTTTCATTTCTTCACAATCAAACACTTCACATGACACAAAGACATCTGAGAGCTCTACTCCATATGCACCGATATTTTGCACAGGAGCCGCTCCTGCACTCCCTGGTATATATGATAGATTTTCTATCCCATACAGACTATGTTTGACTGCATACATAACAACAGTGTCCCAATTCTCTGAAGCAAATATCTTGAGTTCAACATGACTTTCAGACTCATGAACAGGGAAAATACCCTTTGTTGTAATTTGGATAAACAAGTACGCACTAAGATCCTCTCCGAAATATGAATTTGTGCCCTCCCCAAGAAAATACACACGTTTCCCCTGATTACAGGCAAGAGAAATACCTTTAATAACCTCGACAAGAGATGATACCTTGTGTACCACACCACTCCCCCCGACTTTTATTGAAGAGTGATTTTTCATAGTGACATTTTTAACTTCCACATCAAGTAGCATATCAAAAAAGAAGTAATACTTTCTATATAGTGTTAAAAGATATTCTTTTTATGTAACTCAAAACTAAAAGCTACCGTTCTTTTTATAAACTTATATTTATTCTTCCAACTTGTATTCCAAGAAGACACCCCCGCTGTACGAGGATTAAAAGAAACAGGAAATCGAACAACATTCATATTATTTTTTCTTGCCATAACAAAAGAGTATAAATCAAGAGAAAAATCTTTTGGTGGATTTTGCCACAATTCAAAAAAAGAACGATGGAAAATATTTGGCTGAGCATTGATATCATTTAAATGTGTCCCAAAAAGAAGACTCTCAAAAAGAGACATACCTCCTGTAAAAAAAATATCTGCCAGAGGTCTACCGTGTCGTTTTCCTTTTATATAGGTTGTTGTACTGTTCTTAGAAGACTCCATATGATGAAGTGCTTTAATAATATCTTCTGGAGGTGTCTGCATGTCTCCATGTGTCCACCCAATAAAATCCCCTGTTGCTTCTTTTAAACCCGTGACAATAGCATTTCCATAGCCTCCGTTTGGATATACATGTATTACCTTAAGAAAAGAATACTTATTCTTTTCTTCGTCAAGAATTTCCTTTGAATTATCTTTTGAACCGTCATTAACAAGAATTACTTCGATATCTGTCCGATCTCTAACCACTTCTTGATAACGTGTAAGCAGCGATGGAATATTCTCACCTTCATTAAAACATGGTACAACAATTGAAAGTTTTTTCATGGTAATAAGTATACTCTTATTTCCTATAGACCAAAAACTTCTGCCCTAAATAATTAGTGACAATACTTACCCCTGTTGCACACACAAAAGCAAATGTAAGATACTGGGGGTATACAAATAAGATGAACTCATTAATAGCGACATTACACAAAAGCGACACCATGTACACAAAGAAGAAGTAAAGAGCATCTCTAGTAATTGTATTATTACTTTTAAAAGTAAATGTTCGATTACAAAAAAAACCAAAAATCATACCAACAACATATGACAGTGTTTTTGCATATACAGTTGGAATAAACATCATAAATATCAAATATGATAAATAATCAGTAACGACTGACCCAACCCCAATAACAATATATGTAAGCAGTTCTTTTTTCATATTAAAAAGTATTTCTGTGATAGATTTCTGTAATAGTGCCATACGTCTTATTTACGTATCTCTTTTCCAAGATCCATATTTTTTTATCAAGATTTTTAACTAAAATTTCATTAGAAAAATAAGGTTCCTTAGGTGCGCGACTAATTAATAAATAGTGTATATCTTTTTCTTTATTAAGAGATAATGATGTACTCGAACTGACAACAACCCCGACAGCATCCCGAAATCTTTTTTCTGTAACCATCTGAGAAACAGAAAAACCTGACATAATTTTTGCCATATATGAATAACCATTACCAGGAAGATAATATACCCCATGGCCAAAACCTTGCTTTTTAAAGTCCTCTAATAATGATTGGTACTCATATGGCATTTCAGAGAGAACAAAATAATGTCCCTTATTTTTAGCATGTTCAAAGTAAGAATTAAAACCAACAAGCGAACTATTAAGACTTGGTAACCTGAAAAAAATAAAGCAGTTACAAGTAATAAGTATGACTGAAACTACTGAAATAAAATAATTATGAACCCTCTGATAAAGTAAAATATAAGTTAAGACAACAAGAGGAAGAGCGTACTCAGCCTGATATCTTCCATTACCCCACAATCCAGGACTTATAGAAAAAAAGATAGCAACTGCCGTAATAAAAAACACACCATAAATAAACAATACTTTACGTACAACAAGAACAACAAGTAAAAGAGGTATATACATAAGTACATATAGCGAGTTATACAATGATGTATCTATATATCCGCCATAAAAAGCAACAGACAACCTTTCAAAAAAAGAAGCTGTTTCTTTTATTCCGAGTAAAGGGTAAGCTTCCCCTCTATATGTTGCAGGGGATCCTTGTATTATTGAAATAATAACAAGTGGAACAAGTGCTACAACTCCAGGAAGGGCATACTTCGTAACGTTAGCAATCTCTGCAAAACTTCTTTTTTTCACAAGTAAAAAATGAAGCATAAGGGGTATTATTGCAATGAAAACAGAAACCCTCATATAACTCGCAATGGAAATAAAAGTCATTATTACTCCATATGATTCAGTTGATTGATCTTTTTTTGAAATAAAAAATAATAAGGTAAAAAAGGCAAAAAAGGCCCACAGAGAAGATTCTACAAGTGTTCCAACATGAAGAAGTAGAGGTATTGTTAAAATACTTAACCATCCTAAAAATGCATATATGAAATAAATTTTCTTTCTTAAAATCTCAAAAATAATCACTGAAAAAATAGTAATAGGGATAAAAGATGCAAGCCTTAAAGCAAGATCAGAAATACCAAAAAAAGAACTTGATAAAAAAAGAGGAAGTAATCGAAATGGCGGAAACCCTGCTGTATTACCTCCGAGAAATAACACTGACGTTCTTGCTAAAATAAATAATAATCCATAGATGCTTGCTTTTATAAAAAAAGATGTATTACGCAATAAAAATACAACCAAAATTCCAACTACAATGAAACACAAAGAGAGGATTTGTAACAACAAAGAAAACTGTACATTATTAAGAAAAGGCAGATATCTTGACCCTACTTCTATTATTTTTATACCATACACCAATGCTTGTTGTGTGTGATAAAAATTATCGCTACTAATTGGAAGAAAAATATACGGTGAAACAAATACTAATAACGTACTACAATGCAAGAAGAATAAGCGGAGATGGCCATACGTTACAGTAAAATAAAATAATGAAAATTTTTCTTTACTATAAAGTAAAAATAAAAATAAACTAAGAAAAATACTTGTAAAAGCAGTATTAAGTAACCAACCATGTACTGGATTGGTATAGTAACCATATAAACCAAAACTAAAAAAAAGGACAAAAGATAATAAAGCAACAGGAGAAAATCGTATAACGTAGAATTCTTTTGTGTCTAAAAAATAAGATTCAACATCCTTTAAAAAAGACATACTTAACTCTTATAACTAAAATACTTTCCCCATAATGAACTACTTATCGCACCGACACTCCATAAATACTCCTTCTTTTCATACTCATATAAATCTGAAGGTTTCCCCCAGCCAATATAGAGATCTACATCAAAAATAACACTTTTCTTTCCAAGATTCTTTAAGAAAATAGGCATTGAGTCAACATAATACTCATTATTTATTTTATATTCTTCTTTAATCATAAGCGCAAAAGCATCTCTAAAATCACTTGCACGTCTGAAGAAAAATGTAGCAACGACAGCATGATCATTCCGTGGAGTTTCTGAAATAGGGATCTTCACCGACATTGTATCTATGGTCACACCATCATCTTCAAGCTTAATCCAACCCCATGACTTTGGGGAAGCTTCTAATAAATCATCGTCAGTAAATGTCCACACAACAGCATCAACACTCTCATCTTCAACAAGTGCTTTATATTTTTCTTTGTTATACACAAACGCGTTATCACAAGCAGCAATAAAGAGTGAATCATTTTCATCTACATGACCCATTGCAAGCATACAAGTAGAAGCTTGACCTACAGGATTTTCATCAACAATCACTTCAGCATTTGGAACTGCACCAGTAATGAGTTTATCGATAGCATATTCATCAACATGCTCTTTACGAACAATAAAAATCCACCTATCTGCCGGAGGCATAGACTCAATTACCTTAAGAATCATTGGCTTTCCAGAAACTGGAATAAGTGGCTTTGGGAGTAAATATCCTACATCTGCAAATCTTGCCCCCTTACCTGACATTGGAATAATATTGACTTGTGCCATAGTATTTCCAGTAATTTTACTACAAAACCACAATAGAAGCTATTGTGACTTTTTATATATTTGTTTCTAAAAATGTCTGCCAATACCTTTTGACCTGATTAAATTTTGATACATCATCTTTATAAAATAAAGCGACAACTCTCTCTTTAGGAACAGAGTTTGCTTTTTCTGCCATTCTGAATTCTTTATGAAGTTCATTTTCAAAAAAAACGTACTCTTCCAAGTCTTCTGGTGTTCCCCATTGCATAAAAACAGAAGCCTCTGGAACAGATATCTTTTTTCCATCTCTTAGATAAAAATAATACAGCATGCTTGTATACTTCTCTCCATTTATATTAACATCTGAATCAATCAACTCTTTTGTGTAATCCTTCAACTCTTTACCAGTTTTGAAATAATACATTCCGGCTGAATGATGGCTATCCATAAGGTTTTCTGTAAATGAGTGCTTTTCTTTATAATCAAGCATCACCCCGCCACTATCTCGAAGTATGCCACCGTACACCCCTTTGTGTAAAAGATGTGGATGAAATCCTGTATACGCAGGCACAGCCCCGCTATACCCACCCTCTCTTACTTTTTCTAGCATGCCATTATAATCAAACACCATACTGTAATCACAGTAACTCACAATAACTTCCTCAATGTCATCGATAAGTGGAAAAGAGAAGGATGTTGCATGTACCGGACCATATGAATGCTCATCTATTTCTAGTATTTTTCCACGTGGGGCAACACGCTCAAGAACACTTCGAATCGCTGTTGACTGCAGATGATTTTTATTACAAATAAAAATAAAATCAGAATCTTTTGGAAACATATTGACCACATGCTCTATGATTGGTTTACCGGAAACAGTGATGAGTGGTTTTGGATCAAGGTACCCCTTTTCCTTGAAACGTTTACCTTGTCCCGACATTGGAATAATGATTTTCATACGACTTTACAAAATTAAACACATTTTTCTCAAATTAGATTTCTTTTACTATTTCTGTGTATACTACCATATACATGTTATCCAACTAAATAAAAACTATGCAAATTATTGTTCATCGAGTCAACACTATTGAAAGACTAAAAACTATAAACCCAAAATATGGCGTAGAGATCGATATTCGAGGATACGGAGAGAAACTTCTTCTCAACCACGACCCGATACAAGACCCATCTTTACATGATGATCTAGAGTCATATCTCAAAGTGTTCTCAGAACGTGGTATGACTTTCATTGTATTTAACACCAAAGAAGCCGGATATGAGTCGAAAATTATTGAACTTGCAGAAAAATATACTATTCCAAAAAGTAACTACTTTTTGCTTGATGTCGAGTATCCATACATGTATCGCGCGACACGAAAAGAAGGAGTTCGAGAGATTGCAGTGAGATACTCAGAGGGGGAGCCTGTAGAATATGCTGAAGCACAGACAAAAGATGGGCAACCCCTTCTTGATTGGGTTTGGATCGACACAAATACACAACTCCCTCTCAACGAAGATATTGTTAAGAGACTTAAGTCGTTTAAGACCTGTCTTGTATGTCCTGAACGTTGGGGAAGACCGGAAGATATTTCGCTCTATCGAGCAAAAATAACAGAACTAGGAATGTCTCTTAATGCAGTCATGACTGCTGAAAAATACATTCCGCTTTGGGAAGAATAAGTCCACAAAAAAACACTAGACTACTTCTAGTGTTTTATTTTTGAAGTAAGAACTTTCTATATTTCTCTTGCTCCATATCCCTTATATGACCAACCTCATTTTTTGATATATAAAAAGGTGACAAGTGGTGTTTTTTCATATATGACATAATAAAAGCATAAGCAACCAGATTCTCCTCAATACACTGAGCCTCTTGTTCATTTGTTTTATATCTAACCTTACCTGTTATTCTTTCTATTGTGACCTTATGAACACATTCACTAAATGAATCGACAATTTCTATATCATCACAAAAAACACTTAAATCTGGGAAAATAATATGTTCTTCAATTGAAGCAAAAAGGTGTATATGAGAAGCCACAAAATCAATAAGAAACTGCGTACCACTTTCTGATATATCTCCTTCAAGATGAAAAAGTTCTGCTTTTGGATAATCATTAACAGAAAGAGAAAAATAATCACGTATCTTTTGATTAACCTCTTCATGAAGCAATACTGCATCTTCTTCGGTTTGTGCCGAAACAATAAGCCCATGATTTTGCATAAAAAAAACTCGTGGTTTTCCTGATATATTTCTTACAGCATCAAGAAGTGTATGTGTAAGATGGTACCCAGGTTTTGCATATGGTAAACATATATACTTATATGGTGTTCCAAAAAAAATAGTTTCAACAACATTCTGAAACTGTAATGTACACGCAAAGAGAGCGACATACGCAGAATGGGAATGAATTACAACACTTCCTAAAAGAGTATGGAATCCTGTTTCTATAGAAGGTCTTCCTAACTGACCTTCATGAACAAGTTTCCTAATAAGATCATTACTGATAGATTCCCCTTCTTCACTTTTTGGTGTTTCAAAAAAAAATTGAGTGACAGGTTTATGAGAAAGAGAGATGACGCCATCATCTTCATTCATATTAAGCACTCTTTTACCAGACGCTTTAATAAACATTACATCTCCTATCTTAAAAGAAACATTTCCTCCAGTGCCAGGAAAATACGCTTGATTGTTACCAATTTTTTCAACTATATAAGAAAAATAACTATCGCGCTTCATGATGAGTCAGTTTCAATGTTTCAAATATATAAAATATAGTAAAAAGTTGCATTACACCTTCATATCCATCTTTCCATACAGGTTGCTCATCGGTGATATCATCAAGCTGGTTGAATAGTCGTGTTGCAATAGTTTCAATATCACATGCAGTTATTTTACCAGTAACTTTAACTGTTTGCTGTTTATCAGCTATGGCATATTCAACAGAAGTGTATGGGAGCATCGCTTGCAAAAAAGACTCTACATTTATATCATTTGAGCAGGTAATAAAAAGAGATAGAGTGAGTATGACATCTTTATTCCCAAGTGTGTCCCCGAGCGATATCTTATTACGTAAAGAAAAAATAATGTCAGCGTGTTTTTCTTGAACAGAAATATATGATGCACTGTCATCTTTTCTCTCTTCTATCACGTCTAGTACTTTTTCTTTTGAATATCCACGCTTAGAAGTATCGCGTATGATTTTCCAATGAAGTCTTAATTGCTCTTCTGGGGAAACGTATACTCTTATATCAAAAGATTTTCTTATCTTCTCCAAAAAGAAAGCATGTAGTCCTTCAAAAATAACAAGCCTCTTCGGTGTTATTTTTTTAGGTGCTGTAAAAGTTCCCGTATCATGATCATATACTTTTCTGCTAAAAGGCTCATCTTGAGTGACTTTTCTTAAAGTGTCCATCTCACTGTGTAAGTCATTAGCAAGAGGATCTAGATGAGTATACTCTTTCCATTTTTCATGACCACGCTCCCATTTATGCATATCGTCTCCTTTAATAATTGCTGTATGAAAAGATGAAAAAACAGACGAGAGAGAAGAAGCGAGTGTTGTTTTCCCACTTCCAGAATCACCTGCAATACCTATAATAAAAGGTTTGTAATATAATTTCTGTCGTGTATATTCAAGAAGACCATAACGATATACCGTATACCCAACAAAGAGGAGTGATGCTTGTAACAAAGTAAAAGAAAGGTTAACAAACATAGAAATAGGTAATCCATGACTTTGCAAAAAAAGATACAATGTCGTGTGTGTAAACTCAAAAGAAAAAAGACTAGCGACTTCTAAAAAATCAGAGTCTGGAGTAATTGCAAAATACACAAAATAGGCAAAAGAAAGAAGATGTAATGAAACCCTCTTAGAAGCAGGAAGTTGCACATAGAGATACACAATAAAAGGAATAATCCAAAAATACCAACCCTGACGTGGAGGTATTAATAGAAGCAAAGAAATAAATGAAATAGTAAGAAAAGCTATAAGAATATTTCTCGTATACCGTTTAAGACGAGCAACATAGAGCATGAGGAGTAAAAGGACAAAAGGAACAATATACACACGCAACGTCTCAGAATATACAAAAAAAAGATCAAATACTTTAAACTGCTCTTTTGTTTTAAAAACAAGCTCATAAAAACCATTAGAAAAAAGCATTGGTATATTTATCAAAAAAAACACAACAAAAGGTGTTAGCATTTTAATAAAAAGCATTCTTGTCTTTTCTCTTTCTTTAAAAAGATATAAAAAAATAAGCGGCAGAACGAGTACGCTACTCATCTTTGTAGTACAAGCAATGCCGAAGAACACAAGACCTGCGACATCTCTTTTTTTTGAAATAAAATAAAGAGATAAGAAAAGAAATGCAATAGGTATACTATCTAATTGTCCATGAATATATGTTATATAAAAAAGGATCGGAGACATCCAGTACAACACAAGAACATCTTTTGTTTTATCCCTGAACCAAGCTAGTAGGATTGTTAAAATAGAAAGATCAGCAAGAAGAAGAGTGGCTCGCAATAAAAAAAGATTCACAGGAGAAACATACTCAGTAACAATACTTGAAAATACTAAGTAAGGAAAACTAAGTAGTGTGAGCATTCCAAATGGATATGGAAATGCATTTGTTTTTCCTTCTAAAAGAAAAGTTTCGTAAGGATTACTGAGCGGATGTGTACTAAAATGTGTAAGGAAAGGAACAAAAAGTTCTGTCGCAAAAGAAGAAGCAAGGAAACTTCCTGCAAGAATCTTTAAAAAAAGAGGAATATAAAAAAATGGTGAAGTTATCACATCTTCACACGAAGAAAAAGCTTTACTCGTATATAACGTGATACGCTCTAATACCGACCGCTTCTGCACCTTGAATATCTTTAGTTCTGTCATCTCCTATCATTATTACCTCGCTAGCACACAATCCTAACTTACTAAGCGCAAGAGAAAAAATAGCTTTATCTGGTTTCTCCTTTCCAGCTTCCTCGCTTGTGACCACATAATCTACATAAGAACACAAGCCAGATGTGACCATCTTACGAAATTGTACAGTAGCGGTCAAGTCGGTGACAAGACAGATTTTTATGGTATTATTTTTAACTTTTTCTAAAAAAGAAATAACATCCTTGTGGCATACAATAGATTCATAAAAAACATTCCAGTAACACTCTTCAAGTAGCAGCGATTCTTCTACCATTGTTTTAGCAAAAAGATTTTCGAGCATCGTTTGAAAATATAAAATACGAGAATGAGATGACGCAACACTCCCAACTCTCTCTTTTACTTTCTTTTGAGCTTGTGCATAGCACACTAAGAAATCATCAAAAATAAGTGGGGACAATCTGGCCACTTGTGCATACACAGCACGGAGTGCTTTCTCATGACATGGAGCATACTCATAGAGAGTGTTATCAAAGTCAATCAAAACACCCTTTACTGTTGTAAGGTCTATCATATCAAAACCAACTTTTTTACCAGAAAATTCTAAGTACATGTCTTTAAGAATAGCAGAATTACAACACTTTGTCGCTTCACTTCATAGAAAAATAAAGGCCTTCTAAAAAACAAAACTACCGACAAGAGCTCTCCGTTATCAGTAAGAAAACAACCCTACCGAGGTAGAGTTGTTTTCTTACTGGTGCGCGATCCTGGGGTCGAACCAGGGACCTTTCGAGTATCAGTCGAATGCTCTAGCCAGCTGAGCTAATCGCGCATACTATCTAACGACTTTCTGCAATGCTTATGTTGCACATCGTAAAACGTATCACCTATACTATCATAAAAAAATAAATTTGAAAACAAAAAGCCGGACAGATTATCCGGCTTTGCGCACTGTACCACTACAGCACGCGATAAAACACTTCGGCAGCGAGACCGATACGGCTCGGCTTACCCCTCCTTTGAAAGAGGATGATGATGACTACTCCTCCGAGAAAGAAGGTGCCGCCGGCATACACAAGAAGTGTCAAAGGGCTCGCAACACCAATGGTGAGCCATTTCATTGCCATCCAAAGGAAGGCAATGAAAGCAACAAACAGAACTGCATTCTTTTTCATTACAAGTTTCTCCAAAGTTAAACTGAAATAACTATAACATAATTTATACAAAAAGTCAAATTTAGCTGTACTGAACTCAACCCCGAAATGCAATACTCATGACCTGTAGTGGTTCTTTCCAACCCAATCTCTTTAAACTCACTATTTTACCCTAGACATAGCAGACTATCATGTAGTAACACATCTATTGCGGATACACTTTCAATATGATAGGTTTGATGATGTCATTGTTCTTTTGGAGTATCTATCATGCTATCTCGGAGCACTATTAATCGTCTTTCTAAACATTACTGGTTTGTAGAAACATCTGACAGCATTACCCAAAATGCAATAGCAGAACATCTAGCAAACAAAGGAGAAGGGTCAACCTCTCTGTCATCTATTTTCTATAACGATGACACTCATCATGGGTTTAAAGTTCCTTTTATAATTGTTCAATTTCTCACAGAAAATAAAGCAAAGGTTCCGTATCTATTTACTGCATACCACAGAGAACGTAATTCAGTTCCTTGGTCTATGTGGAAAGAAGGAAAGAAAACACCTGCACAGAAACTGAAAGACTTATGCAATTTTTCTATTAACACTCTTCACCACAAAAAACCGTAATATTCTCAGTGCACCTGAATCTAAAAACAAAAACGACACTATATCTAGTGTCGTTTTTATTTTGGCAGTTCTTTTTTATCAAACATACATTATACAAACAAGAGCATATATTCTTTATTTTGTCACACTCTAGCGCATGATGCGACTTTTGTTACATTTCGTAGTAACACGAATGATGTTAAAGGATCATCATTAAGTCCTTATCTAAAACTTAAATAACCGACAAGATTCATACACCCTATAAATAGGTATGTAGAACGATTTCACATTGAATTAATCCACGACCAGCTTCCGCTAGCCGTGCCTTGTTACGACTTACTCCCTGTCACCGAATCTACCTTAGTCCTAGACAAGCTAAGCCTTTGGGTATCCCCGGCTCCCTTGAGTTGACGGGCAGTGAGTACAAGAGACGAGAACGTATTCACCGCGGTTTAGCTGACCCGCGATTACTAGCAATTCCGGCTTCATGTGGTCGAGTTGCAGACCACAATCTGAACTGGCGAACAGTTTGAAGGATTGGCTCAGAGTTACCTCGTCGCGACCCGTTGTCTGTCCGATTGTATTATGTGTGTAGCCCAGGATGTCAAAGGGACATGCTGACCTGGCGTCATCCTCGCCTTCCTCCCCGTAATTTGCTCGCAAAATACAGAAGTAAGAGTACAGATGAAATACATATTACTATGTATAAAATCTATATTCTACATTCTTGAATCTTGTATTCAAATTACGGGGCAGTCTCTCGTGACACTTGTAACACGAGATAAGGGTTGCGTTCGTTACCCCACTGAAGGGAACAGTTCAAACCACGAACTGACGACGGCCATGCATCACCTGCTCACTAGTC
>JBDLTQ010000007.1:0-14078 GCA_039805745.1 Candidatus Parcubacteria bacterium | reverse complement strand
CTTTTATAATTGTAAATGCTCTATACACTTGTTCTAATACAATCACCCGAACAAGAACATGAGGAAAGACAAGCGACGATAACTTCCATACATAGTTTGCTCGTGCTACTACCACATCTGAAACACCATAGGCGCCACCTATAATAAATACCATACGACGCACTGAATCTACCATTCTATTTTCAATAAGTTCAGCAACATCTTCACTTTTTATCTCTCGACCTCTCTCATCTAAAAGAACTACATAATCATCCTTTTTGAGACTTTGGACTATCTTTTCCCCTTCTTTTTCTTTTGTTGTATCGTGAGAAATAAATTGCCATTCACATGGAATGTACCGTAAAAGTTTTCTTTCATAATATGAAAGAAACTCACTACTTACATCATCATGACTCTTTCCAACAGAAATAAATGTAACTTTCATAACTATTACTCTAACGCGTGGCCATCAAAGTCGCAAGTAAACCTTCTACCTTCTACCTTCTACCTTCTACCTTCTACCTTCTAGGTGTAGTATAATTAGTCATATGATTCTCTTAGCTATAGAAACCAGCTGTGATGAAACAGCGGTCTCCATCGTAAAACGAATACGTGGAAAAAATGTTCGTTTTGAAGTACTATCACATAAAGTACTTTCTCAAATTGATCTTCATAAAGAATATGGAGGTGTTTTCCCTGCACTTGCAAAAAGAGAACACGCTCGTGCCATAACACAACTTATAGCAGAGACCCTTCATGAATCAGACCTACTTATAGAGAGATCAAACACCTACCATATTCCACATATTGAAAGAAAAAAGTTAGAAACTCTTTTGGAAAAAGAACCTGAGATGTCGCAAGCAATGAAGGTACTTTTTGAGGGGATACAGAAACCCCACATTGACGCAATTGCAGTAACTCAAGGACCAGGTCTTGAGCCTGCACTTTGGGTTGGCATTAATGCAGCGCTTGCTCTTCATACTATATGGAATATTCCCATCTATCCAATTAATCACATGGAAGGTCATATTATTGCAGGACTTATTTCAACAGACAATACTAGCTCTACATACGAAATATCTGATATCGATCTACCAGCCTGTGCACTCCTTATATCAGGAGGACACACTGAAATAGTTCATGTCCCAAAATTACGATCCTATACTGTTATCGGAAAAACAAAAGATGACGCTGTTGGTGAAGCTTTTGATAAAGTAGCTCGAATGCTCGGACTCCCCTATCCAGGAGGACCACAAATTTCTCGACTTGCAGAACTGGCAAGAAAAGAAAGTCTGTTTGCTGATAATGACCTTAAACTACCACGTCCAATGCTTCATAGCGGTGATCTTTTTTTCTCTTTTAGTGGACTTAAGACCTCGGTACTCACCAAAGTTAAAAAATATGAACCATTACAAGAGGATACAATTAAAAAAATTGCACTTGAATTTGAAAACTCAGTGACTGATGTTCTTACTACAAAAATAAAACAAGCAATGTACGAAACAGGAGCAAAAACACTTATCGTTGGTGGTGGGGTGAGCGCTAATAGTCATATACGATTTGCTCTCAAAGAACTTGCTGAGTCAGAAGGATACTCTCTATACATTCCTAATCGGAACCTATCAACTGATAATGGTCTTATGATAGCATCTGCAGGCCTCCTTCATGTTGCACACAAAGAAAAACCAAAAGTAAAAATAGAAGCGAGAGGATCATGGTCAATTGGAGATAATTAACAATAATCAGTAGCGATATAAACAAAAAAAGCAGTATTGTACAATACTGCTTTTTTGTTTCGTGCCCCGTTGTGGTGAGCGGGGCATGCTCCAAAGATAAATGCCTATGTGAGCGCAGTCGCCCACCGCAACGATACACGAAGCGATCGGTGACCACGTTTCGTAGTGTATATAATTTTCCAATACTTTTCAAGAGAAAATCCTATAAAAACACTTACATACACCATAGATACACCATTTGCTATATATAACTACACAAATAAATATAATAAAAACGTAAATAGCCATCTTTCGATGACTATTTGCGCAGGCATTTATTTATCTTTGTTGTGAACATGCCGTATAGGCGCTCACATAAAAGAGTATACTACACTATTTTGTAGGTGCAAGAATTTGCTTAATATAAGCATCTATCTGTGGAGCGAGTTCTGGATTCTTCACCTTTGCATCTTGGAGAAGTTCAATAACAAGCGACTGTTGACCTGTAGACACAAGCCCTGACAGAACATCCGGATCAAGTTCCACAGACTGGCCATGAGATACTGCATAGGCGTGAGCTTCTTTATATGACTTATTATATGCAGCACTTAGAAGATACCATTTAAGTGCATTATTACAGTTAATACCAAGGTCGTATGTTGTACGTCCGAGAGCGTATGCTTCTGCAAACTTTTGTTGTAGAAGATATGACCTGATAAGATCATATGCTATAAGCTGTTTGTTAGGAGCAAGTTCAAGAGCGCGAGTGAGAACCTTTTCTGCGCCGACACCATCACCAATACCGTTATAAAAGACACCGTACAGAGAAAGCATACGCACATCATTTTTGTATGTCTCATATGACTCTTCAACGTCTTTCCTTCCAGCCATAAGAAGACTATTAAGCGCAACGACTGCTGACTGCTTTTCTTGCTGAGCTAGCTCATCAGGTATCTTTATCTGTGCCATACGAGGGATCATCTGAAGAAACTGCTCACGAGCCTCAAGACTACCAAGAGTATTCATAGCAATAGCTTGAGTAAATGAATCCTGTTGCATCTTTACAGCATCAGTAAAGCTCATTGTTTGCATATACTGAGATATACTCATCGCCCTTATCACTAAAGTGTTAGCAACAAGAGGTCGGTAATTAACATAGTACAATGTAATGAGGAGCATTATACCAATAAGAGGCACAACGATAAGATTCATCTGTTCATTGTTAAACAATGGACGTGCATGTGATGTTTCATTATGACCACGAGCTCGAACAACAATATACGCAAGTACAGCAAAGAAAAGTATATAACTTGTGAGATTGTCAAACACGAAGATATTATGAATGAAGTAGCCAGCAAGAAGACCTGTAAGAATAGCTCGCTCAAGAATTGGTATATCATTCTCCTTCTTCCACATAAACCATAGCGTAACCCCGTACAAAGAAAGATAACTAAGAAGACCGAGGATTCCTGCAGCAACTAACCAGTCAAAAAACACATTATGTGACCGATCATACCATGGCTCAAGATTACACATCTCTTCTGGGAGAAACTTACTTGCAAAGATGTGACTGAAGTTATCTTGACCATATCCTAAAATAGGTTTTTCTTTCCATGCATCAAAACTAATACTCCAAACAGAAAAACGACTCGCTGTAGTAATATCACCAGGAGATATACTTGCAATACGATACAGTGTCGGTGAAGATTTTATAAATGAAGACTCCTTGAACACAAACACAGACCCAACTACAAGCACGAGAACGATAACAGCCTTAATAAAAAGAGAATGCATCGTACCTTTCATTTTCCACGCAAGGATACCAAGTGTTACAAATCCACCAATCACAAGACCAATAATGGATCCACGTGTACCTGAATAAAAAACACCAATAACGTTAAGAGTGATGAGAAGTGGGTACCACCATGCTTTTTTAGGATCTTTTGTTTGTGACCAAAGAACACCTGCAATAAAAACATACATGAGACAAAAGACACCAAAATATGCTGAGTTGCCGATGGTTGCATCCAAACGATTACCGCTCATGTGAATTGGATATCTTGCAGAAAACCACTGTGCCATCTTAGGGAAATTATCTGCAAAGAAAAGACCTTGCGCGCCGAGCAACTGTCCAGCTCCTTGAAAGAGAACTAGTATGTTTGATGCAACAAAAAACTTCCACATCTTTTGCCATTCACTAAGCGATCGAACCATAACGCTAAGCACAAAGAAATATGCAAAGAAATGCACATGACCCACAAAACCCTCCATACGTTCAAAATTACTCCAGATACTCTTCATTGGATCCACACCAAATATATCAGCAACAAGAAGAATAAGGATAAAGACTCCGTACGCAACAATGATTGGAGACTTTTTAATATTGATACGATATGTTGGATTATAGAGCGCAAGTATTGCCCATCCAGCAAAAGCTATTTCTACAAAAAATCTAAAAAGAAGATTCTTTCCCGCAATAAAAGGGAAAAATAGCGATGAACCAGTGAACCAGCTAATAACATCAAGCCCCTGCCCATTAGCAACATGAAGTGCTAAAAATGGAATAACGGCAAGACAAACCCATACAATATTTCTAATAATGCTTTGCATGTTTATTATAGTACTATTGTTAATTTTTTCATCTAAAGACTAATGAAACAAAGTGTAGCATGAAATAATAAGAAATCTCTCTAGACATCCTCATATTCACATGTTCCTAAATTCTGTAACGGTACAAAGAAGTGATATACTTCATAGTAACACCATAAACACTTAAGCATGATTCCGAAAATTATTCACTATGCATGGTTTGGCAATACTCCAATTCCACAAAATGTACACACCTGCATCCAAAGTTGGCAAAAAACTAACCCAGATTTTATTATAAAACTTTGGGATGAAACAACTTTTTCTCTTGAGGGGCACCCTTTTGCAAAACGAATGTACGATCAAAAAAAATGGGCATTCGTTGTTGATCATATACGTCTTGTTATATTAGAAAAAGAAGGAGGCATTTTCTTGGATGCTGATATGTTTTTACTACAAAATCTATCACCCCTCCTCATACATCAATGTGTTCTTGGTGAAGAAGCTAAAGGAACCATAAGCGCAGGCATGATCGCTGCAGAACCTCATCATCCTTTTATTCAAGCATGTCTTTCTTTCTATGAAAGTAACCCACAGGAACGTATCACCATCCCGAGAGTTCTTACACACACGTTTGAAACCTATAACAACAAAGACACTCTCTATATATACCCATCACGAGCATTCTATCCAATAGATGCCTCTCATATATCTTCCTATCATGGTCAATATCTAGGAGATGATGTACTAGGTGTTCATTTGTGGAATTATTCATGGGGTCATCCGCTTAATAAATTTTTTAAAACAATAAAAATATATTCGATCGGTAAAACAATCACAGAAAAACTAGGTATCAAGCAACTACTTAAAAAAATACTTGGTTTTGTATAATATGCTACTGTATGAGATTTAGTATTATCACCCCAACACATAAACGAAGAGATTCTCTTGAACGAGCAATACAATCAGTGCTAGCTCAAACATACACCAACTGGGAAATGGTTATTGTGAACGACTCTCCGACAGACCCTACATATCAGAATTTTGTTATCAATGATCCACGTATTCATTACCATAAAAACGAAATCAATCGTGGTGTTAATTATAGTCGCAACTACGCACTAGACCATGTCTCAACAGAATCAAATTGGATTATTTTTCTTGATGATGATGATTATTTTGCACCAGATACACTTCAAACATTTCACACTTTAATTCTCACCCATGCGAAACAACGCTGGTTTGTTACTAATCGAGCTCTTAAAAATGGAACTTCACTTACTCAATTTGGCGATGATGAAAAAACATATTCTTATATGTGGCCATACCTTATTAGTAAAAAATTAAAAGGCGACGCGACTCACTGTATAGAAACCAACCTTATTACTCATAATAAAATTACTTTTTCTACTATGGTTAAACAAGCCGAAGAGTGGTTCTTTTTTTATCAAGTTGGACTACATACTGATATGTACTATTTTGACCATAACAGCACTATAAGTGACGGATATGATACACAAAGTGGCCTCAATTTTCGAAAACAACAACTTGATAAATACTATACATCTCTCATTACAATTTTTTATGAAATAAAATCAAAAAAGATACTATCCCCTTTTGTTCTCATATATTTTTTACTAAGAATAATTCGCCCTATCATACGTCTATGACAACACCTATTTTTTATATTAACATGGAAAAACATGTAGATAGAAAAACTTTTATCGAGGAGCAATGTAATAGATTTTCACTTGTTTGTATCCGACAAAATGGCGTTGACGGCAGATCTCTTACTGAAAAAGAACTAGAAACACTTTCTCCAAAAGAAACTTCTATTTCTCTAAACAAAAAAGAGCTTCTTCCTGGTGAAGTTGGTTGCGCGTTATCTCATAGAGAGATTTATGAAAAAATGATAGAGCAATCAATTCCTTATGCAGTTATTATTGAAGATGATGTAACTCTTCCAAAAGAATTCAAAACCATTGTTGAAGATTTAGTAAAAAAACATGCACACAATCCATCATGGGACTATATAGCTTTTGATTATACAGAACCAGGTATTCCGTATCTTTTATTTTGGTTACGTTCCATAAAAATTAGAACCCGCCAAATACCTTACACAAAAAGAATACCTCTTATGCTTGTAGCTTGTATCAAATTTATCTATATCCTTCCACTATCTTTTTTTGAAGGGTTACGAAATTATTATAAAAAATGGAACCCTTCGCCTGTTATTTTTTTACGCCCACTCTACCTTGCTGGATGCTATCTTATTACCCTTAACACAGCAAAAATACTGCGAGATATCAATACACCTATCGTGTACCCAGCAGACAAAGTGCAAAATCAAGCCCGCATAAAGAAAGGACTAAAACTAAGAGCCTACGCACCGAAAATTGTAGGACAAGAGAAACTTCGCTTCGGTTCAATTATCACAGGAAAATCAGGAAAGGATTTGTAGCATCCGGATAAAACACTCTATTTTAAAGATTTAAAATAGACATTGGAAGAAGCAAGTTTTAAAAATTGATCTTTTGATAGTTCTGTTTCTAAATCAGACAACGAATACACAGAATATCTACAAACATCAAAAATAAGAAAAGTAAGGAACTCCTTATCATTATCAGAATACATGGCTGGATTATACTCAACAATCATTGAAGGGTTATCCCTTCTAATAAGTTGTTCCATCCCACGAAAAGCATTTACCTCATAACCTTCTATGTCCATTTTTATAAAAGAAACTTTTTTTGAAGAATCCCATTCACTGTCAAACTTTTTAACTATAATCTCCTCTTTACTACTATAAAGTTCCGGTCTAATCACACTCGACATCCCAACGTTAAGATTATTAGAGTATAGCATTGAAACATCTTCCTTCTCCCCCAATCCATATTCATGAATAACAACATTATTAATATCATTCTTTTTAAGACTTTCTGAAAACTGACCAACAAGCCTCTTGTTTGGTTCATAACTATGAACCTCTCCATCTTTAGCAACAAGAGCCATAAGGATACTGTGTTGTCCAATATTTGCGCCAATATCAAGACACACATCATCATGATTGATAATTTGAGACATTAACTCTAGCATGTCTTTCTCATAAGGACCAAAAAGGAAGATACTATTATCAACTCCTCCATTTAATGGATCAATAAGTAAAGAGAAAGTATGTGTTCCAATAGAAAGTTTTACAAACCGCTTTGAAGTAAAACTAATAAGTCGAGAGCTAACACTTTTGCCGTATAACAAATCTATAATTTTTCTCCAAACAAAATATAGTGCTCGATAAAATGAAAAAGGAAGATATTCTTTAAGAAAAATTTTAATAGCAGTAATCATAATAATGCATCTTATAATAACATATCTAGAGCCTCTTCTGTAAAGAAATAATGAGCTCCAGCACCAACATCAATAACTTGAAGCTTTGTATGTAAGTAATAATCAACCAATATTTTACTTGCCATACCATTACTTGTAACAATAATAATATCACTGAGCGGAACAGAGCATTTTTCTAGATACTCATCAATACTTCTTGTTATTTCATCACAATATAAAGCCGCATTAACTGATGAACCAACAACCCAAATACCTACAAAAAATAATGATCGCATCTTTGACTCAATGTCTTTTTTTGTTTGTTTATCAGTAACAAAAAGTAGAGTCTTATTTTTAAAAACAGGAAAAAGAACTTGTTGTGCTTTCTTTGACTGATAAAAAATGTGAGCATCTGCATATTTTCTTTTTTTATTAAAGTAAAGTAAAAAATATACTTTAAAAGGTAGCCAGACTCTACTTAATAGTGTCCGTTTTGTTTCAAGTTCTTTTTTATTAAGCGTAATAAAACGAGTTGGAACCCCGACAATAAGATTACTACCACGATATTCAATAAGTTTTTTTAATGAGGCATTAAGCTTTTTATCATATTCTTGAAAATCCTCACTCCCCTCATGAAGTAAAATACCAATCTCACCATCACCAAAACGAACGAAAGAAGAACCATTCATCAACTGTCTACACAAATCTTGTTCATTCAATAATGATACTTTTACACGAAATAAAGGGATACAGTAAAGTACGGCAAAAACAGTTGTGTATAGTGGGTTTTTTAAAAAAAACCGCTGTAAAAATTTATATGATTTATATAAAAAAATACTTATAAGTAAATAATACTTATTTATCATAAAAATCTCTAAGCTCAACCAATTGATCCTTAAGGTTTGCGACTGCATCATCAGAAATCATTGTTTTATTAACATATATATCTTCCAGATGGTATATGATTTCTGTTGAGACACCATACACCTCCTTAAAAAGGAGAAGCATGTCATACTTGCTGTAGACTTCTTCCGTTCCATACTGATTAAGTATAGGAAAGGTATCCCAAGAACAGATAATAGCTTCCGCTCTTTTAGACCACTCTAATGTTGTTATACCATTCCAAAGGTGATGACCGTATCCTTTTACTGGCTCTTTCTGTGAAAGAAACCAATCAAGCAAAGAAACATGAGAAGTATTTTCATGACCAATAATAGAAACCCGTATCATTTTTGTATTACGATACCCTTTTTCAATTTCATCTGCTATATAAGCTTTACTTTTACCATACTCATCCTCTGCATCACGTTTATCTTGTTTAGAATAACGATAATGAGGATTATTATTTCCCTTAAATTCACAATCAGTTGTAGGATGAATTATAGGTATACCGAGAGTTTCAAGCATCCGAGGAAGTTCAATATTGATAATTTTATATTCGTCTTTTAATGGCGCCTTCTGAGGTATTTTCCCAATACAATTAATAATATAATCTGGGGAGAGGGCGATTATATCAAACTTAAACGAAGAGTCTCCATACCTTGAAGCAAGTGTCACAACAGTATACTTATCTGGTGATGACGAAAAATATTTCACAACAGCATTCCCCAACATCCCTTTATGGCCAAGCACTAAAAGACGGACAGGTGTACTCATATAGACTACTCAGGTTTAAAATAATTAAACCGCTTAAGTAATTCTTCTAACTCTTCCTTAGAAACAGTAAAATATTCAGAACTAAACCCTTTTTCAGGGAACTCAACAACATTATGAACATTCTTGTAATGCATAAGATACATATCGTTCTCTTTGTCGAAAAACACTCGACCAACCTCTTGAGGCCCTATCATTTGTTCGTGCAATTTTTCTGAAATACGCGGAGACCCAAGCTCCCATTTTAAACCAAATTTTTGATATATCTCAAATAAATCCTTTATAGAAAGCGCTTTAAGATTTGGAATAATATTATGCCCAGTTGTATCAAGAGCATACTCAATACAGTCTATAGCCCTATCAACATCAATCATAAAACGAGTCATCTGATCACCGTACAATTTAAGTGTATATCCCTTTTTAATCGAATCCCATATAAGAGGAATAATAGATCCTGTTGAGTTGAGTACATTACCGTAAATAACTGAGGAGAGCTTTGTTTTTTCATGTTCGGCATTTAGAATAAAAGATTCTCCAGCAACGAACTTCATGGCTCCGTATAACGTAGTCGGTGCACGAGACTTATCTGTTGAAATAAATGCTGCTGCTTTCAGATTATTAGAAATAACAGCATGACGAGAATTCATAGCTCCATGCACTATAACCTGAATAGACTCCTCAACATTCTCATCTACAGCTTCAATCTGTTTTAAAGACGCAGCAAAAATAGCGATAGTGTGCCCTTTAAGAGATTTATGAAGAAGTTCTGTATTTCTTACATCCCCAATAATACATTTTACTTTAGGAAACTTTTTTCTCAGATAATAATGTTTCGCTTCGTCACGACTAAATACCGTTATCTCATTATCGTCATAGTAACGTTTAACGATCGCCGTCCCAAGATATCCTGCGCCGCCTGTTATAAAGATTTTTTCTCCCTTAATCATAAATATACCTTCAATAGTACCACTTTTCTAATCAATAACAAACTACCCAAGTTTTCTAAAAAACGATATAATTGCGATATATGGAAACCCAACAAAAAGACCACAAAGACACTAGTGTTGTAGCTATTGTCGTTGTATATGGTGACAGGTGGCATTTTCTCAAACAAACACTCGAACCCCTCGTATCAGAACCAAAGATAAAAACTATTATTATAGTTGATAATAATAGTAAAAACCCTAATGCAATGGACGTGTATGCACGACAATATGCACACAAAATTAAAGTACTAAGACAATCACAAAATATTGGATTCTCTGGCGCCATCTCAAAAGGAGCTGTGTATGCAAAAACCACAGACTGTGACTATGTGTTAATCATGGACGATGACTGTGTCCTTGAAGATGGTGGAGTTGACATGTTTTTAGATAACTACAAATATTTTCCAAACAACAGAGTTGTTATGGTTGCTAATAGAATTAATGTACCGGGCACACTTGCTGCATTCAAAAGATCTTCAATTAAATCACAAATGCCTGAAGGAACAATTTATGAAGTATTTAGCTTAAGAAAAATATTTAATCTAATTAAATTAATTTTAAAAAGAAAAGAGAGTCCAGACGGCCCCTTGCTTCCAATTTTTCCAACACAAGCATTTGTCACAGGAGGGTCTTTTTATCCTATGGAAGTTCTAAAAGAAGTTGATGCTTATGACGAGTCGTTTTTTATTTATGGGGAAGATTTAGACTTTGCTTGGCGTACTAAAAAAGCTGGTTTTTTATCATATCAATGTACACGTCCTATCATTAAAGATATTGATCTTACATTTTCTGAAGAAGGTGGGCATATCTGGGGTTTATTCCAAGAAAAAACACCAGACTATAAAGTCTACTACAGGATGCGAAATGGGGTTATTATTTCAAGACGCCATACATATCAATCAAAACTATCTCTACTAATTAATATAATTATTTGGTATCTCGGTCTCTTTATTCTTGGTTTTTTCAAACACTCTTCATGGGAAATGTATTTTCATAGAGTTCACATAATTACACGTGCTGTATTAGATGGTTATGCACACCCAAACACTAAAAGACCTGACTATATTAAAATCCCTCTATAGTTATGTACACAAAAAAGACTCTCGACATAAAAAAAATTACCACATGTCCTATTTGTGCTAATACTGGGGATGTTATCTATAATTCATTAGATAACTCTGTTACAAAAATTAAAGGCCCTTGGTCTCACGCTCGTTGTAAGTCATCTTCTTGTAACTTGGTTTGGATTACGGAACGTCCAGAAGATAAAGATCTATGGAAATTATACGCAGGGTACACAACTCACTTTACTCCATCTATTCCAAAAATAGAAAAAAATACTTTCTATAAAAAAATCAAGGATGCTATATTTCAAAATTATTTACATTACCCAAATAACACCCCTCAATATCTACAGTGGTTTGTATATATTTTAAAAATAGCCCATCCGGGATTAATTGAGAGGCTTCTAGCTTCACGATTTTATATTCCTTATATCACAAATGGGTCCATTCTTGATATTGGTTGTGGGAATGGCGCCTCACTACTTCTTATGCAAAAATATGGATGGGAAGGTTTCGGAATTGATTTTGACGAAGAAGCTATAAAAATAGCTTCTTCAATAGGAATTAACTCTTCTGTTGGAGGTCTTAATGATCACGCTTTTGAAAATGAGAGTTACGACGCCATTCTACTCAATCATGTAATTGAACATATCCCCAACCCAAAAGAGCTCTTCACAGAATGTTTTAGAATTCTAAAACCAGGCGGAACACTTGTTGCAATTACCCCTAACGCAAACTCTATTGGTCATAAAATTTTTAAACATTCTTGGCGAGGTTTAGAGTATCCAAACCATCTACAAATTTTTACACCTCAGTCTCTTAAAAAGACTGTAGAGCACCTACAAACAACCAAGACAGAAATAAAAGGTTCACTTCAAGGTGAGCTTTATATCCTTAAAGCATCATACCAACTACATCGCTATGGGAAAGAGATTGTTACTGAAATATCTTTTTTATCTAAAATACTTGATATGATGTTCTTCTATATTGTAGGTATTATACATAACATAACATCAAAATATGATGAGGTTATTTATGTAAAAATAACTAAATAAGTTTAGTTATTTTCCACAAATCTTCCTCGTGAAATTCGCACAAAACCATCTGAAACCTTAAAAATTAAACAAGAAACATCCTGAGTATTCGATGCTTCATTTATTAACATAAAGTTATCAAGCGATGCATGATACGAGACCTCATTAATATAATATGAACCATGTGCAGTAGTAATTTCAAAATTTGGATACGGAACATCAAGAGCTCTTACCAAATTAAAAATATCACCATACGACAAATTATTAACTGCTTGTACAGTAAAGATGCTTTGATCTTTTGTTCTTCTTTTGTGAGGAGGATTCATATCTAGATTTTCTTGAGGATGGGTCACTATACAATTATGAATAACATCATGAAGTACTTCCTTCGTAAGAATCACCCCTATTTCTGTAATCCTATAAAAAATATCCTGCAATGAACCATTGAGGCTCATCTTTTTTTGTTTTAAAATATCCCCGTCATCAATACCGGCTTTCATTACAAAAAGAGAAACAGCAGACTCCTTTTCTCCAGCTATAATCTGATTTTGAATAGGAGACCCACCTCTATATTTTGGTAAAGGCGATGGATGTAAGCAGATACACATATATTTTGAAATAAGTGGTTCTTTAACCATCCATGACCATCCATAAAAAAAAGCAATATGAATATCGTTAGCAGATAAAATAGCCTCTATTTGATCATTATTTTTCCCTTCTACAAAAAAGAGATTACTAAAACTTTCATCATTAAACTCTCTTTCTTTTGTGGTAATAATTATTGGAGTTATGTTAAACAATTTAAAAAATGATTCTTTCTCCAAATTTAAAACAATATCATATGCCCATTTTCTATAGACAATAAAAGCTACTTTTAGCATAATCACTGAATAACCGACTTAAGCTGTATTTCATTAAGTATTCTAAAGCATCTCCTGGCAACATTTCTGACTTCACTTCTGTGTAACTCATACTCGTGAGAATATAAAGTAATGCAACCAAAATCATGAAGACTCTTAAGAAAATTCTCCCTTATTTCTTGATCTAAAAGTCTTTCTCCTGTAAAGTTCTCCACCCTAAACTGAGTTCGTAAAAAATGAATACCATTAAAAAAAGTTACACCCTTAGAAACTAAAAGTTTTCTACACTCTTCGGGCAACCTATACGCCCCAACAGGTTTATCAGTTGTATAAAGAGCTGTAACATTTTTACTTAAAAAGTATTCTGCCATTTCATACATTTCGGAATAAAAATGCAGCCGAATAATTGAAGCAAAAATTTTTTTTCCACTAATTCTTTCTATTTCTTGATAAATATTCTCACAGACATTCTCAAAATCAGCGATAGTTTGGTTAAAAGGAATTATTTCGAAACTTTGTGCATGTGGGGCGTAGTGTATCCAATCTATAGAAGACAACTCTTCTTTAAAGCTTCTTATGTCTTTAAGGGACCTGATTTTTCCATCTATATCTTTTTCATAAAACAAATAAAGATAAATATGGGCACCATACAAATCGTGCATCTCCTTAAAAAAAGCAAATACTGGACTATCAAATAAAACCCCTCCACAATCTGAAATACGTAACATTTCTTCGAAAACATCATCTACTGAGAAATGATACTTCCCCTGTAAATCCAAAGTTTTAGTCATATAATCAGCGTATAAAAGGTTTTCCACTAGTAAATAACAATCTAACATATTTAAACATATAAACAAAAAAGAAGAAACATCTCTTC
>JBDLTQ010000006.1:0-11951 GCA_039805745.1 Candidatus Parcubacteria bacterium | reverse complement strand
GCCGACCTCGCAGAAAACTACTCTACCTACGATACAACCATTACAGAAGGAATGCTTGTCTCTCTTGCATCTACTACAGCATCTTGGAATCAATCACACCGCGATGGTATTACTACTACACCGTATACACTCTCTACTATCAAGAAAGCAGAGAAGGGAGATACAGTACTTGGTGTTATCTCTACCCGTCCAGGTATCTTACTTGGTGGTAACACTACACAAGGTATCCCTGTAGCCTTCTCTGGTCGTGTACCAGTCCTTGTAACTAATGAAAATGGTACAGTACAACAAGGAGACTATCTCACCTTATCTACCTCTACAACAGGATACGCTATGAAACTCACCGACAGTGGTATCTCTATAGGTCGTGCCCTCTCTTCATCTCTATCAGATACTGCTACTGCCACTATTATGATGGTAGTAGAAAACAAAGAACACACCGCAACTCTCTCATCTCTAGAAGGTATCTCTTTCATCTCATCTGCTACTTCCACACTTCCTACTACCACTATTGCAGAATCTCTCACTACTCGTCTTACTTCCGGTCTCTCTGTTGTCAAGGAGTATGTTGCTGTGAAGATGAGTGCTGTGGTGGGGTATTTTGATACGGTGTTTGCAAGAGATGTCTACACTGATACGCTTGATGTGCGTGTTATTTGCGTTGGCGAAGGAACAAATAAGACATGTGTCACTAAGGAAAAACTCGACTCGTTGCTTCTCCTTGATCCATCGTCTACAACACAGTCATCTAATCAGGGACACCAGTCACCAGATACTGAACCATCTCTTGTGTCATCAGGAGAAGTTCTAGGGACTGCAACATCTACCACAGATGAAGCTACCACCACCAATACCTCTTCTGAATCTTCTGAAACAGTAGAGATCATACCTACCGCACTACCAGAGGGTGATAGTCAAACAAATGCAACATCAACATCTGACAATCTTCCATAAACTAGAAGTAACAATGTGGTACACTTTATAGATATATGAAATTAGTAGTAGAAAGTTTGAGTCTCATCGTAAGACGTTCTGATAGTCGTGCTATTATTATTGTGACGACACTACTTCTTTTTCTTCTTTTGCTTATTTCACAAAATGGTCAAGCGGCGATTGGTCTTCTATCACTCTCATCACTTCCGCTTACTACCAAGATGGCGCTGTTTGTTACTACTCTTTTTGATATTACTAATACTTTCACAACCGGAACACTAGTTCTTGTTGTCCTCGGTTCATTTTTGAGTGGTATCAACATGTCACTTGCGTATACGTATATGAAGATACGTGGAGGAGCTATTCTAAAAAGTGGTATGTACAGCGGGTTGGGGCTTATTCTTGCTTTTTTAGGTATTGGATGTGCGGCATGTGGAACAGCACTTCTTAGTCTTATGCTTGGTTTTCTCGGGTTTTCTACGATGTTATCATTTTTCCCTTATCAGGGACAAGAGATTGGGTATATTGGGCTTATTTTTTTGTGTATTGCTACTTATACACTAGCTAAGAAGCTAAGCGCTCCAAATGTGTGTTAAACTTTTTATATTATGTCAGCACATGTAAGTGACGCTATACTTAACAGATCAAAACATTTTTTTGGAATAGTTCTTGTGATTTTTATTCTTGGATATGTGTATGACTTGGATACCCGCGGGCTACTTCCTTTTGATTTTCCAGACAAGATGCCTAATACTGTTGGGACATTTTATACTGTTGAAAAAGCTGTCGACGGGGATACAATAAAAGTGCTGATGGGAGATAGTATAGAGTCTGTGCGCCTTATTGGTATCAATACACCAGAAACAGTTGACCCAAGGCGTACTGTTGAGTGTTTTGGTAAAGAGGCTAGTAGTCGTATGAAAGAACTTGTTGATGGGCAGATTGTGAGATTAGAATATGATGTGTCTCAAGGGTATCGTGATACCTATAATCGTGTCTTGGCATATGTCTATTTAGAAGATGGACAGATGGTGAATAGGAAGATGGTGGCAGAAGGGTATGCATATGAGTATACCTACATGACTCCATATCTTTATCAGTCAGAGTTTCGAGAATTGCAGACATTAGCTAAGTCATCAGGTCGAGGTCTCTGGTCAGAGTCTACGTGTGGCGGGTATAAAACTATATCTCGATAAAGTATGGATACAATGCGTCACATTCTCGGTATATTGATACGGCTCATGTTCGGAGCTTTTTTTGCTGCTTTTGTATGGTGGCTTGCGTCGCTTCTTTTTCCTGCGCTTAGTTTTTCTTCAGTATCATCATCATTTTTTAATAATGAAAAAGATGGTGTCAAAAAAGACTGGCTTCCATCTCCTAAGAATTATGCCGGATTACTTCCCTCACAAAAAATTCAGAATGAATACACGAATGTCTATGTTCCGAGCGCGCCTTATAATGGCTGGGGTGATACTTCGTCATCTGGATACACATACCCGACAGTAGGGTATGTTGTCTATACTTCTACAGGAACTGTCGTCGTGACACCAGATGGCACAGATATAAGTCCGTCGTATTATGTTGCTTCGTATGTTCCTGAGTCTACACAATATCAAGCACAAGTAACCACACAAGGACAACAGACTACTTCAAATAAACCTTCTCCACAGAGTACTATGTCTCATCGTAGTTTATATATACGAAATCTTTCTATATATGAAGGGGGTCACGTGTACACCGGTCTCTCATTTATTGGAGAGGCTCGTGAGACAATGTTTCGTGACGGAAAGTTTCCTATTGTGGTAGTTGATGGAAATAATAAAGTTGTCGGTGTTTCTACCGCAGTGGCAACAACAAAGTGGTCGGTGCCAGGATGGGTACGGTTTGAGACAAAGATATCCTATGTGCTTCCACAGAATGTTCCTTGTATAATGGTTTTTGAAGAAGCTCAGACAGATATAGAGAGTAGAGAGCGACCACCAACTAGAGTCCCTGTTCCAGTAAAGTGTAATTAAAAAAGCATCTGAACTATGTCGGATGCTTTTTGATATTTTTTTATCTTTTGGTCACGATATTTTTGATTTCTTCAAGCACTTTTTTTGTTGAGACTGGTGCAGTGTGCATGGTAAGTATCTTGCTATATGTATAATTACCTACTATTTTTCGTGCAAGGTGATCAAAATAGTGTTTGTCATCAAGATGAGTCTCGAGTTCTGTGAGTTCTTGGGTGGTCACCGCTAAAGTGTTCATTTAATAATCCTCAGGGTTAAGGGGCATCTATATAGTAGACTAGAATACTTACAGCTTCTAGTCAATAGGCACTATTTAGTCTTTTAGTGTGTCATCTCCGTATTGGGCAAGCTTGGTTGAATAGGTTGATGGTTCTTTAGTTCCAGCTTCCTTTGTATGAGGGAGTCTAGTCTTGTGTGTAGGTGATGCCTGTATAGCTTGTGTTGTTGAGCGCCAGCGCCTGACAACTTTTTCTTGTTCCGCTTTTATTTGTAGTCCTTTTTCTTGTATTAGAAAATGACGAAGCTCATCCGGTGATATATGAGGAAGTTTCTTATTAAGAAGTCTCAATGCATCCTCCTCTTTGGTTGCTCTTAAGTATAAGAAGTTTAATTCACGTTCCGTTATTGAAAGTACTTCTCCCTCTTGCAAGGGTCCTCTTTTTTGTTCTATAAAAAAAGAATAAGCGTCAAGAAGACGCTCATTCTTTTTTACTTTTTCTTGATCTATTTCTTGATGTCCCTGATGGTTTGGAAATGTTTCCATCGACATGTTGTTATTACGCAGTAAGTTTATCAATAACAGCTTTTACTACTGCACCATCCGCAGTGTCTCCAAGCTCTTTACACATCATGCCAATAAACTGCCCTTTCTTTGCTGGGTCAAAAGGAGACTCTGCAAGTTTTGCTTTTATTTTTTCTTCAATTTCTGATTCTGGCATTTGTGCAGGAAGAAATCCTTCTATTACAACAAGCTCTGCTTGCTCATCAGCTGCGAGTTCAGGACGTCCACCAGAAGTGAATTGATCTATTGAATCCTTTCGCTGTTTTGCGAGGCGTTTAATGACTTTCATACAGTCCTCTTGAGATAGAGGGTCAGTTGGAGGTCTTCCTTGAGTAACAAGTTCATTAGTAAATGCGGCTGATATCATGCGAAGTGTACCGAGGCGTACAGAGTCCTTTGCAATCATCGCTGCTTTGATTTCTGCTTTAATTGTTTCTTGCATAGTGGGGTACAGTATACCATATAAAGAAAAAACGATACCAGCTACTTTTATTTCAGTCGAGCTGGTATCGTTCTTGGATTGTTTTTAGGCAATGTTTATTTCATTTGGTGTAATAGGTACACCGGTTCTTTTTTCGCAAAGAACTTTAAGTGCTTTTTCATCCCCAACATAACCGGTCCTCTGTTCATCATCAACAAAGTAGTGGATGATAACTTGAGGAATAGTTTTTGCGGTTGGGTAGCTTTTTTGAAGCGCTAACCAGTCTTTGGCGATGGTATGTTTGGTTCGCTCGTCGGAAGATGAGATATCTTTCACAACAAGTGGGACATCTTTGAAATGGGTCATAAGAAGAGCCTTTGCTTCCTTAGAAAAAGGGCAGGATGTCGGCTTGCTCCGTATATAGACCTCGATGTGTCCGATGCTTTCAGTTGGTAGTGTAACCAAATGTTTCATTTTCAAAACCCTCTATTGTTGGTTGTGACATGATGCGGAGAACAGTATTGTTTCTCTCAGTTCTATTCATACCATTTTTTTTATTTTTTTACTAGTAGTGTAGTAGCTTATGGTGGTGCTGGAAGAGTATCAGCATGTTGTGATGCTGTCGTAGTAAGTGAGACATGCTCTTAGTCGTCACATGGTATACTTTTTGATACTAGATATATATGTCATTAGAACTTTTAGTTATTGGTAGTATTGGAGTTGTGATTATTGTCCTTCTCTTTATTATTTTATTTAAAAATGGGGGACGCACAAATCAAAAAGAAGATCAAACCTTTCTCATTCTTCAGGATCAGCTCGAGAGGTTACGTGGAACTCTTGAAAATAAACTCGAACGTTCATCGTCTGAGCTTCACCAAGTGCTTCATAGGCAGAGCAGTGAGGCTTCGAGACTCATTGCTGATGTTACTCGTGAGCTTACTGAGGTAAAAGAAGGGAACAAACAGGTGTTTTCTATGACAGAACAGTTACAAAATTTGCAAAAAGTGCTTACTCACCAGAAACAGCGAGGTAACCTTGGTGAAGCTGCTCTTGAACAGATACTTGCGAACATGCTTGCACCAGGTCAATACGAGATGCAGTATTATTTTAATAACGGTGAGGCGGTAGATGCGATCATTCGTACCAAAGAAGGTATTATTCCTGTTGATGCAAAGTATTCTCTTGATAACTATCAACGGCTCATGAATGCTGATGATGAAGAAGATGTTGCTTACTATCAGACAGAGTTTAAAAAAGATATTCAAAAACGAATTGATGAGACTGCGAAGTATATTCGCCCAGAAGAGGGAACACTGCCGTTTGCGTTTATGTTTATACCGGCAGAGGGTATTTATTACGATCTCTTGGTAAATCAGGTATCTCGTGGCGCGGTCAATACTCAAAATTTGATTGAGTATGCCTATAACAAACGCAAAGTGGTGATTGTTTCCCCGACAACATTTTATGCGTATCTTCAGTCAGTATTGTACGGCTTCAAGGCGTTTAAAATAGAAGAAAGTGCCAAGCATATTGAAAAGCGTGTAGAAGAGCTAGGGAAGCACCTTGCTGCGTATGAAGAATATATGAAGAAGCTTGGAATTACATTAGGAACAACGGTCAATCACTATAATACCGCGTATAAAGAGCTCAAAAAGGTAGATAAAGATGTGTTTCGTATTACAGGTAATGATGTCAGTATCGACCCAACTCTCATCGATAAGCCTTCTTTTGAGGAGGAATAAGCAAACAGGTTAGTTTTAGGTATTTTTGTTAGACAATAGAGGAATATCTCAGTCAAGATCATTCTATTGCATAGCTTTACAAAATAGTGTATAATTTCACAACTATGTCATTTGCTGTTATTCAAACAGGCGGAAAGCAATACAAGATCGCTGTAGGTGATGAGATTGCTGTTGAAAAACTCGCCGGAGATTATAAAGTTGGGGATTCTGTTACTATTAATGAGGTAGTACTGAGGGATGATGGAAAGAGTACTGAACTCGGAGCTCCTTTCATAAAGGGTGCAAGTGTACAGGCTACTATCGTAGAATCAGGAAAGCTTGATAAAGTTATGGTGGTACGCTACCGTGCTAAGTCACGCTATCATAAGCGTAATGGTCATCGTCAGCCGTACATGGGGATTAAGATAGACGCGATTAAGTAATCGTAAGGAAGGTGCCATAATAAAGAGCGACGCCGTAGGCGTCGCTCTTTATTATTTAGATCTCCTCTCTCTTTATTTCTGTAGGTGTTAATTGTTGTGAGGTGTTGTGAGTTTAGTTACGGCGTTCAAAAGCTTGTTTAAAAGTGTTTTTATCAACATATTCTATTTCAAGACCTGAAGAGAGGCCGCGAGCAAGATGGGTAAGTGTTATAGCTTCTATTCCAACAATTTGCTTTATTGTTTTTTCTATATAGTCAGTGGTGGTGTCTCCGTAGTCTGTCACAGGAAGAGCAAAGATAATTTCTTGCAAGGTTTGCTCTTGTATTCCGTTATGAATATATGATGTAAGTTCTCTTATTCTGATGAGCTCAGATGGTTTTTCGGTAAGGGGTGGAACTAATCCTCCGATGATAAAATAAAGCCCATTATATGAACCTGTTTTTTCTATTGCATCTAGATCAAGTTCTTTTTCTACGAGCATTATTGTTGTTTGTTCTCGTGATGATGAGGAACAGATATCACAAAGTGTTTGTGCTTGATTGTGACTTTTGTCACCATAAAAACGAAAACACTTCTCGCATTGCTTACCTGTATGCTTGAGCTCCTCTAGTACTGCTATAAGCTGTTCTTTGTAATGTGAATGTTCACGAAGAAGGAAATATACAAAACGCTTGGCTTGTTTTGGTCCAATACCTGGGAATCTCATGAATAGTTCTGTAAGTCTGTCGGTCGGGTTCATGATTTATTGTAGATAATTGATTTAGTATACCACGCAAGAGGCAGTCAGTAGTCTTTACGTTCTATGAATAATGACAGGGAGTGTATGGTTCTAGTAATTCCGAAGACTAGAGCTTAGAGTGCAGAATGTAGAATTTAGTATGAATGGTCACACGAAACCATCAGTTTCATATGACCAAAAATAAGTTATTATTTATTTCTTTAAAAATATTTTATGTTGTTTAAAACTCTGGCACCGAAACAGAAGGAAGAGAAAAGTCTCCGAACTCTGATTTTTCGACAGAAAGGAAGGATGTTTTTTTATTGTCGAAGTAGAGCTCTACTATACCTGTTGGTCCGTTACGGTGTTTTTCAATGAGAAGCTCAATGATATTTTGGCGTTCAGTACCATTATTTTCACCATATTTTTCTTCACGGTGAATAAACATTACCACGTCCGCATCTTGTTCGATGGAACCTGAATCACGAAGGTCAGAAAGGCGTGGTCGTCCACCACGAGCTTCCACGGCACGAGAGAGCTGAGAAAGTGCGATAACAGGGACACTAAATTCCTTTGCTAGACCTTTGAGGGAGCGAGAAATTTCGGTTACTTGATTGACCATACTGTCATACGCTTTTGCTGTACCCATAAGCTGAAGGTAGTCTACAATCACAAGGCCAACTGGTTTGTCACTGTGAATACGACGCAATGTACTACGCATGTTGAGGATGGTGTTGGCAGGAGTGTCATCTACGAAGATTGGAGCTTTCATGAGCTCATGCATGCCAGCTTGAAGGCGTTCAAACTCTTCATCAAGAGAAAGTTTTGCCGTACGTAGTTTCCATCCGTCCACTTGTGACTGAGCTGAGAGCATACGATCAACAAGCTGTTCTTTACTCATTTCAAGTGAAAAGATTGCTACAGGGACTCCATTTTTAACTGCGGCGTTACGTGCAAAATCGAGTGCGAGTGATGTCTTACCAACAGATGGACGTGCAGCAAGAATAATCAGGTCTGATGGCTGGAATCCAGACAGTTTATTGTCGAGTTCTTTAAAACCACTCGGTGTACCTCTCATACCACCAGTATTATCAGCAATTTTTTCTATACGTGTCCATGTTTCATCGATCATTTCAGTGAAGGGGATAAGGCGAGAGGACGAACTCCCTTTTGCTGTAATATCATATATGGTACGTTCTGAATCTTCGAGAATAGATTCGAGAGTCTCGGTTTCTTCATATGACATTTCGCTTATATGATTACTCGCTTCGATTAGGCGTCGGAGAAGTTCTTTTTTGCGAATGATGGTAGCGTAATATTTTATATTTGCAGAAGAACCAACAAGTCCAAGAAGATCAGAGAGGTATTCAGCCCCGCCAATCTGTTCAAAGTTTTTTTGTTCACGAAGGGCTGCAGATACCGTCAGAATATCAACAGGTTCTTTTTGGTTTACAAGGCCTTCAACAGCTTCAAAAATAATTTGATGTTTTGCAGAATAAAAACTCTCTGAAGTGACAAGATCTGCAATGTCATATAAAGCGTCTTGTGAAAGGAGGAGTGAACCAAGGAGTGCACGCTCCGCTTCTAGGTCTTGTGGAGGAATACGAGCACCACGAAGAGGGTCTTCTGCAGATGGTTTACGATCATACTGTTCGTAGGAACGTTTTTTATTTTTTGGTTTTTGATGAGGGGTTAATTGACTAAGAGGTAGCATACTAGAGAGTGTACTAAATAGAGTGGTGCTTGCACAAATCAAAAAAGAGTGTGGAGATAGTAAAAATAGTGGATTGTGGGGATAACTGGGGAGGGATTGTAAAGCTGGTAGAGCATAGAGTGTAGAACTCAGAACACAGAGAATCCCGTGAAGCCGAAGGCTTCACGGGATTCTAAAATCTAATTCTAAACTCTATGTTCTAAAGCTCCTCCACTTCCTGTCCGTCTTTGGTGTCTTTTACGGTGTAACCTAATTCTGCAAGTGCATCGCGTAGCTCATCTGATGTTCTAAAATCTTTTTGCTTACGAGCAAGGTCTCTTTTTGCAACAAGGTCAGCTATTTCAGTAGGAATAGTAATGTTTTTTTTGTGAGCTTTTTCAAGGGATAAACCAAGTATTGCACCCATGCGAAGAACTGTTTGATACTTATCTTCTTGTGTAAGAGATGTATCTTTAAGCATTGTCCATAGTGTCGCAACTGCTTCGGGTGTGTTTATGTCATCGTAGAGAGATTCCACAAAAGACGTTAGATACGAGTGGGAGAGTATTCCTTCTTTCGTTTCACTATCTTCACAAAATTGAAATAGTTTTTTGTATGCAACAGAGGCAGCGTCAAGTGCTCCGTAAGAGAATGTTATTTCCTTTTTGTAGTGTGTCATAAGAAGGAAATAACGATACGCCATTGGATCGTATCCTTTTTCTCTAAGCGTAGAAAGTGTAAGAAAATCATCATTTGACTTTGACATTTTCCCAGTTGTATCATTTAAGAAGTTTACATGCATCCAGTAGTTTACATACGGTTCACCATTTGCGCAGACACTTTGTGCTAACTCATTTGTGTGATGTACTGGAATATGATCAATACCACCAGTATGGATATCAAAGTGATTTCCAAGTATTTTTTTGGACATAGCGCTACATTCTATATGCCATCCAGGGAAGCCTACACCCCAAGGAGAATCCCACTCCATTTTTCTTTTTGGTTGCCCTTCGTGCAATTGAGGAGATAGTTTCCACAATGCAAAGTCTGTAGTATTTTTTTTCTCTTTATTTTCCTCAACACGTGCACCAGATTTGAGTCCTGCTATATCTAGTTTTGCTAGATGTCCGTAGTCTTGGTATTTTGAGGTGTCAAAATAGATGCCATCATTGATCTTGTAAGTGTACCCTTTCTTTTCAAGAGTTTTTATCAGATCTATTTGCTCTTCTATAGTATCAGTTGCTCTAGGAAAGAGGTATGCGCTTTGTGGAATAGCAAGAGCTTCAATATCAGACATAAATGCATCTGTATAGTAACGTGCAATATCCCACACGCTTTTGTTTTCACGATGGGCTCCTTTTTCTAGCTTATCTTCCCCATTATCTCCATCATCGGTAAGGTGTCCAACATCAGTGATATTAATAACATGAGTCACTGTATATCCAGCGTGTACGAGAGTGCGTCGCAACATGTCTGCAAAAACATAAGCCCTCAGATTCCCTATATGTGCATAGTTGTAGACTGTTGGTCCACATGAATAGATGCCAACATGCCCATTATGAAGTGAGGTAAAAGGTTCTACTGTTTTTGAAAATGTGTTATAAAGCTGTATCTTTTGAGACATGTTGATATGAAGTTATTTTATCCCTTTTATTCTACCATAGAGATTGTATACTAGAATTCTATGAAACAATTACTTCGCACTTTTATGCACAAGGCATCACACTCACCATATATTTCAAAACATTTTGCTATGAAAAGCATTGCAATCGGTTCATTTATTTTTGCAGTGTTTGCTTCAGGTGTTTTAATCGGAAATGGTCTTAACTCATTTGCTAAAGCAGACACAAGTTCCTCGACACTCCTCACGTCGTCGTTGTTTAAGTCTGTTCAGAAGAATCTTGATGAAAAATTTGTTTTTTGGAAATCTTCTTCAACACTTCCTACAGCACAAGAGCTTGAATACGGTCTTATTAAAGGATATGTTGAAAGCTACAAGGATCCGTACACTGTATTTATGCCACCAAAAGAAGCAAAGAGTTTCGCTCAGAATGTAAAAGGATCATTTGGCGGAGTTGGTATGACTGTCGGTATGAAAGAGGGGAATATCGTTGTGATTGCTCCACTGAAAGATTCTCCATCTATGAAAGCTGGAATAAAAGCAGGAGACATTATTGTCGCTGTTGATGGAACAAGTACTATTGGTATGAGTTCTGAAGACGCGGTAGGACTTATTCGTGGAGAACTCGACACTAAGGTGGTCATAACGGTGATTCACGAAGGAGAAAAACAGACAAAAGATATTGCTATTGTAAGAAAAGAAATAAAAATACCTACTATTGATACAGAAAAGAAAGAAGGAGTGTTTGTAGTACATCTTTATAATTTTTCTGCAGAGTCACCAGATCTTTTCCGTAACGCCATTAATGATTTTATTCAGTCAGGGCTTAAGTATCTTGTTATCGACCTAAGAGGAAATCCTGGCGGGTATCTCGAAGCTGCGGTTACTATGGCGAGTTACTTCCTTAAAGATGGTCAGGTGGTGGTGAGTGAGAAGCAGGGTAAGTCTGAAACAGCTCTCAATCATAGAAGTACTGGTATTATCGGAATCCCTTCAGGTGTAAAAGTAGTAGTGCTTGTTGATGGTGGATCAGCTTCAGCTTCGGAGATCTTGGCGGGGGCTCTTAAAGATCATGGTGTTGCTAAAGTTGTGGGTACTAAGTCATTTGGTAAAGGTTCTGTACAAGAGCTCATCAATCTCGAAGACGGAGCTTCTCTTAAAGTAACAGTAGCGAAGTGGTACACACCAAACGGGATCAACATTTCAGAATTTGGTATCAAACCTGATATTGAAGTTACAGCAACTTCAACACTTAAAGCGAAAGATGGTTCAGTTCGTGATGTGCAGTTAGAAAAGGCTATTGCTACTGTAAAAAAACTATAATTTTTCTTAATAGTCTTAGAGTACAGAGTATAGATTCTAGAGCGTAGAACATAGAGTATAGAATCTAGATCTTAGAACCCCATGAAGCCCTCGGCTTCATGGGGTTCTTCTCTACATCATCACAAACACCTTAGATTCTCTTTCCTTACAGTACTTATCCACTTGTTTACTCTCTCTAAAGGGATACACTTGTGTATATATCTCTATGTCTTCCTACTCCTTCCACTCCCGTATAGCCTATCTACGACAACAACGTCTACTCCGCCTTATTGCTACACCCTTTCG
>JBDLTQ010000005.1:0-49866 GCA_039805745.1 Candidatus Parcubacteria bacterium | reverse complement strand
AACAACAATAATTGCAAAGAAAAGAAGATAAACGAATACCACACTTGAATAAAAAGAACCCCCACTTCCTGAGAATGTTGGAATAGAACCAAAGGTAGAGAGATAGCCGGATTCGAGGGGTGTGTACGATGATGCCATAGGTGTTAGCGTGTATCAAAAATAAGTTCCACAGAAGTCTCACCTTTTTGAAGTCGCTTGTCTGGTCCGTATACAGAAATGTGTAATGTCTTTGATCCAAAGTCACCTTTTTTAGGCGTAAAGGTGAGAAGTTGTCCACCTAAAGGAGTAAAATCAAGTCCATTTAAAAGCCACTTAAATGACATTGTTTTTTCATTAATAGGAGATTTTTTTGACACATAAAAAGGCTCAACAATGATACTAAAATCTTGTGTTGTTTCGAAACGTTTGTGAATACGTTTTTGAAAATCAGTTCCAAAAAGTTCATTATATGTATAAAGAAGTGGCATAATTTCATGCGGATAAATAGTGATCGATTTTGTGGCGGTGGTGCCAAATGGGGAACGAACAACAACCTTTATATCTGTTTTGTTACTGAGATAATCAAGAGTAAGATTGGCTGTTTGTTTTCCTTTACCACTTGCTTCTTTTATAGAAGTGTTACCGACATACCATACATATGAAAGTAATGACGGGGGTAATACTTTACCATCTTCACTTATAAATGGTAATGCTGTCACACGAACCTGAGCAGAGGTTGATGGAAGTGATCTCCCTCGATAGAGAACCGGTGTGTAGCTTTGAGGTGCTTCGTAGAGAAGTATGACAGATGTCGGAGTTACGGTAATTTGCTGTTCGATGCTGAGACCTGTTACTGTTTCTGCTTTCATTACTACGATATATCTTTCCCCAACATCTCCCACTTGAAGTGTGAGTATCGTCTCCCCTTCACCACGAAGTACTTGAGTACCATTAACATTCCAAGAGATATACGCTGTTGCCGCATCAAAACTGTAACTTGAAAAGGTTAGAGTTACTTCACTTTTTGGTTCTGGGTTTTCTGGTTTAAGGGTGATTTTTCCAGATACTTGTGATTGAGCATAGACAACACATGATCCAAGACATAGTGACCCTATCAGACTACCTATGATAAAGAAGTCTTTTATCATAGACCTTTTGATTCATTGAGCTCTTCTTTCATCTTCTTTATTTTAAGAAGTTGAGCTGGGTCACTTGTGATGATCTGATCCTCAGTATATGATGCCACAACTTTGAGTGCCACATGTTTGAGTCCAGCAAAGAATATACCCTCCCCAACACCTGACTCCAAAAGAAGGTATTTTTCTTCATTGGTGAGGTTAAATGTTTTTTGTACTAAATCAATAGATGACGGTGATTGTTTAAGAAGGATTTGTATTGATGAGTTGGTAATAATAGGAAGTCCGTATGGTGATTTGAGAAAGTCTCCAACGTCTTGGGTGATTGTTGCTAAACCAAGGAAATATTTTCTTCCACGTTTTGCAAGACCAAAGAGAAATGATGCAGTGTCTTCATTTTTCATCATAATCCACGCTTCATCCACAATAAGAAGGCGCTTTTTAAGTGTTTTTCGAACAGAGTTCCAGATGTGGTGTGTAATAATATACATCGCTACAGGCTTAAGTTCTTCTTCCATGTCACGAATAGAGAAACAAATAAGTTTTTTATTGATATCAATATTAGTTGGCTCATTGATAAAACCAGCCCATGTCCCTTTTGTATATTTTTGAAGTCGCTGAAGAAGGCTTTCTGACCCCTCAATTCCATCTAGTACCATTTCAAAGTCAGAAAGAAGTGGTGGTTCAAGAGAGGTGAAGTCGGTATCACCATTAATATCTTTAAGAGCATATGTTTCAGTGATTGCCTGATCAATAATGGCATCTTCTTCTGGTGTAAGTCCTCCTAGCATTACACGGAAAAGACCAACGAGAGTAACGATGTTACTACGAAGTACTTCAGACGGTGATTCATCTTCTGTTGGGTGTGGGAGATCAAAAGGATTAATGTGGTGGTCACTTATAAGCGATATATTAAAGTAACGCCCGCCAACAGATTCCGCAAGGAATTCATATTCTCGTTCTGGGTCAATAATAATAACTTCTGTATCAAACATGAGAGTGCGAAGAATCTCAAGTTTTGTAAAGTAACTTTTACCAGAACCAGATTTTGCAAAAATGATAGAGTTGTAGTTTTCAAGTGAAAATCGATCAAAAAGAATAAGACTACCGTTGTGACGATTAAGACCGTAGAGAATCCCTTTGTCTGAAGAAAGATCAAATGAAACAAATGGGAAAAATGAAGAGAGTGGGGAGGTGTTGAGTTTGTTTTTTATTCCAAGCATATCTTGACCAAGTGGAAGATTTGAAATGAATCCCGTGTCTTGCTGAAAGAGAGAAGGTTTTATATACACAAGTTTACTCTCTAGGATATTTCTTATTTCATTTTCGGCACGATCAAGTTCCTCATTGGATTCCCCGTAGAGATTAATATAAAGAGAGACTTCAAACATTTTTTCTTGAGCTTGAGTGAGACCATCGCGAAGATCTTCAAGGTCTTGGTATGCAACATCAAGTGTAGGGTCGCGCACCATTCCCTTTTCTTCACGTGTCATAATCTGGCTCTCTACCTCAGCAACTTTTCTTTGAAAGGACTTCATTACCTCACCGGTGTTAAGTGGTACAACATGGATAGCTATATCAAACACTTTATCAAGGTTGATGAGTGGACTAAGCCAGTTATCAGTAAGATATCGAGGGTATGAAATAACGAAGAATGAACGCACAATAGAAGTGCCTAAGTTGATTGATTTTGGAAGAATTTCAAGAGCGCTCGGCGCTATGATATCTCTGAGCTGCATTTCTGCAATCTTATATACCTGTTCTGGAAGAATAGGAGAAACAGGTGTTGCTGTTTTGTTTTTATTCGTATTGAGAAAGTCAAAAAGTCCCATAGATAGTTATGATTGTTGTAGTTTAGGTGCGTGCCCAGCGTCATCACTTGGATTAAAAAGTTTATAAAAAAGTTCCACAAGTTCTTCAGTGTCAAGTTTTTGTGCACGAATACCAAAACGAGAAAGACCTTGTATGATAACCGCAATACGTTGTTCAAGTTGAATACGGCTTAACTCAAAAGGATCTTGTTGTCCTCGTGTGGTCTGGCCTACAGCAAGCGATGAAAGCATGTCTATCGGTGATGGGGAGGATGCTTGAGTATTCGTTTGTACATAATACGGAACGCTAATAAAGAAATGTTTCGTCATGATGTTGCTTTCTTCTGTAAATTTTTGAATAAATCCAATGTATTCATGTATCTGTATTTTAAGAAGGTCTTCTTTGACGAGTTTACTACGTTCTTGGAGAAGGTTGAGGTAGGGAGCAATGTGGAGTTTTCTGGATTCAATAAAGAATTGAACAGGAAAATCAAGTGAGTTGAGAAAGTTCTGGAATTGAGAGATCACAGCAGTAAGCTCATCTTCACTTTTTAATCCTAAGTTAAGAGAGTTTGTGATAAGAATAGCACGAAGCTCCCCTGTTTTGAGGACGATAATACCATCGCGAACTTTATCAATAGGAACGAATTGTTGAGTAGCTGATCCTTTTGCCATACGTACTATAGATAGTATACCTTAGTTAGTTCGTATAGTCTTCTTCTTTCTGTGAGTTACGCTCATAGACATCAAGTCCTAGTGCTACATCATGAATACGGTCACGATTTGTTTTTTCAATAACAATCTCTTTCTGAGTGTCTGATACGACTTGATTGATAGGATCGTTTTTATTTTCTGCCATTGGTTGTTTCCATGTGTAAAGTTTTGGATTGGTGTAATAATTAAAAGCACTTTCAAGCATGTCACCAAAAGGGCGGTTATTTATTTTTACAAAAGCAAGAGCAAGAAAAAGTCCAGCAACAGGCACGATAAGTAAAATTGCAAAGAATTTTATGGAGATAAAAGTCCAGATAAGAAAAGAAAAACCACCAGCCCCGGCCATGTATCCAAACTGTTTTAAGGTGAATGGACCAAAGACTTTGTCCTCAATGTCAATGAATTGTGGAACACGAAATTGCATAACAATAGTATATCACACAAGAGTATCTACATAGCTACAACCAGAGGTTTAGGATTGTTTACAGCTTTTAGCTTTCTTCTGTTATTTCTCGATATGGATCTACATTGTATTCTTTCGGAGCAACACTGTAGGTTGCTGGTCGTAGTGAAGGGGTAACCATTTCTTTACCTTTTTCACCAAACATAAAACTCTTCAGCGCAACAGTAGATTCAAGACTGTTATCATCTTCTTGTTTTTTGAGAGCTGCTATTTGCTCATGGATGTGTTGCAGGCGTTCATTTATCTCTTCATCATCTGGTATATTGCCGATAACTTGTAACTGCTCCATAAGCTGTGAACGAGACCCAGGGGCTATGATAGAAGGTTTTTTTGGTGCTACAGTGCTTTGGTTTTTATGTAAACCACTCTCACGTTTTGTGGTATCCATAATTTCTTTTCTTAGTTCTTCTTTTGATCGCTGTCCATTAAACTCAAGTGTTTTTATCTCCCCTTCTTTTTTGAGTAATGTGACACGGGCTTTTTCAAAAAGAGAAAACTCAAGATCTGTGGCAATATTAACTGCATCATCATAGGAAACATGAGCCATGTCTTGCAAGGCTTGAACTACATCTTCTGTCTGAAGAGCTCCAATAATAGTAAAGGTAATAATATCAGAAAGTGAAGCTTGGTCCCCTACGGGTATTTTATAGTTATTACCTAGAGTGATAGTTACATTAGGAATGTCATCACTTTCAATGATGTCTAGGATATGATCAGGTGCTCTATCGATAAGCTCCTCTATGTTTTGTGAAATATACGATGGGTAGCTCATGGTATTTATGGGTTATGTTTTTTTCGTCTTGAATTTGCTCGTACTCTCGCAAGAATATCTCCTGCCATTTCATGTGCCTGTGTCTGAGTATTCATTTCTTCTTGTGCGAAGGTTGTTGCTTGGGCTAGTTTTTCTTTGCGTCTAGTAGCAATCTCTTCCTCTGTCATTATTTCTTTTGTTGCAAGTGGTTGGCTGTCTCCAGAGTTTGTTTGGTTTTGTAGTATCTTGGCTGTCTGTTGAGTAAAGTCATATCCACCAGATGTGGCTCCTCTGGTAATTGGGCTAGTTGGTCCAGATTCTTTTTGCTTGTCTAGTGTAGTAGCTACTTGGTTTCTAAAATCATACGCAAGAGGCTGTTCTTTTTCTCCAAGTTTTTTATTTACCTCGGTTGCTATAATCGTAGGAAGCGCATTCATGAAGTTGGCACGCTTCTCAGTACGTTTTTGCGGATCAGAATCTTGTAGCTTGTTATACTCTGTGACAGCATCATTGGCCACTTTATCAATAAGTGCTTGTTTTTTCTTTATGTCATCGATACCATTGATGAGACGTACACGATTAGCGAGGATATCTGCATCATCTTTTCCTGTTGTTCCTGCGTAGCGTGCGCTAAGTGTGTCTACTTCTTTGTTAAACTTTTTCTTTTCATCAGAAAATCCTTTTTCTATTGTGCCAAGGGTTTGAACAAGTGATAATGTTTCTGGATTCTTGAGTTTAGGGTCAGTTTTTTTAAGCTCTTCAAAATGAGTTTTCATTTCTTGGTATTTTGCGTCCTTTTCTTCATCAGGTAGGCTATTGTAGTGAGCCATGTCTTTTTCTGTTTTTTTCTCAGCTAGCTCTTGTTTGAACTTCTCTTTCTGTGCACCAGTTAGTTCTAGATTTTTTCCTGGATTATTAACAAATGTATTATACGCCTCCATGCCTTCTTTATTCACATCGCCTTTTCTGTTGGCGTATACTGGAAGACCTTTTTCATCATACATAATATTCCCATCCTTATCTTTTTTAAACTCATCACGCTCATAATGTGTTTTTATTCGTGAAGCGCGAGTACGAAGATCATCTGCTACCATTTGAGCACGTTCCTCATATCCTCCTTTTGTTCCTGCTCCTAATGTAATACCAGCTTTTTTAAAACCACCAGCTACAACAGACGAGTTGCGTAGATCGTAAGACCCTTTTGCAAGAGAGTTAGACATGTCATACACACGACGACCAACAGCAGAGTTTTGGTTATTTGTTACCCACGAACTATCACGAAGTTTTCCCGCAGCTCTTCCTATTGTTCCTCGTGCTAGGAGTCCAGCCCCACCTGAAGCTACCCCAACAGCTGCCCCTGTTGCAAAACCTCCAACCTTTCCTATCATATTCGAAACACCTTCTCCGACTGCGCCTGATAAATCTTTTGTCACCTTAAGAGTGATATGAAGCATGATAAGCATCATAAGAACACTAAAGAATACCTGAGGAGTAGATCCTCCGCTACCAAAAGTCGTTTTGATAGGTCCTCCTTCCCCTGAAAAAAGAGTGATGAATTTAAGAGAAAGGGCAAAGAGTATCATAAACACAGGGCCTACAGCGAGCTGTTCAAAGAAAATTGTGCGTATTTTTTGAGCTTTGTCTCCAAGCACTGGTAAGAGGCTATCGATAAAGAGAAACGGTGACGCGATGGTAAGAAACACAAGAGCCCCTGTGCGAATAGCGAGTATGAATGTGGCTTTAAACATGACATACGCAGCATAAAGAATAAACACAACCACCATAATAGTACCAGGAATACCTGTTATGGCACCAAGTCCAGCAGAAGGATTACTGGACCCGAGTGATTGTGACTTGTTGGCTTCAGTAACAAGGGTGCTTAGTCCAAGTTTTTGTAATAATATACCACCGGCAGATCCAGTAAATGATTCTGGGTTGGTCAGCACTTCTGGACCAACTGTCGCTGCATATACATTAAGAGATATAATATTGGAAATATCTATTGCGGTACGAGAGAGAGGGTATGAGAAGTTGATAAATAACGCGAAGATAATTACCCACGGAATGTATTTTTCGAAAGTGTCTGCTTTTCCTAGTATGTACATAAAACCAAGCCAGAGTCCGATAAAGACAACAAAAAGAGAGATGATTTGTCGAACAATAACCCAGATCGGATAGAGAGTGTCAGGTGCCCAGTCTTTGAACTGAAGTATACCTATTTGTATAGAGTAATTCAGCATATTCGCTGCGAAGTAAAAGATAACAGCAGCGATTTCTAGAATAACGTTTTTGATGAACCATTCGACGAGTTCTGAAACACAGACACTTACTTTCCAGTTTGTAATTTTACACTCTTCTTTTTTTACAGAACCATCTTCTCGTACCCCTTGCAGTTCTTCATTTGCCGCATTTTGAGTTTGTTCAGCATTTGCCACAGTAGTTCCTCCTCCTTGAGCATTAAGAGTATCTTGTGTTAAGGAGTCAACTGTTATTTTGGTGTGGAGACTATCAGCTAGTGATAGAGTGTCATTCAGCGCTTTTTTAAGTGCAGTATTTGTTTGTTCAGAAATAGCGTTATTAAGATGGGTTTTAAAATCATTTAAAGCTTGTATTTTGTATGCTTTTTCATTTTCTGCATGATCTTCTCCTACCGCAAAGTATGAGGGGTTGCCTCTCTGTAGTTCAGACGCTTTATCTTGAAGAATCGTTCTAAGAATGTTTATTTCATTGTTATAGAGATTTTTTTGAGCGTCTGTATAGGTTTGTTGAAAAGATGAATTTGAAAATTCACTAAGAACAGAAGCACTTGCTGATTGTGCAGAAGCTTTTGTTTTAGTTGGAACAATAAAACTACTAAAAGTAGTTAAAATGATAGCAGAAATAACAATGAGTTTCCTCAAATGTAGCATAGCTGTAGTTTATCACATAAGTAGAAAACACTGCGTTAATTTTTTATGTTATTCGCAGTATTTTGTGGATAGTCGGGAATACTTTTGAGTCTGGTTTACTAGTTACTACCGTTTCGAATATTGTTACAAGTTTGGAGTAGTGATTCTGGTTGAGTGTCTCGAGAAACGTTGCTCTGCTGTACTGCGTATTCCCCTTTTCGTTCTGATAGAACAGAGCTAAGTCTAAGGCTTTTTACTGTTGATGTGTAAGAGCTAAACATTGCATTAATTTCTTCTGTTGAGTTAGATGCTTGTATTTTTTGGATAAACCCAGCTATTCCTTCCCTTGATGATGTTATCGCTTCAGTGTCTTTTTCTATTGTATTTTTAATTTCATTAATGGTGGACATTCTATTATTGTAAAATGTTGTAGCTGTAACAACACGACTGTCAGTGCTTTGCACAAGGTTATTGCTTACAAGTGAGTCGTAGCACTGCTTTACCTGAGCGACTTTGTTTTCATAATTATTTACAAGAGAGAGATAATTTCTATCAATTTGTTCGAGTTCAGATAATGAAGCCTTGTCTCTTTCTGTCTGGGCAGTCATAGTTGATAAGAGAGACGCTTTAGCTGAAGGGTTATTAAGAAGATCTTGAGATGAAGGGGTTATTGAGTTGAGTGTAAAAGTCGTATTAGTGAGTGACCCCCCTGATGATGAAGTAATCTCTCTTTTGATAGTAGCAAGAGCACTACTGAGCCCAGCATTAAGTGCTTTCATGGCGAAACCAGATAAGATACCAACCCCTGTCCCTCCTCCGTCAATATTAAACATACGTTGGAATCCTGCAGTTGATGCGAGGTCAAGATAGTTTTGGACACTGTTTCCTGGTGAGATAGTTTTTTTCTCAACACAAAATTCTTCCCCCATAAAATCAATCTCTTTTTCTACACACTCTGTCTGGCTGATGGTGTTTTCTCCATCGTAGAGGCCTCGTTCCTCAAGGTATTCTTTTCTGTTTTTGTATTCTGCTGTTGTTTCTATGGCAAGTGTGTTCTTTGTATATTCATTCTCTGCTCTTCTTCCGTCGGTGATAGCTAGCCACCCATCCCACCCTGCAACAGAAGGGTCTTGTTCGTAGAGGTCTTGGAGTTTTGCTGCTGTTTCTGGGTCAGACGGATCACCACTACATGCGTAGTCATAGAGCTCTTGCTTTTCCTCAGAGTTTCCTGTTTGTGAAGAAAGAGATTCTTCGTTGCAGAGATTTTTTTGTACAAGTTCTGGAATACGAGAATCACTAATCGCCTCTATTTCTTCCTCGAGTGTTGTTTTTTTATTACTTTCTAGTATAGAAGCAAAGATACTTTCACCAAAAATACTGTCTTCTGGAACAGCGGTGAGAGCTTCTCGTACCACTAAATCCCCCTGTTCGGTGATGTAGTCATCGGGGTTTTCTATAATAAGTGGCTGATCACCACCATACCCACCTTGTATCCAAGAGAGAATGTCATCAGAGGTGTCTTCAAGTGTTACATTGATAAGTTCATTAGCAATCGGATCAAGTATAGTATTCCATGTCATGTCGGTAAGTGTATTGATTTCGGTCGCGACGGTTGCTATCGCTGTTGGTATAAGTTCAGCATGATTGAGAAGCTGTGTTGGTTCTGTTGCGCCGATAACACTCGTTGCATGTGATTGTATTGGTTGAGCGAGTATTCCAAGAAAAGCAATTGTGAGAAGAATGTGTTTCATAGATTTTAATATATTCATGCCTAATAAAACTACCGTTGTAGTAATGAGTATCCAGCTTCTTGAGGTGTAAAGGTTACTTTTTCAAGAACAAAATAATGTATAACTGTAGCCATAGATGTAATAAGCTCTTTGTTTATGGTAAGAAGAGAGCTAAATGCTACATATGCTCGAAGTGGATCAGCGTCTGCTTGTGATAAGCCGTCAATAGTTGTCCTGTAGGCAGAAATAGTGTTGAGAAGAAGCATGTGATATGGCACAGCAGAGTACGGCACAGGCATTGTGCGAAGGTTGGTAATGATTTCATCAATATGCACTCGTTTTGTAATAAGTGAATCAAGTAGTGTCGCGTCTTTTGAGGTAAGGTATTCTTTTATAACAGCTACATCACTATCCCCTAGGTTGTAGGTGTTAGCTTTTTTGAGAAGTGTAGCAAGTGCATTACCATATGTTTTTTTTGCAAGGAGTGTGGTATCTTTTGTTGTTGTGATATCTGTAGTGGTATAGGTGGTCACAGTGATTCTACTTGCTTCTTCGGTGACAAGTTTTTCTGCTAATTTTTGTTGATCAGATTCAGAAACAGTTCCATTTTTTTGGAGGTATGCAGATACGGTGTAGAGATTTTTCCCTAGTGATGCTGTAAGGTTGTTTTTGTCGTTGAGGCGAGTCTTATCCTCTTCTGTTACTGTTAGTGTGTTTGCAACCGCTCTCACTTTCTCGTTTGTTGTGGTGTTGAGAAGATCTTTCCAGTCTGCAGTATTATTATTGTCAGTATCTTTGTTGAGTAGACCAAGCTCTTCTTTTGTTTTTAGAATAAGTGGTTTTTTTGTTACTCCAGTGGAAGTGCCGACCCCTACCCACTCTCCCGGGATAATAAACATGAGTATAATAAGAAATCCTGTAATACCTACAACGATAAGTGCACGTTTGGTTGTCATTGGTTGTTGTTCCATACTAGTACACAGTATAGCGTGATATACATACCTACTCTATAGGTACTACAGAAGTAGCTGTGTATAACACTAGCACTCTGTACAATGAGAGTACGTATTAAAATTTAATAAGTACCGAGTTGTTACCTGTTGGGATTTTTTTCCATATAGATCCATAAGGTGAAATAATAAATGCCGGAGCATTATTGGTACTACTAATAAGTGGTGTTCGTAGCTGTGCTGCTGCTATTTTTGTAAATGATCGTAAATGCATGACAAACCAAGGATTATTATGGAATGTGCTTAGATGTGATTGGAAAAAGACAATATGAGGATTTTCGTCTCCTATGTTTTGTATTGTTCTATAGGAAAGAATTTCTGAACAAATAAGGGTAGCGACTCTGTGCGTGCCAAGAGACGCTACGGTGTTATTCCTCATCGGGGTATAGGTGTGCTGTTGCTCATAGGTAGATAATGCTTTTTTAGAGACGAATACTTTGAAAATAGTACTAAAAATTGTTGGAATGTACTCATTAAAAGGCATAAGAAAACTTTTACCACGATAGAGGTACTCTTTTGTTGTAAGGTTATAAAAAAGAGAAATATTAGCAATGCCACGCTCTAAACGTACTGTGTCACCATCAATAAAATAAGTAGATCTAAATTTTTTTGAAAGCACCTCTTTGTTGTCATCAGAGAGATGAGATATAAAACGTGTATCTTCTGGATACACAATAAAAGTAGGTACCTCTATATGTGCTTGTGACGCTTTTTCTGCTAGTTCTGTTGTGAGAGCATAGACCACCTCTGTTGTAGAAGCAAAATAAGCAGAGTGCTCCCCTTCTTTTGGTTTTGGAAAGTTTGTGGTGATAACACCAGCAACAGTTCCTTTTTTAAGAGAGGTAACAGGAATAGCTATGTGCAGTACAACAAGGATCGCTACACATAATAGTATGTGATATATATAAGAAAAATGTTGTTTGAGTGCGCTACTGCTATAAAGCAGATAACCAAGTACAAAAGTAAGTGCAAAGGTGCCACCAAAATATGCGAACTCTACAAAAGGTGTTGTTGATAATGCATTCCCTAAGGTGCTTGCTGTAAAATGAAGCTCAAGAGTTGTGTCTTTGCTATAAAAAAGAAGTGAAATAGCATATGAACGTAAGAGTTCAGCAATAGTAAGGAGCGTCGCAAAGAGCAGTGGACGAATATGTCGATGACGCTCTGTATAAAAAGCAAAAGCAACAACAAAAAAACAAACACCAGCCACAACAGAAAGAATGAGATGTAGAAGACCGATACCAAGTAGTTGTAGAGTCCCCTCCTGTATCCATGGAAGTGGATACACTGTATAGAGCCAACTAAAACTATAGAGATTAAAAAGAAAACCAAATAACATCCAATGAGATAGAAGTGTTTTTTTCTTTTTATGAACAGATGTTTGTATGAAAAGAAAAAGAAGTGCAATAGTTACGAGTGTGTAACTAATTTCGAGGATAGCGTCAACCATTCTTGTAGTGTAACATCTTCCGCTCTTATTTTTTCAGATATTTGCGCTTCTTTGAATAAAGCTGTAACGTCTACATCTTTGAATACTTCTTTTATATTAGAGAGTGCAAATTTTCTTTTATGGGCAAATCCTGCATGAATAAGTCTAAAAAATATGGATTCGTGATAGGTATGAAGAAAGTTTTTTCGTGAAATGGTGCTTATCTTAAGCACTGCAGAGTCTACTTTTGGTGCAGGAAAGAAACTTCCACGAGAAACTCTATAGACAATTTTTGGATCACCGTATACTTTTACTGATAAAGAAAGGAGTGTTTCTTTACCATCTCGCGCAACGATACGTTCAGCAACTTCTTTTTGAATCAGGATAACCATTACTGACGGCTGAACCACTTCAGATAGATATCGTGAAATAATAGCACCAGTAATATAATAGGGAATATTAGCGATAAGTTTATATGACGCAGTGCGGAGGCTATTGTGCGCTGGATCAAAATCAAGCACGTCCCCTTCTAAAAGAGTGAGTGCACCTGAGGCGGTTTCAGATGAAAAACTCTCACGTAGTAATGGGAGTAAATCTCTGTCTTTTTCAAGAGCGATTACACGAGCCCCTTTTTCCAAAAGACCTTTTGTAAGAAAGCCTTTTCCAGGGCCAACTTCAAGAACAGTATCAGATGATACAAGTTCACCAGCTTCTACGATTGCGTTACGGGCTGGAATAGAGGTAAGAAAGTTCTGACCAAATTGTTTTTTAGGAGAAGTATACATTTCTTTCTATACTAGAGCATTTTTTGAAGAAGTAAAGAGGTCTTTCTTTTTTTTTGACAAAGAGAGGTAGATACCGCAGTATAGGGATGGATTCTTTGAAAGGCGTAGAGTATGATCGTTACTTCATTTATGTATCAAACAGAAGCTCTTGTCGTTATTTTTATCACAGCAGTTCTTTTTGTTTGTTATGCGATGTATACCGTTCTCTGTTTTTCATCACAAAGCACAACAGCTCGTCTTCTTTTTATAAAAAAAATACGACAGCTATATTTTTTATGTTCTTTTTCTATAGCGTTCTTTTTACTCTTACTATGCTCTGTGTTCCGTATGAGGTGGTGAGGATTCAAGAAGATTGTACACTTGATGTGGTGTTCAATAGTACCCTATTCTTTTTCTTCGTCATGTTTGTTGCATGCATCTTCTTTGTGTCACGTTTCGTCTGGAGAGCGGAAAAAGAGATGCTTGGTTGAGATGTATTGTGTACTGTCAAAAAAATGGATACGAAGACGTGTCCATTTTTTTTATATATAGACCACAGATCCACCGTGCTCTTTATAATACATGTCATGGTAGTTAGCTATTTCGTCGGGTACATCACGAAGAAATTCACTCGGGGCGTTAATTTGTTTTTGGCCAAAGATGGTACGAAGGTCAGTGTATGTGAGGTATAGGTGTGTACGTGCACGAGTAACAGCAACATAAAAGAGACGTCTTTCCTCCTCTTCCTCTTCTTTGCTTCGTTTTCGGTTGCCGATATTTTTATGTGGAAAGAGGTCTTGTTCTAGTCCTACAACAAACACATGATTAAATTCAAGTCCTTTACTTGCGTGTATTGTCATAAGGCGTACACCATTTTTTTCTTCATTATCATTATCTTGATCAGACTGTAAAGATGTTTCTTCTAAAAATGAAGTGACGGACTCTTCTCCTTTGCTCCCATCATAACGAACAGTTAGTGATACGAGCTCACGAGCGTTTTCGAGACGTTCTCTATCTTCTGATGATCCTTCAAGAAGTTCTCGTTCCATGCCAGAATCAACGATAATCATTTGTAGTACATGTGAAAGTGGTTCTGTCGAAAGCATCGTCGCTATCGTGTCCAAAAAATCATACACACTTTTGATTTTTGTTTCTGCTGTTTTAGGAAGTTGTTCACCTGCAAAGAACTTGGCTATTGTTACTTTGCCGATACCGCGTTTTGGCGTTTCGAATACACGACGAAGATCTTGTTGTGATGATCGGTTAAGTGATGCTCGTAGATAACTCAACACATCTTTTATTTCTTTACGTTCAAAAAATTTTGTTCCAAGGAGATTGTAGGTAACATTTTCCCTTAAGAATCCTTCTTCAAGAACACGAGATTGAAAATTGGCTCGATAGAGTACCGCGATAGTCTCTGGTCTTTCTCCTTGTTCTATAAGGTTTTTGCAAGTGCGAGCGAGGAGTTCAGCCTCAGCTTCTTCGTTCCAGCAAGGCATGATGTCTACTTTGTCACCCTCCCCTTGTGAGGTGAAGAGATTCTTTTCGGTGCGAATAGTATTTTTTTTGATGGCATTATTAGCAAGCTGAAGAATATTCCCTGTTGAGCGATAATTTTCTTCAAGAAGAATTGTAGAAGCTCCAGAAAAATCTTTTTCAAAGTTAAGAATGTTTCTAATGTTTGCTCCACGCCAGCTATAAATATTTTGGTCTGTATCACCAACCACACAGATATTATTGCGATCTTTGTTGATGAGTAGTTTTATAAAAGCATATTGCGCAGCGTTGGTATCCTGATACTCATCAACATGTATATAGCTAAATCGTTTTTGATAGTATTCTCGAAGAGTGGTATGTGTCTCGAGCATGTGAACTGTCTTTACGATAAGATCATCAAAATCAACAGCTTTTTGAGCTTTTAATTCTTCTTCGTACAACCTCCATACCGTAGCAATAATATCCATTTGAGCAGTAGCAACTTTTTCTTTGTATTGAGAAACACTTACAAAGTCCCCTTTTTCACGACTAATGATAGATCGTATTTTAGAGGGGTCATTTATTTTTGGGTCGAGGCCGAGGTGCTCTACTTGTCGTTTGATGATGGTGAGTGAGTCTGATGAGTCGAGTATTGTTGGATGTTTTGGTAATCCAATATATTCACCATGTTCACGAAGTATCATGACACCAAGTGAATGGAATGTTTTGATAATAGGTGTGTGATGGTATGGATTATCTTTTTCAATCACATGTTCTTCTTCGAGGCGGTGAACGATACGCTCACGCATTTCTTTTGCTGCTTTGTTTGTAAATGTCACAGCGAGTATGTTGCGTGGATCTGTTCCTTTTTTTACAATCGCTACGATGCGTTCGGTGATGGTTTTTGTCTTTCCAGCGCCTGCTCCTGCAATGATAAGAAGAGGTCCTTCAGTGTGAAGAACTGCTTCTTGTTGTTTTGTGTTTAAGAGTATCGCTTCACTCATGTGAAACAAAGTGTAGCACATTCTGACAACAGGTCATTTTATAATGCGTTTATTATGAAGAGCTAAAAGCTTTTACTACTTTTTTGCGAGCTTGTATAAAAATTTCTTCACAATCAGGAACAAGATGTTTTAGGGTTGTGGTATAAAATTCTTCACCCATTGAAGCAGATGCTTGAAGTGCGTTGAATTGTTGTTCCCCGATACGATCATAGACTTCGATAAGAAACTGCTTTTGTATTGTTTTTGCAACCTCAAGAAGCATGTCTTCCCTGTCCTCCTCTGGGAGATCTGTGAGGTTAAATTCTGTGACGAGTTCATTGTAGAGTTGTTCTTGGGTCATATTATTTTTTCTTACGTGTAGCTTCTAGTTTTTCCGCTTGCGCTATTGCTTCCTGCACTTTGTCATAAAATGCAAATACAGTAATTGCAGAATCAGCGTAGGAATATGGATTTTGTGAGAAAGATGGATCTACTCTTCTGTTGGCATCAGTTGCTTGAATTGTTTTTTCTAGGTTTCGGACAACTTGACAGACTTGCTCGCGCTGAGTGTTGTTGAGTCCGTAGACCATTTCATGACTATTGAGAAGCTCAACACATTTCATTGCTGATAATGCCACAATCGTTGCAGGATTATTTTTATTAATATCAACAGCAGGTGCCCATTTTTGCATAAGAGGGATAAAACCTAGTTTTGTACTGCCGTGTATATCGTGTAACCAACGTTTATCTTCCTCTGTTTGGAAGAAGTCTTTCCATGAAGCTAGTTGCTCAAGAGTGCTAAGTGTTACCCCTTCTTTCTTTCCGTGGATGTGTTGTGCTAACTCTTTACCTCCATACATAAGGGTTAAGCCTGCTCCGGCGAGTGCAAGAATAGATGCCCAGTTTTTTGTTTTTTCACTGCGAAGTGTGCTTGTGAGACGGTCGATAGCTTGTAGTTTCCGCGCACGTTCCTCTGATGATTCTGGAGACGGAGCTACTGCTTGTGTAGGGGTTTCTGGTTGTGGCTCTTCTTGGTTTGTTGCTTCAGGTGTTGTCTCTAGAGTCGTTTCTTGAGTGGTGCTTGGATTACCTGCTTCTTCAGGTGTGTGTAGAGGTGTTGTGGTGTCAGGGGTGGTGTTTTCTTCGGTTTCTTGCGAAGGCGTTGGTTGAACTTGTTCTGTAGTCAAAGGTTCCTGCTCTCTTACTGCTTCTACTGGAAGTGTGTGAGCAAGTTGCTGATCTTTGGTTGTAATAGTAAGGTTTCCTTGTTCTTTTTCTGATAACCTGTCTTTAATAGCGGTATGCATCTCTTCGTCCATATACGGTCTCGTCATGTTGCTTGTCTGCGCATGTGTATCGTCTGTGCCTATTGTCAGAGTCTGAGGTGTGTCTACTTCTTGTACTTCTTTTGGTGTATTCTTTTTTGAAACAATACGGGCAAAAAATCCTTTTTTCTTTGGTGTATTTCTGTAGCTATTAAGATGTTCAAGATTTTTGTCACCTGATGGTCGATATGATTGTACAAACTTCTTTAAAGAATCTTCTTTTGTAAGTTTTTGGTGACGAAGATCGTCAATAACGCGAAGTTCTTCTTGAAGCTGGTTGATCTGATTTGCGGTCTCAATACTTTCTGGAAGTCCCTTGAGTCGAAGAATTGTGCTTGTTATATCTGTTTCGTAGTTTTGTATAATACCAAGCACTGCTTCTTTTTCGGAAAGACTTGACCACTCATTGTTATTGTTCGGATCTTTTGGAATAAAGGTTTCTAGGAACCCTTTTTTATTTTTATTGAAGACAGCAAAGTAGTGTTCTACCACTTCTTCTTGAGATGCGATGATAGAGGCTTTCTTTGCTTCTTCATCGAGTGCGCGTTTCTGCTCTACTTCACCGACGGTGGTTTCTTTATATGTACCATTTGTATCTCTGACTACAATTCTTGTGTTAAGAGATACAGGGCGATGCACAAAACGTGGTTGTGTCTGCTTCTTTCTTTCGATACCGTTTGTGGCATCTTGCTTTTGTTTGATCTGGCTTGTGATTGCGTCAACATGATTTTGTACATCTGCTATATCACCATCATTTGGAGCTTGCTTCACCTCCCCTAGCTGTCTCTCCGCGTATTTTATGTTCTTTTTGATAGCCTCTTTTTCTGCGTTGGTGATTATGATTCCACTTACAGCGCTAAAAGAAGATCCCTCTATAATTGTCGTGAGTTCATCAAGAGATGTTTCGAGTTGTTTTATTTTTTTGGAGAGGGCTTCTTGTTTTGCTTTTTCTTCTTCGCTCTTTTTCTTTTCTTTAGCCTCGAGTTCTTTGAAGGTTTCCCATGCTTTTTTTGTAGTATCTAGTGTGTTGTTAAGTACAGACACAAGAGTAAGTGCACGCTCCGGATCAAGCTCAAAAAGAGCTGTAATGATAGCGTTTTTTGCTTTAACAAGGTCTGGGTAGCGTTCTATTTTACGAAGGGACTCGTCTTGTTTGAGGAAGTTTTCATATTCTTTAAATGATCGATCAAATTCAAGCTTCACATCATTCCATCTTTCGATAGGTGTAAGTTCTTGTTTTAGTCCTGTTGTGCTGTTAGTTATTTCCCAGTATGTTTTAGCATGAATATTTTTATTCCTGTCAGCTTTTCTGTTGATGAGTTCAATGCTTTTAGGCCACCCTGTCCACGGTGTGAGGCTTCGTGATTTCTCTAGTACTTGTTGTGCTTTTTTTTCTTGTTCATCTATACGATTCTCGATATCTTTGAGAGATGCTTCGTAGGTTTTTAATGTATTTTTAAAATCATCAATGGTTTGTTGTGTGATATTCTCCCCTGCGTGTATCTGTCCTGCGAGGTCCCATAAGTAACCACCCTGCTCTTGTAGGGTTTGTTGTGTTGTTGTGTCAGATAGTTTTGGGATAAGGCGCTGAGCTTTTTCGTGAGTAAGACTAAAAGTACCAAAGGTTGGTATAAAGTCGGTAAGGATTTTTTCAGTGACTGTCGCTTCTTGAAGTTTTTTTGTAAGCTCGTCTTCACTTTTTTTCTTTTCAGCGTGTAGCGTTTGTTCTCGTGTAGCATTTTGTTCTGCTAGAGTAGCGATCTCAGCATCTTTATTCTTGAGATTTTCTTCTGCTTGTTTTTCACTTGCTTCTTTTTCTGCAACAAACTTTGCAAATTCTTTATTTAGTGTTTCAAGTGCAGAGAGGGTTGATTCCTGATTTTTTTCTAAAAGAGATGTTTCTGCTTTGAATTTTTCTAACTCTTCTTGTGTCCTCTCAAGGAGATTTTTTAGTTCGGTTGTTTGCTTCTCATTTTCTTCGGTGAGGCGGTTTTTTTGCTCGGTGTTGATAGAGGTGTCTTCTGGAAGCTCTATGCGAGTAACTCCGTTTTCACTAACGATAGTAATCCCTGCCTCTTGGGCAAGTTTTCCAAGCTCTAGAATAGCAGGATCAACAGCTTCTTTCTTTTCTGGACGTCGTAACTCTCCGCCAACATTACGTAATACACGTTGATTGATATCAAAATGAGTGGGTGTGTTGATTTTCAAAGGACGAAAAACCCCAGGATGTTGTACGTCTCGAGTGGAATACGAAGGTTCTTTGTATTCTGGTCTAGTTTTTATACTAAAATCGTTCTTTTCTTGGTTTGCATCACCATTCATACGTCACCTCAGTATACTTTATTTTTCAAGACTTTTAAGTAAGTTCTCCACATATTTTTAGGGACACTTTTCTTGTTCTTCTCTGTGGTTTTTGCTAGTATAAAGAGGTGACTATAGGGATGTGGTAGTTGCGTACTACATTGTTTCAAAAGAGTATCGCGCTACCCCCCTCTTTTAATTTTAATCCGTTTGATAGTACAACCACAGTCTCATACAGAAAAAGCAAGAAAAGCAGTTATTCTCCTCGGACTTGCTTCTATTTCGGTGCCGTCACAGGTTTTTGCATGGGAAGGTTTTTCTACACTTACTGGAAAAATTAAATCTATTTTTGTTCAGGAAGAGGATGTAGAAACAGGAGACGTTTCGACATCGCAGACTATGGCAGTATTCAAACCTACTGTTGTAGGAGAAGAAGATTTGATGGCTTCGTTAGGAGAAGAGCTTGTAGAAAATAATGAAGCATTACAAGCCATCTCTGGTCCTATGCGTGTTTCAACCGAAGATGTTGATTTTCCAGAGACTGATGAGATTTCTGTATACGAGGTAAAGAAAGGTGACACATTGTCTGATGTTGCGAAGTTATTTGGAGTATCGGTCAATACAATTATTTGGGCAAATGATCTCAAGAGTCGCACCCTCTCTCGAGGAGATACTCTTATTATTCTTCCAATTACTGGTATTAAATATACCGTAAAGAAAGGCGATACTCTTGCTTCTTTGGCAAAAAAATATAAAGCTGACGTAGATGATATTGCAAAATATAACGGACTAGCTTCAGATGGTGCTCTTATTGCTGGGGGTACTGTGATTATTCCAGATGGTGAAATTGAAGTTGTTCAACCAAAAACACCAGCTAAAAAGAAAACTGCATCAAAAATACTTGATAGGTATATTGCCACAACACCAAGCGGTTTCCTTGTTCGTCCTCTTGTCGGAGGGAGAAAGACACAAGGTATTCATGGTCATAATGCTATTGACGTTGCCGCAACTCCAGGTACCCCTGTTGTTGCTTCTGCGAGTGGTCGAGTTATTGTGGCAAAAATTGGTGGCTATAATGGTGGGTACGGTAATCTTATTATTATTACTCATGAAGGAGGTGTTCAGACGGTATACGCACACCTTCGTGATGTCTACACAACACAAGGAACAAGTGTTACACAAGGCCAAGTGATTGGTACTGTTGGTAATACAGGACGTTCAACAGGACCACATCTTCACTTTGAAGTTCGTGGAGCAAAAAATCCTTTCTAACGAGAAAGTTTTACCCGAGACGATTTCCCCTCTTTGTGTAGTCAGTTATTATAGACTGTCTTCGTATAGTTTTGGTCTATATTGAAATGCTTCTAAGATGTCATTTTCTTCAACATCTTTACTTTCTCTCATGTCAGCAATGGTGCGCGCAAGTCTCTGTACTCGATGATATGCACGAGGAGAAAGCGTGCTTGTTGTGGAAAGTTTTTTAAGGGTTATGAGCGCTTGAGGGGTTATGTGGAGTGAGAGTTCTAGCTCTTTGTTCTTCATATCTTTGTTGAGATACAGATGAGGCACACCACTTTCTTTGAAACGTTTTTCTGAAAAAAGCCTTCCTTTTTCTACTCGTTTTCGTACGCTCATACTCCCTTCACTTTCTCTTTTTTCTGAGAGCATGTCATAGTTAATGTTAAGAACAGGTACCCACATGTCTATTCTGTCCATGATTGGGCCAGATAGTTTTCTCGCATATCTACTAATATCAGATGGAGTACATATACAGCGTTTTTGTTTACTACCATAAAAACCACACGGGCACGGGTTCATTGATGCTATAAGTGTACATGAAGCTGGAAAGGTAAAAGTCCCCTTTGCCCTAGAGACAGTAATATGTCCTTCCTCAAGAGGTTCTCGTAGTGATTCAATTACCTTTTTATCAAATTCTGGAAACTCATCCAAGAATAGTACTCCACGATGAGCAAGCGTTATCTCTCCTGGACGAGGATTTGTTCCTCCTCCAACAATAGAAACATAAGACGCTGTATGGTGAGGGCTACGTAATGGTGGCTGTGTAATAAGTTTTATTTTTTCTTTGGTAATAGAGTGAATACGAGTGACTTCAATCGCATTATCATGACTAAGATGTGGGAGAATACCGGTAAATGCTCTCGCAAGCATAGTCTTTCCTGTTCCAGGTGGTCCGTATAAGGCGATATTATGTCCTCCAACAGCAGCTATTTCTAGCGCCCTTTTCGCAGTTTCTTGGCCTTTAATGTCACAAAAATCAGTATAGGTTAGTGTTGTTGTCTCTTCTAAGAGCGTTGCTTCTGTTTTTGGTATAGAAAAAAGTTCTTGTACTCCGTCTATTGTTCCACCAAAATGAAATACCACTTCACGAAGATTCTTACATCCGTATACATTAATACCATCTATAAGTGCAGCTTCTTCTTTGTTATCATATGGCACATAGAGTGAGGTGATGCCTTTTTTCTTTGCTTCTTGAGCTATGGCTAGTACTCCTTTTGCAGGAAGAATATCTCCAGAGAGTGAAAGCTCCCCAATGAACCATCCTGCATCACGGGGTATAGCTACTTGTTTTGATGCAACAAGGTATGATAACGCTATTGGCATGTCAAAGTGAGACCCTTCTTTTTTAGTATTTGCCGGAGATAGTGAAACAGTTACTTTATGATTTTCTGTTTTTGGGTTACGAAGATGTGAGTTTTTAAGAGCTGCTATTACTCTGTCTTTACTTTCATCAACAGCTTTGTCTGGTAGGCCTACTATTGAGAAAGAGTATAATCCATGAGATACATCGACCTCTACTCCCACTTCCTCCGCATGTAATCCTACTATGTGTGCACTATGTAGTACGGCGACGCTCATAGTGTGTTATCTGAGCACTGTACTTTTAAGAGCAAGAATGTCTTCTGGTGTTTTTGCAATCAACATTTTTTCTTCAGAAATAAAAGCGTATACAGCAGTTCCTTCATCACTTATAAACATACGCATATTGATATTAGAAAGTGTTATATCTTTAAATAACGGCGCTGACGAGACAATAACCGAAGAACTTGCTGTCGGTTGTGTTGTGGTTGCGTTACTACTTTCTTTCTTGGTGGTGGTTGCGGTGCTTTTTGTCGTAAGAGTAGTGGTGGATGTTTGAGTTTTTGATGACGACGCAGTATACACAGGATCTGATTGTGATTTTTTTGTAATAACTTGCTGAGTCGTTGTTGCTTTTTCTGGAGCGTTAAAAATTCTTACAAGCTCAGTAATATAATCATTTTCATTACGGGTCATGTAGGCAAAAACATCAGGATATGATGAAAAGGATATAATAATCCCCTTATCTTTTTTTTCAACTTTTGTTACATAGCGACCAATGTTTTCATTTAGCGCTAGAGAGACAGAGCCAAGTCCAGAGGCTTGTCTGTTTTCTTGAACCACTTCTCCTTGTGGTTGTGTGTGTGCTGGTTGTACAAGGAGTATTTGGAAATAATAATATAACCCACTAATAATTCCTGTTATTATAAGCACGACCGTTGCTATCATGATAGCAAAAACACGAGGAGCTTTTCCTGCAATCTCTGACTGAGGAGGCTGTAGTGTACCTGCATCCCCTCCTTTTGGAACAACCACTTCAGTGAGTGTTGTGTTTTGTCTTTTGATCTCATCTGAGATGTCGTGAGCGAATGTATCTACTTTTGGAACCATATAGGTAGTAGTGTATCAGATAAATATCTGGTGTCAGGTGTTTATTAGCGGTATTTGTTGATTTGTATGTAGATAAGTATGCGGTTCTCTATTATTCCCCACCAAAAATACCAAGAGCTTCATCAGAAAAATGTGCCTCAGTTGTTTTGTTTTCTTTGACTTCTTTTACACGCTTTACACGAAAAGCTCGTTTCGGTGCATTTGGTTTTGTGTTTTGGTGTGATGTGTGTGGTGTTGTTACAGTGCTTATGCGTGGTGCTTTTTTTGCTGCTTGTCGATGTGCTCTATATCCAATCAAAAATTTTTCTGGATGATCGCACATATCAATGAAGTCTTCACATGCTTCACGGAGTTTTGTTGAAGAGGATCGACCAAATGAAATAACTTCTACTTGAACACCAAAGTGTTCTTTGAGAAATGTAATAAGTGGCACAAAGTCCCCGTCACCTGTTGCAAGGATAATGGTGTCTACCTTTGGTGCAAGGCGTATTGCGTCAACCGCCATACCGACATCCCAGTCTGCTTTTTTTGATCCACCATAAAAGATTTGTAGATCTTTTGTTTTAGTTTCGATGCCAAGTTTTGTGAGCGCTTCAAAAAACTGCGTCTCGTCCCCTGCTTCAGTTGTTATAACGTATGCAATAGAACGAATGAGTGTACGTTTCGCAAGAGCTGTTTCTGTGATGGCGCCAAAGTTTACTTTTGCGTTATAAAGATTTTTTGCACTGTGATAGAGGTTCTGAGTGTCGATAAACATAGCGACACGCTGACCTTCGTGTTTGATGACTGACATATAGAATAGAGTCAGTAGCTGTTGGTTATGTATAACCACGCACTACTTCAAAATAATTTGAATTAAATATAAAAATAGAGAACTATGCTCTAGTATACAGTATTCTGAAAAAAGAATACTAGTACTAGTAATACCATTATATGTGACATGTGGCATCCGTTGGATGCCACATGTCTTCCCCTTTTTAGTTTTTCGAGACTATTTAAGTCCGAGCTTGGTCACAAGAGCGGTGTAACGCTTCTTGTTAGAGCCTTCGAGGTACTTAAGGTGAGTACGACGATCAGCAACCATCTGAATAAGTCCGCGACGAGAGTGGTTGTCCTTCTGATGTGTCTTTAGATGGTTTGTGAGTTCAGTGATTTTTTTTGTCAAAATAGACACCTGAACTTCAGGAGATCCTGTGTCTTTATCGTGAATCTGAACGCTTTTAATAGCGGTTTGTTTCTTTCTAGGTGTTAGCATATAATTGGTAACTTTATTTGACTATTGTATCACACATTTTAGAAAAATGCAAGCCCGCAGGAATCCTTGCATAGTAGAGTGTTTTCTTATGAAATACTAGGATTAAAAGTAATAGATGTGGCTAGGTAAAACAACAATTTATTGATTTTTACTCTTCTGATTCTAGATTCGCACAGGGTCTTTTTTTAATAAAAGGTATTTTTATTTTAAACAAAGACATGTATACGATATTTCCCCCAGCTTATTGTGCGACATTAGGGTATACTCGTTATAGCTTAGTGGTTGTGGTGTAGCAGCATTTTCCAAATACTACACACTACAGACTACACGCTACACGCTACACGCTACACGCTATGGATCTCTCCTCTTTTAAACTCGACTTTCTCCAATACATAGAAATAGAAAAAGGTCGCTCTGCTCTTACAGTGCGAAACTATGACCATTATATAAGTAGGTTTATTACTTTTGCTAAAGTGTCTTCTCCTTCACAGATTACGGATGCTATGATGCGTGAGTATCGTGTCCACTTGAATCGTATGCCAGCCCGTGAAGGAAAGAAAGGGCAAGCAGTAGAAGCGCTTGATAAAAAAACACAGAACTACCACCTCATCGCTCTTCGGGCTTTCTTTAAATATATTCGTAAGCGTGGTGGTAATGGATATGATCCAGAACGTATAGAGCTTGCAAAGACAACACAGAGAGAGCTTGATCTTATCTCTGAAAAAGAACTTCTTGAACTTCTCTCCTCTCCTGACATCCAAACCATTGCTGGGCTGCGGGATAAAGCAATACTCGAACTTCTTTTTTCTACAGGACTTCGTGTGTCTGAGCTTTGTTCACTTGATAGAAATGTTGATCTTCATAATGGTGAGATATCAGTTCGTGGTAAGGGTGGCAAGGTTCGTGTAGTGTTCATTTCAGGGAATGCTGAGAGAGCAGTAAAAACATATCTCGGGAGTCGTGTTGATATCGATGAGGCGATGTTTGTCGATCACTCCCCACGAGCTCATGCTCGCATGGTGCAAGAGGAATCGATACGACTCACTCCTCGAAGTGTGGAACGTGTACTTAATAAATATGCAGAGAAGTCAGGTATTGCTAAGAAATGTACACCTCATGTGCTTCGGCACTCATTTGCAACAGACCTTCTCTATAATGGGGCTGACTTACGTACAGTACAGATGATGCTTGGACATGCATCTATTGCAACAACACAGATTTACACGAATGTAACCAATAAGTTTCTTCGTGATCAGTATGAGAAATTTCATGGTAAAAGAAGAAAAAGTGACGTAGAATAATTTTTTTTGACTATTATAAAAAAGTATTGTAGTGTGGTAGATAGGCAATTTCGCCAGTTTTTTTGAAGGAAGCCATCATGGCCAAAAATAATGCTTTGCTCCAAGACCCATTTCTGAACACACTTCGCCGGGGGCGCGTCTCTGTGTTCATTTATTTGATGAACGGCATCAAACTGCAAGGGTATGTTGAATCATTTGACCAGTATGTGGTGATGCTCAGAAACACGATCACGCAAATGGTTTACAAACACGCCATTTCTACGATCGTTCCAAGTAGGAACGTTACCATAAGTGAAATAGACTCTGGTGATAGTGTGGAATAAAAGGGCGTATGCCAACTATCAAAAACCACGATATAGACTATGTCGTGGTTTTTTCTTTCATGTCATTGGTGTGGTATAGTACATAGTCTATGAATGGAAGTGTTATACCACAACATATTGCAATTATTCCTGATGGTAATCGTAGATGGGCTAAAAAGAAAGGACTCCCTGTACTGTCTGGTCATCTTGCTGGATATGAGCGTGTACACGAACTTACAAAAGAAGCTCGAGCTGTTGGTGTGAAGTATGTGACTATATGGGCTTTTTCTACTGAAAATTGGAACAGAAATGAAGAGGAAGTAGATGACCTCCTTACTCTTATTTATAAAGGACTCAAGGAGCTACAAGGTGGCGTTCTAGAAGAAAAGAGTAGATTTGTGCATCTTGGAAGGAAGGATCGGTTGAATAAAAAAATTTGTAACCTTATTGAAGAAATGGAAGAGTCTACAAAACAATATACAGATTTTTGTATATGTATTGCTATTGATTACGGTGGCGATGATGAGGTGAGACGGGCTCTTCTTTTGTATGAAGCATCTCATGATATTGTAAAAACTTTTGTTGATTTTTTAGACACCTCTAGAGCAGGAATTCCCTCCCCTGATCTTATTATTCGCACAAGTGGTGAGATTCGTACATCAGGGTTTATGCCACTACAAAGTCTTTATAGTGAGTGGTATTTTGATATACGTCCATTTCCAGAATTTGGAAAAGATGCACTTCATGAGGCACTTCATGAGTATAGTACTCGTAATAGACGTTTTGGAAAATAGTAGAATGGGTGCATATGGATGGTGTTATTACGTCAGATATATTTTCTGCTATACTTAGTACATGAAAATTGTTTCATGGAATGTAAATGGCATACGAGCCTCATATAAAAAAGGTGCATTACCGCGTATCTTTATGGAACAGCCAGATATCGTGGCGATACAAGAAACAAAATCAACTCCTGACCAGTTGGTGGAAGCAATTACTACTATTGCTGGATATACAGCATACTTTGATAGCGCTACTGAACGTAAAGGGTATTCAGGGGTTGCTGTATATACAAAAGAAATCCCAGAGAAGGTGGTCTACGGGCTTGGGGTAGAGGGAATGGATCATGAAGGACGATTGCTACAGCTTCACTTTAAAGACTTTATTTTTGTGACATGCTACTTTCCAAATGGTGGTCGCGATGAAGAGCATTTTCAATTTAAGCTTAGATATTATGAGGAGTTTTTGAAGCTTATGAAACAACTCGAAAAAAAGAAGCCGGTAATTTTTTCTGGTGACTTAAATGTGGCACATAATGAAATAGATCTTGCTAGGCCAAAAGAGAACAGTACTCAAATCGGTTTTCTTCCTGTCGAACGTGCATGGGTTGATAAGGTGGTTGCGTCGGGGTTTGTTGATACGTATCGTGAGTCTCATGGTGATACTGTTAAGTATAGTTGGTGGGACCAGAAGACAAGATCACGTGAGCGTAATGTTGGATGGAGAATAGATTATATATTTGTAAGTGCTTCTTTAAAAGAAGGTATACAACATGCTGATATTTTGACGGAGATTGAAGGGAGTGATCATGCTCCTGTTGTTCTGGATATAGCATTATAGTGTCGTCTATTACGTGGAGTCCCTTGTGTCTTTATCAAAATATACTGTATAGATAAGTAGTACGTGATACCTAGTAGAGGTGTGGCGATGTTCTTAAAGTGTGATACTATCTGATTCAGATGAGTACACATGTTGTGTCTCAATAACAGTTGAGGTTCTTTATGAATTTCTTTTTTAACGGTATGTATGGAGATATTCCATATAGCAAGCTTCTGTATCTTTTTGTCATGACACAGATCACCATCATGACTGTGACGATATATTTACATCGGTATGCCGCACACCGTTCACTTGAACTGCATCCGTATGCTCAACATTTTTTTCGTTTTTGGTCTTGGTTTACAACAGGAATGAAAACAAAAGAATGGGTCGCTGTACATAGAAGGCATCATGCAAAGTGTGAAAGTGTTGATGATCCACACAGTCCCCTTCAATACGGACTTCCCCATGTTCTTTTTGCTGGTGTGTTCCTGTATACCAAAACAGCAAAGATCCCAAGTATTTATCGAAATGCGCAAGACTGCCCGAATGATTGGATTGAGCGTGCTCTCTATACACCACGTAATTGGTGGGGTGTAGTGGTGTTGCTCGGTATCAATCTTATCCTTTTTGGAGTCTTTGGATTACTTATTTGGGTTATCCAGATGGCGTGGATTCCTTTTTGGGCAGCGGGTGTGATAAATGGCGTGGGGCATTGGCATACACGTTTTCTTTCTCGGTTTAAGATTTTGTATCAAAATTGGAAAGACGGTGATATTGTGCCTGATGCTTGGTCACGAGAAAAAGGTGTTGAATGTTTTACGAACGTTCACCACTCAGCAAACTTGTTCCCTATTGCACCATGGATTGGTGGTGAAGAGCTTCATGCGAATCATCATGCATTTCCTACATCACCAAAGTTTTCATATCGTTGGTATGAATTCGATATTGGGTGGGGTGTGATATGTATCTTGCGAGCGCTTGGTCTTGCAAGGCTGAAGCGTGCATAGTAAGAGAGTGCGCGCATTATAAAAAACAGGAGCTTTTGCTCCTGTTTATTTTTTATCTTATTCTTTTGTTCCAAAAAGTGATTTGATTGAGTCAAAGAGTGTCGCTTTGAATGTTTTTGCTTCCTGATCTAGTGTCTTTTGGTGATTTTTTTCTTCCTTAGCTAGTTCCTTATCGTTACTCGTTGTCCCTTTATTATAATCTTCTCGACAATCCTTTACAGTATTCTCAAAAGAAAGCCAAATATTTTTTCTCGCTTGGGTCAGGTTTGTTTGAGCTTGTTTTGTTTTTGTTTTATATGTTTCGACAGAGTCTTTGATTGCTTCCTTCTTTTCTTTTTCGGTATCAAGAGCAATAGCTGCTTTCTCGGTATTTTTTCTCTCAAGAAGTGCGGCATTCATTGCAGTGTTGTAGATATTTCGTGCTTGGCCAAGTTTTGTATCTCGCTCTTCAATTGCCTCTTGAGAGCATGATGTAAAGGTAGAGGTCGTTGTGACAGGGGTTGTTGATGATGCTTCTGATATCTCGGTCTGTGTTGTATTTTCGGCAAAAGCAAAAATAGGGACAAGAAGAAGTCCAAGAGTTAGTGTTAGCAATTGCTTATGTAGTCTGGTGTTCATATAAATAAATACAGTTAGAGTGAGTTATCTGCGAGGCTTTTTTCGTAATCCTCTTGATCAATCTGGCGTTCAAAAGCTTCTACTTGAGAGTCTATCTCATAGTATGGATTAACGATACTTTCTGTGTATTCTGAACGCATAACAGATGCAGGAAGTATTGCTATTACTATAGCACATACAGTCACTACTTGAGTAAAAGCCAGCCATCTATACGGGGAACGTATCGCACGTCCCTCTTTAAGTTTTTGTTGCTCTGGTATTTGAGAAAGTATTGCTTGAAAATAGGTTTCTGACGGCGATACGTTCTCCTTATACATGGACAAGGCTTTCTCTATGTGTAGTGTAGTGGTGTTAGTTTCCTTCATGAAGGTGTGAAGTGAGAACGCGAAGTTTTTTGAGTGCTCGTTCTTTTATTTTTCGAATGGTAGCTTCTTCTTTTTGTAGAACATCACCTATTTCTTTGTAGGTTAGTTCTGAATAGAAGTAGAGACGAATAACTTCTTGCTCATCTTCTGATAATCGTGGAAGATAGGTGTTGATGGTTTCAGCAAGATTTTTAATATGTATTTCGTCGAGTGTCGTAGCTTGTGTGTCTTGTGTTGTTTCTAAAAGAGTGTCATCAAATGGTTCAAATGTCTTTTTTTCTTTGTTGTTGATGAGAAGTCTTTTGGCTATCGTGTAGAGATAGGCAAGAGGAGACTTTTCAGGTTCGTACGAAGCGAGCGCTTCATAGAATTTAAGAAAGGTTTGCTGACAGATATCATTTGCAAGCTCTTTGTCTTGGCTTTTAGATAGCACGTACCGATAGAGGGGGACATAGAATGTTCGATATAGAATCGCGAAAGCTTCTTTGTCTCCTTTTTTTGCAGAGATAATTAACTTCGTGAGTACTTCCATATCCCCCGTGTCTACTATAACCGGCGAGTTGTTATTTTGTGACAGCATCTATACCAGGTAGTGTACCAGAAGCGAGAAAATCTAGCATCGCCCCTCCTCCAAGTGAAACAAAAGTGAACTTATTAAGAAGATCTAATTTGTGAGCAACTGTTACTGTGTCCCCTCCGCCTATGTATGAAGCAATATTACTTGTCGCTATTGCATTGAGTACATGCTCGCTACCATAGAGCCATCCTTTTTCATAGAGTCCAAGTGGACCATTGGCAATGACAGTGTTAGAAAGCTTCATAACCTCTTGTAACATTTCAACAGTTTCTCTACCGCAATCAACAATAACTCCATTTGTCGGAATTTTACCAACGGGTACAGTTTCTCCCGTGTGTAAGATCACATCTTTTGGTGTAAGGAGTAGTGGATGTCGAACAAAACTCTCAGGGAGATGATAGTTTGGGTCATACAAACTCTCACCTATCTCTATTCCAAGTTCTTTCCAGATATTATGTACCATTGCACCACCAACAAAGACCTTCACTCCCTTATCTAAGTACTGATGAATGAGAGATAACTTGGTTGAGATCTTTGCTCCACCAACAATAAAAAGTGCGGGAGGGTTAGGGTTGAGGGCTTTTGTAAGATGTTCTAGTTCTCGTGTAAATGTTGGTCCAAAATATGAGAGCATCTCTTTTCCTAGACCAACAACACTCGCATGTATTCTATGAGCTACCGAGAACGCATCATTAATAAACACATCTCCGAGCAAAGAAAAGTCTCTTACAAGTGAGGAGAGGTTTTCTGTTTCCCCGTTAAAAAGACGAACATTTTCAAGTAATAACGCATTTCCATCTGATAATTCACGAGACATTGTTTCAAGTACTGCAAAGTCATTTGTTTGTGTGAATTGTATAAAAGAAAGTTCTTGTGTTGCGTGGCGTGCAACAGGTCCTAGACTTTCCCCCTTTTCTCCAAAATGGGTAAGAATAATAATTTTAGCGCCAGCATGAGAGAGGTTCTTAAGGAATGGAACAGTGACATTGAAACGACTAAAGTCACTTATCTGTGTTCCGTCCATTGGAAGATTCCAGTCTACACGAACGATGACTCTTTTTCCTCGTAATGTGCGCAAATCCGGAACAATGTGTTCTTGCCAAGTTGTGTTCATAAAATACGTGTAGTTAAAGTGTGTGATTAAGTAGTGTTTCTCAAGTATACGTTACTTAGTGTGTACTACAGAAATAATTTCAAAAAAAGAAGCAGGATCTTGAGACGCTCTTCCTATAAGGAGACCGTCAACGCCTCCTTCTGCAAGAAATCCTTTCGCTGAGTCTTTAGTCACTGTTCCTCCATAGAGAATGTGTACTTTTTTTGCATAATCAATACCAGCAAGAGACGCAAGTGCTCGTCTGATGGCAATAATAGCCTCGAAACATTCACTTGTTGTTGCTGGGTTGGCAGCTCCTATTGCCCAAATAGGTTCATAGGCAAGTATGAGATTAGAAAAAAGCTCACGAGGAGTGCTGGCTAAGGTCTCTTTTACATCTTCCTCTAGTTCTTCGAGATAGTTTCCATTTGCGTCTCGTGTTCGTTCTCCAAAACATAGCACGACAGGTAGTTTGTTGCTCAGTGATGCTAGTGTTTTTTGTGCTCGTTCTTCACGAGTCTCGCCACGAGCTCGTACCTCACTGTGACCAATAAGTGTAAACATAGCCCCTCCAGAAAGGAGTTGTAGTGGCGTGGTCCCCCCAGTTATCTGTCCTTCTTTTGTGCCATGTAATGTTTCTGCGCCAATATAGCCTTTTTTAGCTAATGGTGTGAGTGTTGGTATAAAAATCTCAGGAACGGCTATATAATAGACTTTTTTTGGAAGTTTTATTTTGGAAGTTGTCAGTTTTTTCTCAAGATTTTTTATATTTTTGATAGCACTCTCTTGTGTCTGTGGTGTAGCCTTCCAGTTGCCTACAATAAGTGGCAGTGTTCGTTTTATCATGATACTAAAAGTATAGCATGTAGTATGAGTATGGAGCAGTCGTAAATAGGTATATACAAGCAATACAATGGTATACTATAGTGATATGTTACAATCATTTTTCAGCTTTTTATATAAAAATTATTCATCATTACATCGTTTTCTTGCTACTCATAGAACCTACACAGCTATCCTTTTTCTTGTCGCTGTGGGTATTTTGGGTCTCGGTCTTTTTTCTTCTCCATCGGAAAATGATGATTCTTATACAGTTGGCTATGGAGCCATTAAGCAGTCTGTTGCGGTATCTGGATCGGTACAAGCTTCAAAAGATGCGACTCTTTCGTTTCAAACAGGAGGCCAGGTGGCATATATTGGAGCAAGGGTTGGTGATCGAGTGACACAAGGTAAGGTGTTGTCAACATTACAAGCTGGCAATGTGCAAGCTTCTCTTTTGGAGGCCGAGGCAGTTCTCGCTAATCGTCAGGCGACATTGCTTCAACTTGAGAATGGTGCACGCAAAGAAGAGCTTGCTATTAAAGAGCAGGCTGTTGCTAACGCTGGTGAATCGCTCACTCAGGCATATTATGGTTTGCCTGATGCAATAAAAAACGTTGATGCTGTTACTGCAGATACTGTAAAAAATAAATTCTCCTCCTTATTTACTTTTAATGGTGTCCAATACACTCTTTCTTTCTCTTCATGTGATCAACGTCTTCAGAATGAGGTGGAAGTAAAACGTACAAAACTCGAAGAATCTCTCGCTTCATTCCAGAAGAAAAGTACCACCGTCTCCGCTATTTCCTCCAATGAGGCTCTTGATGAGGCTTTTTCTATGGCATATCAGTCTGCTGTTCTTACAAACGAGCTTGTGAACGGTATCTCTGGACTTCTTCTTGCTCCGTGTAGTACCACAAACGCATCTCTTGATGGATATCGAACAACGCTTTCTTCTGTAAAAACAAGCATGACAAGTCTTTTTTCTGATTTGACTGCAAAGCGCGCTGTTCTTGTTGGTGCAAAAAACACACTTAATCAAGCCAATCGTGACCTTTCTCTCGCAAAGGCGGGAACCGATCCATACACTTTAAAGGCGCAATCTGCTCTTGTTTCTCAAGCTGAAGCACAAGTCGCTCAAGCTCGTGCTAATTTATCAAAGACAATTATTGTTGCGCCGTTTACTGGTGTGATAAGTGAAGTTGATATGTCAATTGGTGAAACAGTGACTACGGGTCACACTGTGATACAAATGATGGCAACAGAAGGGTATGAAATAGAAGCAAAGGTTCCAGAGGTTGATATTATTAAAGTAAAAGTAGGTGCATCTGTTGATGTAACACTTGATGCTTATGGAACATCTGTTATTTTTCCAGCAACAGTAACTCGTATCAATCCGTCAGCAACCACAGAAGGAACAGTCCCTGTGTATAAAGTGATTGTTACTTTTTCTGGTACAGATGAGCGAATCAAACAAGGTATGACTGCTAATGTCACTATTCTTACAGAATCAAAATCAAGTGTTATTACTATCCCTGCACGATTTGTGCATGTGATGGACGCAACCCATGGACAAGTAGTGGTTGTAACAAAAACAGCACAAGAAGTAAAAAATGTAACTCTCGGTATTCGTGGTGATGCTGGACTGATTGAAGTCACTGAAGGTTTAGTTGAAGGAGATGTTGTTGTTTCTCAAGAGACAGTTACACGAGGTGCTCAAAAGCAAACTAATTAAATACTATATCGTTATGAAACATTTTTTTAATACTGTTTCACTGGGGTTCTTTCTCGCAGTACGACAAGTGATGCGCGGAAGTAAGTGGGCAACAGGTTTGATTGTGTTTATTATGATGCTTACTTTTCTTAACCTTGTGGCAACAAGTGGCTTTCTTGTTGGTATTATCGAGGGTGCGTCACGCGCTTTTAAGGAACAGTGGACTGGTGATCTTATGATTACCAATAGAGATGAGAATACCTATATAGAACACACAAGAGACATCGAGAGCATGCTTGCTTCTTTTCCAGAAATACAGAGTTACTCTTCTCGTGTTGTTGCTGGTGCAAAAATAGAAGCAAATTGGCAAGAGAAAAGAAAAGAAGAAGATGCTAACATTGTTTCTAATCAAATAGCTGGTATTAATCCAGAAAAAGAAGAAGCAACGACACATCTTTCAAAAGCAGTTGTACAAGGAGAGTGGTTAAAAGAAGGTGATGCACGAGGTATTGTCATTGGTTCTGGGTATCTTGAAGAGTACAGTCGAGTAAAAGACTTGGTTTCATTGTTACGAGATATACAAGTAGGAACAACTGTTCGTGTTACTGTTTCTCGTGCAAAAGTTACACTTAATCCTGACCAAGAAGGTCAGGAACTCGCCTCTACTATTGATGAATCCTCAGCAGTAACTCAAGATTTTATTGTCAGAGGTATTATTGATTCGAAGGTCGCTTTTGTTTCATCAAGAGCATATATCCTTGATACCGAACTTAAGAAAATGTTAGGAAAAACAGATAGCGATGTATCAGAGATCGCTATTGTGATGAATAATGGAGTTGATCCGTATGTGGTGAAGACCCCCCTTATCAATAATCGTTTTAGTGACTATGCCAAGATAAACACTGCAGAAGAAGGTGCGCCAGATTTTCTGGTAAGCATTAAACTCTTTTTTGGTATTATTGGCACAATACTTGGTTCGGTGTCTGTGGTGGTAGCACTCATTACCATCTTTATCATTATTTACATTAATGCCCTCACCCGTCGTCGTCAGATTGGTATTATGAAGGCTGTCGGTGTTACAGAGTTTGCGATTGAGCTTAGTTATATTTTTCAGGCACTATTTTACGTACTCCTTGGATCGGTGCTTGCACTCGGTATAGTCTTTGTCCTTCTTAAGCCATATATTGATGCTCATCCTATTGATACTCCATTTGCGACGATTGTCCTTGTGGCAGAGCCGGTATCTGTTGTAATAAAATTTATGCTCGTTATTATTGTTTCTATTTTGGCGGGATATTTGCCAGCAAGAATTATTGTAAAGACGAACACTCTTAATGCTATTTTAGGTAGAAATAAATAAAAAGATATGAGTATGAAAAAAAATATAATACAAGCACAAGAGATACGAAAGAGCTTTACTGATGGAACAAATGTCACAGAAGTTCTCAAAGGTGTTGATTTTACAGTGCAAGAGGGAGAGTTTGTGGCGATCATGGGACGTTCTGGTGCGGGTAAATCTACTCTTTTGTACCAGCTTTCACTTCTTGATACACCAACTTCAGGTTCTATACAGGTAAACAATAAAACAATAGACACAATGTCTGACACCGAGAAGACTGTGTTTCGTTTACATGAACTTGGTTACGTCTTTCAGGATTATTCACTTCTTCCAGAATTGACTGCGCTTGAGAACATCATGGTCCCTCTTCTTATGCAAGGTGTAAGCAGAAAGACTGCCGAAAAACGCGCATATGAAGCTCTCGAAAGTGTTAACCTCGCAGTGCGAGCAGGTAACACACCATCTGAACTATCAGGTGGTGAGCAACAGCGTGTATCGATTGCACGTGCGATAACACACAAACCAAAGATTCTTTTTGCTGATGAACCAACAGCTAACCTCGACTCTTTTTCATCTCAAACAGTGATGGAAATTTTTCAAAAACTAAATAAAGAAGATAATCTTACTATCGTAATGGTGACACATGAGCCAGAGTATGGAAAGTTGGCAGATAGGGTGGTGAGGTTGTCTGATGGAAAGGTGGTGAAGGAGTAGAATAAAAAAGAATCTAGAATCTAGGGTATAGAAGGTAGAACAAAGTGGTGCGCCTGTACACCGCTTTGTTTTGTTTGTGATTACTTGTATTGTTTGGATATGATATATGAAAAAGCCGGATGCGCGTAGCGCATCCGGCTTTTGGTGATGACAGAACGTTACTCATAACAAAGTGGTTTGAGGGTTTCATTCCAAAAACTCACAACGCCAACTACCATGGTGAGGAGTTGTAGCGGTGTATCAATGTTATGCGGAGTAAGGAAACCATCTATTTTGAAGTTATCAGGATTTGCCCCTAAGCAGGCGCAGTTTCCTGGAACATTAAAGTTTGGAACACCTTCTTTGCGTATGATTGCTGAAAAGTTTTGGTGCGTAATGCCGATACGACCACCTTCTTGTGTCTTTCGAAGGAATCCTTTTGTGGTTGTTTCAGAAAGCTTTTCGTGAGCAACAGTCATTGTGCGCACAATCGAAGGGAAGTACTTGCCATCCTCTGCATTTTCTTTAAGTACACACATTGCTTTTGGACTAAAACCAACTGTGATAGACGAGTATCTTTCCTGTGAAAAACATTCCATCAGAACAAGTTGAGATTTTTCACTTATTGGATACCTATGTGCTTCGTCATAAACACATGAGAGGTAGCTAAGAATTACATTCAAAGACTCCGCACTTTTACGCATTTCTTCCCAGTTAATTTTTTTGTGTGACGTATTTGGGTAAGAGATATAAGGGAAAGGTATAGAGCAAATGGTGGTATCTTTTTCTTGAACAATACCTACATTCGATAGAATGCATTGCTTTTTTTGCGATAGTATTTCTTTCATCATGTGTTGATACAAAGAAGTCGCTAGTGTAATAATAACCCCATCTTGGGTGAGGTTTACTCTATAGAATTCACATGGTTCTTTCCTGAGTATGTAGCCAAGCATGGCATGTCCTTTCTTTAATAGATAACGATATCATTTGTTTTATTACAAAAAAACAAGACCCTGTACAGCACTCTATCACTAAATGTGGTAGATGAAAATAGTAGGTATGTGTGCAATGAAGGTGCACCCTTCTTCATTTTTTTGGGGTGCGTGTGGTGATAAACAAACAAGCTGGATGCGCATAGCGCATCCAGCTTTAGCTGCCCCTTTTCTTTACAAAAGTTTGTAGTGCTGTTCTACTTTTTCTCCTTGTGCGATAAGATGTGTCCGCACTTCACATGGACGCACACTGCTACATCTATTTGGGTGAATCAATGGTTTTATCGTAGATACATCACATCGACACACTGTCTCGTCATAGAAATGTCCCTCCCCATGAACACGTAACATGATCGGGCAATGAGTTGAAAGTGATCGTTTAATCGGTTGTAAAGTGTTTTCCCAGATAATAAAAGCTTGGGTTTCATGCATGACTGTCCTTTCCCAGTATGTAAAGTTCTTCTAGAGTTCTAGTATAGCACATAGGAATACATGAGTATGTAAAAAGATTAGATATTCTTGTATGGGGAGAATATCTTGACATTGACAATGTGTATTGTATTTACTAGAATCTCTGAAGCAAGATACACTTGCGATGGTTCTGGTCGCGTCCAGAAAGAGTTCTTTAACAAGGAGAAGGTATGTCTCAATCTGAAAAGATGACATCGAATCAACGCAAACAAATCATTTGATTCGTGGAGGACGGCATTGATGCCATGAATCTCCAAAAGGAGGGCGCACAGCGCCTTATCGAAAACGGAGGAGAGTTTCAAGCCGAGCTGAAGAAGCTTGCTTCATGCTTCTCTATCACCAACCAGTACGCAGACGAGGAAGTGGATTCGAGCTACGGCTACCTTTCGGGTTACAAGCCCAACGGCAAGAGTATCACCAAGCAGACCAACCGCCTCCGTGAACTGTTCCCTGGTATCGGCTACGCCAACGAAAAGCTTGCCGAGCAGGTGCTTCCTGAAAACGCTGAAGGATGGTTCGCCGTGCACGTGAAGTGATGAACGCAAACGAATGTGGTTTGAGCGAGTGTGGTCTGGGTGCATTTGCTATCGGCATCATGCTCCTCTGCCACCCCGAGCGTCTCAAGCACTATGACGACCTCTGGATTGACTGTGCAGGTGACGAGTTTGCTCCGGATGCCGGTGGCGTCTTCTCGCGGTCTCCGTACTTCCGGTTCCTTGACGACGGGGTCCGGTTCGACGCCCGCGTTGTTGGCCATGCCCGCGACTACTCTGGTTCGGCTTCGGTGTGTCTTCCGCAAGGCTTAACTTCCACTTTGGGGTCTTGAGTCATATGAAATCTTGATCCTTGAATCCTTGAGAGGGTTTGCTTTCGCAAACCCTCTTTTTCTTTTTTCTGATATACGGTACAAAAATTTGCTTTTTGTGAAAAAGTGTTATATAGTAATAGGTAATACGGATGTGATTGATTGTGAGTCGGACCAAAAGTCCGGCCATTCGTTTTTTTAGGGGTCCGTGTTCCTCTTTTTAGGATATGATGAACTTAACGTTCAGTTTTATAAATAATTCATATAATTATGTTAGATATTAAAGCTCTCAAAGTTGCTCTTGAGCAACTCGAACAAGAAAAGAAAATCGCTCATGAAAAAGTGGTTGACGCTGTTGAAAAATCTCTTGCTGCTGCATACCAAAAGGAATATGGTAAGCGTGGTCAGCTTGTGCGTTGCCAGATCAACTTTGATACAGGTGAAACATCTTTTGAACAGGTAAAGATTGTGGTTAATGAAACAACTGTGCGTATGCCAGTTGAAGGTGAAGAAGAAGTGGTAGTCATGAATCTTTCTGAAGAAGCACAAGAAGGTCTCCTTCCTCGTTATAATGAAGAGAGACACATTCTTCTCGATACTGCAAAGATGTTAAAGAAAAATGCAGAACTCGGCGAAGAGATTATTTTCCCTCTTGATAATCAAGACGATTTCGGTCGTATTGCCGCTCAGACAGCAAAGCAAGTGATTGTACAAAAGCTTCGTGAGGCGGAGCGTGAGAGTATTGTTGGAGAGTTTAAGGATAAAGAAAACACTATTGTGTCAGGTATTGTTCAACGTGTTGAACGAGGTACTGTTTTTGTGGACTTAGGACGCACAACAGCTGTTCTTCCATTTGAAGAACAAATTGCTTCTGAGCGTCTTCGTCCTGGCGAGCGTGTTCGAGCTTTTTTGTTCTCAATTGAAGAAGGTTTTCGCGGGCTTTCTATTCGTCTATCACGATCACATCCAAAATTCTTGATTGAACTTTTCAAAAATGAAAGCGCCGAAATTGCACAAGGTGTTGTTGAGATTGTATCTGTTGCTCGTGAACCAGGATCACGTTCAAAGATTGCTGTTCGTACTACTGATGATCGTATTGATCCAGTTGGTGCATGTGTTGGTCAGCGTGGTGCTCGTGTATCTGCTATTACAGAAGAACTTTCTGGTGAGAAGATTGATGTTATTGAATGGTCAGATGACGCTCGTCGTTTTATCGCAACAGCCCTTTCCCCTGCTAAGGTTGTATCAATTGAACTTGTTGAAGATGAGAGAAAAGCATTTGTTACTGTTTCTCAAGAGGAGCAATCGCTTGCTATTGGTAAAGGTGGGCAGAATGTTCGTCTCGCCGCAAAGCTCACTGGATGGAAGATAGATATTGTTTCTTCTGGTGAGGTGGTTGTGGAAGCTGATGAAGAAGGTTCTATCACTACTGATGAGGTACAAATTAATACAACATTAGAAGAAGAGGTTGATGAAGTGCTTGGTTCTATGAATGGTGTTGATGAAGAGCTTCCAAAAAATACAGAAATTGAAAATTCTGTAGAAGAAGCTCTCGAGGATACTGTAGACACAGCTACAGTATCAGCACCTGAAGAGACTATGTCTGAAAAAGAAGAAGTACTACAATAATAACTACCGCTTATAAACATAATTAGTATATAGATTTATCCATATGAATTTACTTCATGATATTGCGCCAGGGAATAATATTCCTGATGAGATTAATGTAATTGTTGAAATTAATAAAGGTTCAAAGAATAAATATGAACTCGATAAAGCAACAGGTCTTATCAAGCTTGATCGTGTAATGCATACGGCTCAGGATTATCCGTTTGATTATGGGTATATTCCTCAGACACATTGGCATGATGGTGACCCGCTTGATGTTGTACTCCTCACAACACACCCTCTTATGCCAGGAATATTAGTTGAAGCTCGACCGATTGCTGTTATGGATATGGTTGATTCAGGAGAAAGTGATGCAAAGATTATCGCAGTCCCTGTTGGTGATCCACGCTTTAAGAATGTGAAGTCATTGGGAGATATGAATGAGCATATGTTAATGGAAATTGAGCATTTTTGGGTAACGTATAAGCAGGTTCAAAAAAAAGTTGTTACGATCGAGTCAGTTCGAGACGTTGAAGATGCAAAGATGGTCATCGCAGAAGGTATTGCTCTTTATAAGCAAGAATTTAACAAATAATAGTGATTTGTGTCTATCAACCAAAACACTCAAAACACTAGTCAGTCTATAGTATGAAATTTGAAAAGAAAGATTTACCAAAATCACAAATAGAAATCAGAGTTTCTCTTGATACGGAGGAATTTGATAGTTACCATGCGAAAGCTTTTCAAGCTGTTCAAAAAGAAGTTGAAGTTGATGGTTTTCGTAAAGGAAATGCTCCAGAACATATTGTTATTCAAAAGTATGGAGAGATGATTATTGTCGAAGAAATGGCTAACCTCGCTCTCCGTGATGCGTATATGAAGGCAATTGATGAGCATAAGATTAATCCTATCGCTCAACCAGAAATTGCTATCACAAAGATTGCTAAAGGTAATCCGTTTGAGGCAACGATGACCATTTCTATTATGCCAGAAATTACTCTTCCAAAATATACCACTATTGCAGAGGGAGTTATGAAGGATGGAGAAACAGTGGAAGTAACTGACACAGATATTAACGATGTCGTAGAAGAGCTTCGTAAGGGTCGTGCAGGGCATGCACATCATGATCACGACCATGATCACAACCATCACGATCATTCTCACGATGAAGTGACAGCAGAAAGTGATAATAAGAAAGAAGAAAATCTTCCTGTAGTTGATGACGCATTTGCACAAAGTTTTGGCGAAGATTTCAAGACAGTAGCAGATCTTAAAGAAAAGATTGGTGCTAATCTTAAGCTTGAAAAAGAACAAAAACTTCGTGAGAAGCGTCGTACTGCTATTATTGACAAAATTACCGCTGAGACCAAGGTTGACCTCCCAGAGGTTGTTATCGAAGGAGAGTTAGATACTATGCTTTCTCAGATGAAGCATGATATTACTCGTTTTGGTGGTACATGGGAAGAGTATCTTGCTCACATGAAGAAAACTGAAGATGAGATAAAGGCAGGATGGCGTGATGATGCGATAAAACGCTCACTCTCACAGCTTATTTTGCACAAGATAGCGCATGTTGAAAATCTTCAAGCAACAGAAGCAGAAATAGAAGCAGAACTTGTTCGACTTTTAGCTACTGTACAAGATGCTGATGAGGATAGAGCAAAAGGGTACCTTTATCAGGTGATAACAAATGATAAAGTGCTTCGTTTTCTAGAAGAAGGCACTAAGTAAGTACATTGTTCAAAAAAACAATAATAATAAAAACTGTCGCAAGCAAAGCTTGCGACAGTTTTTATATGTTTCCTAAAAAGTAAGTAGTTTTTTACCTACCCCTTCTTTCCGTGAACAGTACAATTTGCACAAGTACATGCTATTGCTGCCATAATACCTCCGATGATAGATATATTTTTGAGTACCATCACCATATCATTACCAAAGTAGTCTTTGTGAACAATAAGTGTAGCGAGTACTGTGAAAGCAATGAGGGTATATCCTGTTTCACGAACTTTATATCCATATGCAAAAAGAAGAGCCACAGGAACTTCTATGAGAATAACCGCAATAGTTGCGATAGCTGGTGCTGGAATACCAAGTGACCCAATGAATCCAGATGTTTGAGTAAATTGAGTTATTTTGTTGATTCCTGCTACTACAAACAAAAGAGCAATAAGTGAACGAGAAACCAAGGCGTAATCTATGTTGATTTTCTTCATATGATAATAGTTAGTTTGTCCCGTGTAGGGTTATACGGTAGTGTATCATTCACTATTTAATCTACCAAAGTTTTTAGGAATACCTATCTTTACAGTAGATTTATTTTTTTCGAAGTGCGTGTCTCACGTGCAGTTTTATGTGTTGCGTGAGATTTAGTTTAAAGTGATTTCATAAGGATTCCTACACCGAGAATAGCGGCAGTGTCTGCTTTAAGTGTTGTTTCCCCTAAAGACACTATTGTGACTTTTAGTTGTGTAAAAGTTTCCATTTCATCGGTAGTCCATCCCCCTTCTGGTCCAATCCATATCGCTTCTTTTTTTATCTGTGTAGTCTCAGCAAGAGAGGATCCTGTACTATCAAAAATAATATGTGCATCATTACTATGTATAACCGCTTGAGAAAAAGATGTGATTGGATGTATGTAAGGAACCACACCCCTTCCTGATTGTTCAGAAGCTTCTCTTGCGATAGTTTGCAGTCGTGTAAAATTAATATTTTTCTTTTCTGAACGTGCGGAAAGTACAGGATATATATCAGTGATACCAATTTCTGTTGCGTGGCGTACAATTGTTTCAAAAGTATCTTTTTTGACAAGAGCCATAAAAAGAGATTTTTTTGAAGGAGGATTAATGTTAGGGATCGTTTGTATATACGACAACACAACCTCTTTTTTTGTTGCAGAGATAATTTCATACTCATAATCTTTTGGTGCGTCGGGAGAAAAAAGAAGCACGTGATCGCCTTTTGTATAGCGGAACACGTGCATCCACTGATGAATCAGTTCTTGTATCTCTATACGTAGTATTCCTTCACCAAGGGGTTGTTGTATATAGAAGCGATGTAATCGCATGTATACAAGACTATCGAAGCCAAAGAGACATTGCAAGAGATATGAAAAGACAATAATAAGAGCGTAGCAGAAGACTACATAAGGAATAATAAAGAACTATAAAAGACTTATCCACAGTTATCCACACAAAGGTACTTGCATGTAAGAGACATCTGCTATATTATTAAGGACAGGGTAGAGACAAGACGTACACACGCTCACCCGTGCGTTAATCGGGACACTTATGTGTAACGCACAAATCTCTACCAAAACTGCTCTTTTATTCACGGATTACACATCACCATAAGATGTCCGTATACAAATCAATATATAAATCTAAAAAGGTTTGCATGAATCGCTCTTTATATCGTTTGTAACTAAACCAAGGTTGTGAAACCGCTGAATAGTACAAACTTTTCTCAAAAACCCCTTGCAATCTGTCCACGACATCCTGTCGCGTATAGATAGCAAGGGGTTTTTTATTTTAGTAGTTTTTTAAAAGTTATCCACAAGAAAGCTGTTGCGTATAAAAGACAATAAGGGTATCATTAAGGACAGGGTAGATGACGTAGTCAAAAACGTTCACCCGTGCGTTATCGGGTTATAAAACTTTGCGCACAGATTCTACCATGTTTGTTCTTTATTTTGTTGAGTGCTTCGTTCTAATTATTAGAGCACTCACACAACATCTCCATGTGATCCATTTGATAACAAGAAGTGATATCACTTCTCCCCTATTATAAAGGTTACACAGTTTGTTTTTAAACGAGTACTTATGTAGGATAGTATGAACCCTCTTGCATTGTGTATATGACTTATCTTGTCGTATCTACAATGCAAGAGGGTTTTTTATTTCTTTTATTACGAATATTTTGTGTTTTTGAACAGTGATTTCTATCTATATGGTATTTTTGTATAAAAAAAAGCTGAACAGTATATGTTCAGCTTTTGAGTGAGCAGGGCTTACTTACTTTTGGGTGTCAAGAAGATGACGCTTGCAATAATAAGTAGTGCGCAGATCACACCGAGTCCTTCCCTCAGGTTGTCCCAAATAGGCAGATACAGCACAATGAGCAGAATTAGCACTGCACCGCTGATTGTCAGCGTGCTTTTTCCGTAACCACCAGACAGTAGTGTGCGAAAAAAGATACCAACCTGCCCCCAGCACTTGGTAATTGTGATGACTGCACAAATGCCAGATACAAGACACAGCAAGCTCATCGTCGGTGATTCTTGTGCTACAGCAATTGCTAAAAAGACAACTGACAACCCAAGCCACACCTGTTTTTTGTAGGTAACAATGACAGCAAGGATTTCCCTCCATTTGTTATAGTGTGTCACCATAAGAATGGTTCCAACACCAAAAAAGAAGAGAACGGCCCAAGTGGTGACCTTTTCAAAAAAGATACTGGCAAAAGTTATGGCAAACACTGCCACACTAAGCCAAAAGAAGGGTTTGACAGCAAGTTGGTTGCTGATAAAGGTGCTGCTACTTTTTGTTCGGCGTATCACGTGGGGTGAAACCTTTGCAACACTCTCCACAGTTGTCTTTGTCAAAGATTCAAGAAAAGACAAGACTTCCTTCGGATAGAATGCGAAGACTATCAAGAGAAGAGTTGTCACAACAGAGAGCATGCCGTAGAAGAATTTCCCTTCTGCTAAGGCGCCAATCGAGTATCCTGCGGGCAGGCATGCCAGGAGGATAATTGTGGATATACGAACGTAAAAGAGTGAAGGCATGACACCCTCCTTTCTGAAAAGTGAAAGATCAATGATAGTAGAAGGATTTCTGCTACCGATGCTATATATTATACATAAAAATAGCCTTTTGTCAAGTATATTTTCTAAAAAATCCTTATTTTTCAATAAAATAAATAGTTTTTAGTTGGGAACAATGAGAGAAAATGTGGTGAGGGCGCAATTTGCTTGTTCGAGCCCTCTTGTTGTTTGTAATAGGTAATAACAAATATCCGGTCCTGTTACCATAAGTTTCTCCCCGATCCATGTGAGAACATATTCGGCACCATCTGCGAAGAGGGTGAATCCGGTCTCTGTAATAGTAAATGTTGGTTCCGTCATAAGTAGCAGTGTTCAAAAGGGTGTGCTTGTAAAATAAGTCTTTTTTGGAACCCTATGCGTTTGTACTACCATATTTTTTGTGATAGTGTCAAATACATACAAGCGCAGTATCTTTTTATGATATAGTGCAAGTAATACTGGCATGAAAGGAATACAGATCTGTTACCGAAAGAATGAAAGAATGTTACATTGATAGAAGAATTTTTTTAAAGCATAAATACAGGTAAAACTGTTATAAAATAAGTTTATTTAATCTTAAAAACTATGTTAATCCCAACTGTTATTGAAAAAAGCCAATTTGGTGAACGTGCATATGATATTTATTCAAGACTTCTTAAGGAGCGTATTATTTTCCTTGGAGATGAAGTGAATCAGTACACTGCTTCTATTGTTGTAGCCCAGATGCTTTTCCTTGAAGCGGAAGATCCAAAAAAAGATATTATGCTCTACATTAACTCTCCTGGTGGAAGTGTGTATGATGGTTTGGCTATTTATGACACAATGAAACATTTAAAATGTGATATTGCTACTGTCGGTATTGGTATGCAAGCATCTATGGGTGCATTCCTTCTTTCAAGTGGAACAAAAGGCAAGAGAAGTCTTCTCCCCCATGCAACTGTAATGATTCATCAGCCATCATCAGGCGCTCGTGGAAAGATTACAGATATAGAAATTGATTTACGTGAAGGTGTTCGCTTAAAGAAGCTTCTTAATGAAATATTATCTAAAAATACTGGGCAGAAAATAGAAACTATTGAAAAAGATAGTGATCGCGACTACTGGATGTCTGCTGATGAGGCGAAAAAATACGGTATTGTTGATTCTATTTTAAAACCAAAAACTAAATAACATGCAAACTACAGTACTTCTCGCAGAAGGCGCTGTCATCTTTGTTGTTGGGGGCGCTTTAGGATATGTGGTGCGTCACTATGTGGCACTTGCTCATCGTGGAACAATCGAAGCACAAATAGAAGAAAAACTTCTTATTGCAAAGCGAGAAGCAAGAGCAATAGAAGACGAAGCTCTTTCTAGGGCTAAGGTGCTTCGTGAAGAGCTAAAAAAGAATGAAGACCGTTTAGAAAAGCACGAATCGCGTATTGATGCGAAAGAAAAAGAGTTTCATCTGCGTGAGCAGTCTCTTCTTCATGAGTCAGAGCTTATAAGAGCTAAATCAAAAGAGCTTGAAACTATAAAAGAAACACTTCTTTCTCAACAGAAAGAGGTAGGTAATGCATTAGAATCAATCGCATCTCTTTCTAAAGATGAAGCTAAGTGCATGCTTTTAGAGCAAGTCACTAGAGAGTCAGAAGAAGATTTTGCATCTCGTGCGTTGAAACTCGCACGAGATGGGGAGGCTCGTTTGGAAGAACGTGGAAGAGATATTATTGTTAATGCTATTTATCGTATCGGGAATAGTCAAGTTTCTCAGTTTACAACAGCAACAGTCCCTCTTGAAGATGAAGAGATAAAAGGTAAGATTATTGGTAAAGATGGGAGAAATATTAAGACATTTGAACGATTCTCCGGCGTTGAACTTCTCATTGATGAGATTCCAAATGCTATTGTTATCTCTTGTTTTGATCCAGTGAGACGCGCAATTGCTAAGAGCGCACTTGAAATACTAATAAAAGATGGACGTATTCAGCCGGCAAAAATAGAAGAATGTATTGAGAAAGCAAAGAAAGACATTGGTGTTTTTATGAAAAAGAAAGGACAAGAAGCAGTGCTTGCAACGGGTATTCTTTCTCTTCCAGAAGAAATTATTCCAATTATCGGTCGTTTATATTTTCGTACAAGTTATGGTCAGAATGTGCTTGATCATTCTATTGAAATGGCTCATATTGCAGGTGTTCTGGCGTATGAGCTTGGGGCAGATGTTCATGTTGCAAAAGCTGGAGCACTCCTTCATGACATAGGAAAAGCTGTAGACCATGAGGTTCAAGGGACTCATGTTGAAATTGGTCGTAAGATTCTTATGAAGTATAGTGTTGATGAACGAGTTATTCTTGCAATGCAGGCTCATCATGAAGAGTATCCATATGAGACTATTGAAAGTGTTCTTGTCCAGGTGGCTGATGCTATTTCTGGTGGTCGTCCAGGAGCACGTCGCGATACTGTTGATCGATATATAAAACGTCTTGAAGATTTGGAGGCAATAGCGCTGGCATTTTCTGGCATAGAGCGTGCATACGCTCTTGCTGCTGGTCGCGAAATTAGAGTGTTTGTTTCCCCTTCTCTTGTCTCTGATATGGAAGCGCGTAATCTTGCGCGAGATATTGCTCTTCGTATTGAACAAGAACTTCGTTTTCCGGGTGAGATAAAGATTCATGTGATACGTGAATCACGTGTCATTGAGTTTGCAAGATAGTGTCTATATGATAAAGATGTGCGCTATGATAAAAGAGTGACGCCGTAGGCGTCACTCTTTTATTTTTTATCATTTATAATTTCTTCCACAATAATTTAAAAATTTTTTCTTGAAAACGCGCAAGTTGTGGTGATTCAATGGTGATACCTGTAAGTGAACTGTAATCAATGTGGGTAACTTTGTTCCCATGAATAATAAGGGTTACATTGTCATCAAAAGAAAAATCTTTCGGTACTGTTTTTATAAACCTGTTAGAATCCTTTTTTGTTTTCTCGGCTTTGTGTTCACTTGTAATAACTAATCGTTCTAATTCTTTTTCCTCCCGTAGTCCTGTATAGAGTGGAGCAAAACCAAAATCATCTGTGCGAGATGTATACCTAAAAAACGTGCCACCTTTTGGTGAATCTTTCGCGATATCTACATAAACATCGAACAGCTCCTTCCTGCGTGCGTTGTGATTCTCGGGATAAATAATGTTTTTTAAGTATGTGAGCAAGTGATGTAAGTGCTAGACTCCCCTCTTTGTGTACCTCGTCGAGTGAGGCGATGAGTGAGCTTGGATCACACGCTTCATAGAGATCTCGTTCCTTGCGTTTTGTTTTTAGTAAGAGATTCTTTTTGAGTAGTTTTTCTACATAGCTATAGGTTGTTACTCGTGAAAGGTGTGCTCCTTTAGCGACATTGCTTATATTTGATGCCCCTTTATGGGCGAGGAAGATATAGATTGCCGCTTCGTGCTCACTTAGGCCGAGCGCAAAAAGGGCGTGATTAAGGGGCTTATTTGTCATATTTATTTCAAAATATAACATTATTATATAGTATAAAAATATAAAGTGTAAAGCAAAATATACATATTTACCTTTGTATCACCAAAAGTCTTGTCCTTTCTGGTAGAGTTCTTGGTGGTAGATCTTTACCGACCACATAGGAGAAATAGTATGGATTTCATTGTTCTGCTCGACATGGATGGGGTTGTGTGCGATTACAATGCACGAATTCTCGAACTCGCACACACAAAACTTGGTCTACCACTTTTTCATCCAGAAGAAGTGAAGGAGTTTAATCCTGAGTATATGTTTGAAGAAGAGCATCAGAAGGCTGTTGATGCGCTTAGTAACGAAGAAGGGTTTTATGCATACCTTCCTCCGATTGTGGGCGCAGTTGAATCGATCAAGGAGATGCGTAGGTTCATCAGGGACAAGTTCGGCGAGGTGATTGTCTGCACGGCACCTAAAAAGCCAAGCAAGAACCCTTTTTGTACCAAGGAGAAGCTTGAATGGCTTGCGAAGCATCTTGATGATGATTTTGCTAACAACGCCATTATCTCCCGTGACAAAACCCTTATCCGTGGGTCTGTTTTGATAGACGATAAGCCGGTGGTGTCTAGTGCTCTTACTCCGGTCTGGGAGCATGTGCACTTTGCTCACGCGTACAACGAAGGGTTATACCTCCCAAGGATTACTTCTTGGCCAACATGGCATAAAGTCATTATTCCAATGTTTAAGGATTATTTCGAGTACGCCGAGAGAACGAGGGAAATCACCCCAGGCACCTTTGTCGGATCCGATAGATTTCCTCGCGGAATTCTTCATTAAATTCTCTTGATGCATACATAAACACCCTCCCTTGCGAGGGTGTTTCTTTTTGTTTGGTTGTCCTCTAAAACAACTACAGCATAAGGTAAAAATTACTGATTCTCCAACAGGAGTCTTGTACAGTAGTATAAAACTTATCTCATAAAGTTGCCTAAGTTTTGTGAATTTTAAACATGAATTGATGTATGGGGTATAGAATAATACAGAGCTAGTTTCTTCGTCATGCAGAACACCCTTTTTTCTTAGGAAGTTGTAGGTTTGTGTTTTACGAGAGCTTTTGTAAGAAAGGTATTTTTTGACAAAATATAATTACGTGTTTTTGTGACTTGCAGAAAAACCTAGGAGTTATATACTTATTTTATCCATCGTACGAAAGTACGCTTGCGATGATTTAATAAATTTATTTTTAGGTAGTGTGATCCTAGGAAACCATGCTACCTAATTACATTCATCATATGAACAAAGCAGGACTCGTTGAAGCGGTACATGCAGTACTTGGTTCAACAAAAGTACAAGCTGAAGAAGTAGTAGACACACTCTTCGATACAATTATCAAGACTCTTTCAAAAGGAGATGAGGTTGCTATCGCTGGTATTGGAAAGTTTTCTGTAAAGCTACGAAAGGCTCGCGAAGCTCGTAACCCAAAGACTGGAGAAACAGTAAAGGTTCCAGCTACTAAGGTTCCAAAGTTTTCAGCTGCAAAAGCTCTTAAGGATGCAGTTAAATAGTATCCTTTCTTGTTTCTTTAGAAAAAACTACAGAAACAAATAAAGATACAATAAAACGCGACTAATAAAGTCGCGTTTTATTGTATCTTTATAAAGATAATGTTGAGTGCTTGATGGGCTAAAAGGTGTTTATATACCTCTTCTTATGCGTAGTCTATCATTAGCTGCGAGCTCCCCTGTTCCCTTTAATGCCTTATCAAATGCGTCACCTTCATCAGTGATGCTTTTATTTTCACCTGTTATGGTTTTAAATTTTGCCTCAAGGAGATGCATTTTTTCCTTAATACGCACCATCTTTTCTGTTTGGAGAAGGTTTATTTCGTTTTCAAGTTTTTTAATTTTCTCTCTTAAGTCACTTCTTTCTTGATAATTATTTTCAGAGGTATTTTTTTGTTTTTCTTGTAGATTCTTAAGTTGAGGTTCTAGTTGCTGTAGTTTAGTTACTATTTTTAGAAGTTCTGGATCAAGATCCTGAAGTTCTGGTCTTTGTGGTGTATTATTTTCAATATTGTTTTTAAAATAAGGTTGTTCCATATAATAACGAGTATATCGTTAATAATAGAAAATAAAAGACCACTAGGTGGTCTTTGAATGGATAAGATGGAGCGGGTATTTCGGCTCCTGTAAGAGGTGTCCTTGCAGCCTAAGGGATTGCAGTGTCTGACTGCGTGTAACTGTATAGAGCTCCCTCATCTTTTCTTTTACAACAGGACTGTGGCTACCACCCAGAGAGGTAAGGATATTCTCCATGAAGCCTTCTAGAGCGATGCTATACTCCTGTTCTATTTCAATAAGTTGTCTTCGTAATTCATGGAGTTCCATGATACCCCCTTCTGTTTATAAAGAACATGTTTATAACACTACAACATGTTTAAAAAAATGTCAAAAAATAGAACCAGAGTCGTGTTATTTATTTTGTTTTTTAGTTTTACAAAATTATTTTTTTTATTTATATTATTTTTATCGCTTTTTTATACATAATGATGTTTATTTTCATAATGAAGAGAAAAAAAAATTTCGGATT
>JBDLTQ010000004.1:0-20610 GCA_039805745.1 Candidatus Parcubacteria bacterium | reverse complement strand
TACACATACTACAACTATCAGTATACACCTACACAATGAGGAATAACACCACGCAAATGCAACATTGTTATGCAAAAATAGTGTATACACACCACCATCTACAATGTATTGACAGAAATAAAAGTAGATGTAGTATGAAGTTAGATACATATTATTTAACCCTACCCCTTTGTATGAAAATCTTTTATTTTGTATTACATATACTCTGTCTCTTCGTTTTTGTTCCACACTATGCTAGTGCTCAAACATTCTACTACTTTTCATTCCCAGAAACAGCTGGGTACTACCCATCTTCATACAATCAATCTACTCCTGAGACAAATACTGCCACTATCATACAAGGAAATACCTCAAGCATTGTTTCGCCTCTTTCTTCAAATGAAGCTTTTTATATAATCAGAGGAAATGAAGCAAGTGCAACAACTGACCTTTCTTCGATATATGAGCCAACACTTATTCTTGGTAACTCCCTTTCATCATTTTCTTCTCCATATCGTATAGAAGCAAATAACTATACATTTGATAACACATGGGGACAATACACTAACACACCTTTTGAAGGCGGGTACAGTCCATATGCATCAGTAACTGGATATGATCCATACACTTCTCTTTTTCAGAACGTACCACAACAACAAGCATCCCAAAACCAAACATATCAATCATGGGACACACAAGGATACTGCTACGCTTCTTATTGTCCATCTTCAACTACTTTCTACGAATCAGAAAGTCAGTGGGCATCACACCCTCAGACAGATACTAGTTATTACTACCCGAGCATCACTAACGCAAACACATATTTTGAACCTTCGACCTACACTGACACGTATTCATCATATACACCTTCATCGTACACACCTTGGGACTCATCTGGTAACTGCTACGCTTCTTATTGCCCTACATGGGATACAAGTGACTACTATTATATCGGATACTAACTCCTTTTATGTTATGCACTTTACAGCATATAACAGTATGGTGTAGTATTGTTCTGTGGCATCCACTATACAAGGACTCCCCACACCACCAAGCGGTACATTTAGAAAAATCTGTACCATAACAAGTACTTTGAAGAAAGAGGGTTACACAATGAGTTCCCAAGACAACGCAGGGCAAACACCTGCCAAAAAAATTGAGGCCGTCATCAACACCTACGCCACCCAATCACCAGGCCTGGCACTCTGGGTTGGGAGTGGTTCTTTGCCGGTTGTACTTCTCGGCCAAAACCTGTGCCAAGAAGTACGCGATGGTAAAGCGTGGTTCATGATCATCTTTTCGTGTGGAATAATTCGGACGGACAAAATTGAGGACTATGACAAGCTCAAAAAATGGGCTGAGAGTCACCTCATCGCTCCATCACGGACAATCTTCAGTGACCACCGAAAGTTTTCAGAATTAACTGGCCCTGGAAGTGTCAAATTCCTCAAATGTAGCGGTGAATTCACTACGCTTGAAGAAAAAGAGCCCTTGCAACGCAACAATAACTTCACCCCCCGCTCAAAAGAGCGTCGGAAATATATGTACGTGTAACAACGTACATATAACAGCAACAAAACCGCACACAGTGCGGTTTTTATTTTATGTTACTACAGCACCAGTATCACAATTAGTGTCTGTGACTATGTATAGAACCTTTATCTTTTATAGGAGATTGATACAACAAAAGTATTGCGATACCTGTTGTTAATGGAATAGCAGACAGTAGACCAATCGAACCAACAATTGTGCGAACTATTTCAGTGGTGATTACTTCTCGATTAATAAGTTCAACAAATGTACTATTACCAACATATACAAGAAGTACGAGCGGTAAAGATGCACCTGTATACGCAAGGATAAGTGTATTAATGACAGCCCCCATGTGATCTTTTCCAACCTTCATGGCTTTTATATACACCTCTTTACGAGTAAGATTTCTATTAGCTAGCAAGAGCTCGTTCACAACAGAAACCTGTGTTATAGCTACGTCATCAATCACACCAATTACTCCAATAATAATCCCACCAACAAGAAGCGCTACAAAATCAAGACTACCTTGTGTTGCCAAATTAAGAAATACTGATTCTTCAGTAGCAAAACCAGTGAGCGCTGTCGATCTCACGGCATATAAGGCAAAAAATAGAGTAATAAGCACCGAACCTACACACCCAAGAAATGCTGATACAGTTAACCTAGAAAATCCATGCGTTAAAAACATAGCAACAAGGAGTGAAAGCAACGCCCCTAAAGTGGCAACGACGATGACATTACCTCCAGTAAGAAGACTGGGAAATAACATGGTGCATATCGCACCAAAAGATAAAAACAATGCAATCAAAGAAAGAAACCCTTGCTTCCCTCCAATAATAAGAATAGCTACCAAAAAAATACCAAGAAGCCATATAAGCGCAGGTAATCGATACACATCTTGAATACTGACATATTCACCACCATCAGCAGTTGTTATGTGTCTCACATACACCTTATCACCTTCCTTAAGATTAAAAACTGAATCAGTAACAACACTCTTCTCTCCTTTCTTTTCTCCTTCCAAAAAAAGAAGTGTTACCGTCTGATACATTGCAAATGTATCAGTGTTTGGAACATTTTTATTCTCAATATTATCTACTGACACAATAGAAGCAATCACTGTCTCTTCTTTTTCTTGAGTTATAACAGCGACAGACTCATTGCTACGGTGTGTATCTTCAACTGAAAGAATATCTCCCGCATAAAGAGAAGAAGTTAAAAAATAAACACCAAGAACAATCAACCCTATGCGCAATTTTTGCATACACCGTATATTTCTATTGAATGCGTACTTATCTGTTTGAACTTCTTACTCTTTTTTATCATTTTTTTTATACTATCATCGATAGAAATACCTTCAATTTTTTCTATTGTCTCACATTTACCACAGACTATCTGATGTGAAGGTCTCCCTGTTTCAAGCTCATAATGAGCATGGCCATGGTTAAAATCAAGACGCCTAATAAGCCCCATCTCATGTAATGAATTCAAATTACGATATACAGTTGCCTGATCAATATCTTCTTTTTTTCTGAGAGTTTCTATAAGATCATAGACAGTGATTGGCTTTCTCTGTCTAGCGACACTACCAAGAACTAATAGTCTATGATCAGTCACACGAAGACCGACTTCTTGTATCATCGTTTCTAATTCATCTCGTGTGTATGTTGCCATATATGTGTATTCTATCATGACACGTTCTTCTTGCAAATATTTCGCAAAAAATATAGAATACAAAGTATGGACTATACTTCTTTTACTCTTATGCTTATAAGTGCTAGCGCACTCCCTTTACTTGCTTTTCTCGCTCTTATTCTTCGTAAAGATATCCTAAAAGGAAATACAAAACTTATCTTACTATGTATTGGTGCTGGTCTTCTTGGTTTTACTATTATTGAGACATTCAAAGAACATGGAGATGAGTTAACAATTATTGATGGTATAACAAGTGTCGGCACAGGATTCCTTACACTTTTTATACTATCCCATTTTTCTCATGGACACACTCACAATAAAGATGAAGATGGTGCCAAGGGTATTGTTATAAGCGAAGCATTCCACTCTCTTATTGACGGTGCTGTTATTGGTGCCACATATCTTGTGACACCAATTCTTGGCTACGCAGCAACGGTCGGCATCATAACCCACGAACTTCCTAAAATACTTGGCACACTCACCCTTTTTCGTAGTCTTGGTTTATCTATAAAAAAAACAATTCTCTATGGCATAGCAGCACAGATAGGGTCGCCTGTTGCAGCAATACTCATATATACACTTGGAAAACAGATCGATCATGAACGATTCCATGTATTAGAAATAGCAAGCATCTCGTCTCTTGGCGCTATTGTACTTTGGATACTCTATCTCGAAATTCGATATCATAAAAAACACCCACATGACCATAACAAAGAACATATTACTGCGTGAGAATAGTGAGTGTATTATTAGATAATAATTCCTCCACCCACACACACATCACCGTCATATAACACAAGTGACTGCCCAGAAACAGAAAGAAGATCTCCTTCAATTACTTCAAATGAGCTACTACTATGAGCTTTCACTTTTGCAAGAGGCGCTCGATAACGAGAACGAGCATCATAGAGAGTGTCAACACGAATTGGACATGTCCAATTCGTGTTCCTTAATTCTAAAAGTTTCCCTTTTTGTTCAGTTGGTTTTGTATGTGATACTGTGAGTGTATTATTTTCAATATTTTTTGCGATTACAAAATATGGCTTACTGTCAGTACCTTGTGTTGTGATGACAAAATGATGACGTTCACCAAGCGTATAAAACATAACACCTTCATGGTAGCCAATACTCTCACCTGATTCATTGATAACGTCTCCCCTTTTTTCCTTGAGATATTTTTTAAGAAGTGTTTTTATATCAATCATTCCAACAAAACACAACCCTTGACTATCTTTCTTCTTTGCAACAGGAATCCCAGCTTCTTCTGCAATGTTTCGCACCTGACTTTTTTCCATAGTGCCGACAGGAAATAGCACATGTGGAATAACTTCTTTTGACAACGTCCAAAGAAAATATGTTTGATCTTTATTTTCATCCCTACTTTTTACAAGAGATATGCCATTATGTTCTGCATAATGACCTGTTGCTATATAGTCTGCACCTTGTGATATTGCCCAATGGTAAAAAGCACCGAACTTTACTTCACGATTACACATCACATCTGGATTAGGAGTTCTTCCTGCACGATACTCATCTATCATATAGTCAATAACACCTTCTTTATACTCTTTTTCTAAATCAAGAGTATAAAAAGGAATATCCAATTGAGCAGCAACTCTCATGGCATCTAATCTGTCTTCTTTCCATGTGCACTCAATAAAATCTGGTTGCCACACCTTAATAAACACTCCAACCACATCATACCCAGCACGTATAAGCATAAGAGCAGATACAGATGAATCAACTCCACCAGACATTCCAACAAACACTTTCTTTTTCATGTGATAAACTCTACCATATTTATACTGTAGATGTATACACACTATATACTAAAAACAACACCATACTTGGTGCTGTTTTTTATTTTTGTAAAATTACTAAAAACTACTTACTTTGTTGTGAACCCTCTGATAAGAGTGATAGCTTTTTCATCAACGTCTTTTCTGTTTTCGATAACAGCAAGCCAGCTTCCATCGCCAACACGTGCAACACGCCACATACTCATTGATGACTCAACAACATCAAAATCATATGCTCCGATAGTAGTTGTTCCTACAACCTGAGCATCTTTTACATTAGGAATAATAATATTATTAATATAATCAGCAGATGAATATCCTCGTCCCCCTTCATAACTAAAATACATAGCTGTAAGAAGAGTTGTGTCTTCACTCACTTTTACAAGAGCTCCGTCTTTTTCAACTGTTGTTGTTGCAGACTCTGGAATAGAGAATGCATATTCAAGAACATTCTCTCCCTCAAATAAGCGAATCACCTTTCCTGAAAAAGGAACACCTGTAATCAGGGTAAGCTGTTCGTCAGCACTTACTTGCTGACGTTTTTTCATTACACTGTTTCCGACGTACAGTAACGCACAAAGAGCAACAATTCCTATAATAATCGGTACATATTTTTTCATACATCTACAAGTATACCTTTCTTTACAAATCATGCAAAAAGACACATAAAACATTCTGTCAATGTCTCTACCACCTCTACCATCTACTCATCCACTCCTTATTTTCTATTTATCAACTGTTGCACTATCTTCTAAACGATCCTTGAGGACTTTAATCTCATCACGTAGTATTGCAGCTGTTTCAAAATCAAGAACTTTAACAGCTTCTTTCATTTGTTTTTCTTTTAGTTTAATAAGCTTGTCAGGATTTTTCTTAAAAAGTTTTTTATCAATCTCAAGCTCTATAGTAACTGCCTTAGCGTGATCTGATTGAAGCTGTTCAGTGATATCATGAATACGTTTTTCAATAGTTTTTGGAGTGATACCATTCTCTTTATTGTAAGCTTCTTGAAGAGAGCGTCTACGTTTTGTTTCATTGATAGCTCGCTCAAGTGAGCCAGTCATAACATCAGCATAGAGAACAACACGACCATTCGCATTACGTGCGGCACGTCCAATGGTTTGAATAAGAGATGTTTCAGATCGAAGAAAACCTTCTTTATCAGCATCCAAAATACCAATAAGTGTCACCTCAGGAAGATCCAAGCCTTCACGGAGAAGGTTTACACCGACAAGACAATCAAACTCTCCTTTACGAAATCGCGTTAAAATCTGAATACGTTCAATAGTTTTGATATCAGAATGAAGATACTCTGCTTTAATATGTTGCTCACGCAGATATTCAGATAAGTTTTCTGCCATCTTTTTTGTTAAAGTAGTAACAAGCACTCTCCCACCCTTTTTTACATCCTTGACCGCTTGATCAATAAAATCTTTTACTTGCCCTTTATATGAACCAGATTCATTTACTTTTTTAATCTCAAGTAATGGATCAAGAAGACCTGTCGGTCGAATAATTTGTTCAACAATCTGAGACGACTCTTTACGTTCATATTCTCCTGGTGTCGCAGAAACATAAACAACATTATCTATACGTTTTTCAAACTCTTCATAACGAAGTGGTCTGTTATCTTTGGCGCTTGGCAACCGAAAACCATACTCAACGAGTGTTTGTTTTCGTGACTGATCACCTGCATACATACCATGAAGCTGAGGAAGTGTTACGTGAGACTCATCAATAACAGTCAAAAATTCCGGCTTCCCTTCTTTGTCATGAGGAAAATATTCAAGAAGTGTATCAGGTGCCTCACCTACTCTTTTACCAGAAAGATGCCGTGAATAATTTTCTATCCCCTGACAAAAACCAACCTCACGTATCATGGCCACATCATATCTAGTTCTACGCTTGAGACGCTCCACCTCTAGAATCTTCCCTTCTTGTTCCAACTCCTCAAGACGTAATGCAAGTTCTTCTTCTATTGTTTTTATTGCACGTAAACGAGTATGTTCATCTGAAATAAAATGCTTTGCTGGAAAAATAAAGTAGTCAGAAACCACATTCAACACTTTCATTGAAACTGGATCAACAGTTTGCAGATGAGATACCTTACCTCCTGCTATTTCTATTTGAAGCATACTTGTCTCTGAAATAGGCATCACATCAATACGGTTACCTATAGCTCGAAATGTTCCAGGAGAGAGATCGGCATTAGTGCGCTCATAATACACACTCACCAGCTTCTGCATGAGATCAATTTTTGTAGTAGTATCACCAACCGAAATACGAATATTTTCTCGTTCATAATCCTTTGGAGATCCAAGACCATAGATACATGACACTGACGCAACAATAATCACATCTTTACGAGTAAGGAGTGCTTGAGTAGAGGCATGACGTAATCGATCAATCTCTTCGTTAATTTGTGCGTCTTTTTCTATATAGGTATCAGTCACTGGCATATATGCTTCTGGCTGATAATAGTCATAATATGAAACAAAATAATGTACTGCAGCATCTGGGAAAAATGTACGGAACTCCTGTGCAAGCTGAGCAGCGAGCGTCTTATTATGAGCAATGACAAGTGTCGGCTTCTGGATATTGGCTATTACGTTTGCCATAGTAAAAGTTTTACCAGTGCCGGTAGCGCCAAGAAGGGTTTGTTTTTTCATACCCTTACACAACCCTTCTGTGAGTCCTTGTATTGCTTTTGGCTGGTCTCCTGCTGGAGTAAATCCTTTCAAAATAAAATCACCTTTATTTTTATCAATTCTTGACATAAAAGATATATTATTATAGCATGAAAACTAGTCTAACCCTAGGAGATAACTATGTCCCCTTTTTCTTCTGAAGAAGAAAACCACCTTGAGCGCATAGCACTCAACCGTGGAGCAACCGTCTGGTTACTGGCATCTGAACTTGGAATCGCTGTGCTCATTGTCTGGGCTATGTACGATTTATTCAAGACACCACCCTTTGTGATAATCCTTGCGGTTGTTGCCTACGTACTCTTGCGTTTCGTAGCACCGACATCTTTGAAAGATCGCGAGGGTGCTGGTGTGAAGCTGGATTAAAAACTTCATACCATACACATACGTGCGCGAAGCCTTCGGCTTCGCGCACTTTTCATATCACATACGCATCACACCTACGACACTTTCCCTTTATAGTAACGTGTAATAAATGCAGATTTAAATGCTTCGAATCTATTTTCCAAAAGCGCAGTTCGTGCGTCTTTACATAACGTCGTCAAAAATCTAAGATTATGTATCGAAGCAAGAGACGCGGCAAGCATCTCATCTGATCTAAAAAGATGAGAAATATACGCTTTTGTGTACTTGTGGGTATACCATGTTTCATCATCTGAGAGAGGAGACATATCATTTTTATACTGAGCATTATGTAGATTGATTCTTCCATCTTTTGTATATATTGCTCCATTACGAGCGATACGTGTCGGAGAAACACAATCAAATGTATCAATACCATTCTCAATACCAAGCAATATATCCAGAGGTTCACCTATACCAAGAAGATGTCTTGGTTTTTCTTCTGGAAGAATCTCATTTACCCATCGTACCGCAGTCCCCATATCTTCTTTTGTAAAACTCCCACCAATACCATACCCATCAAAATCCATAGCTCCAAGAATTCGTGCTGACTCTTTGCGAAGCTCTTCATATGCACCGCCTTGAACAACTCCAAAAAGTGCCTGCTGTTTTCCTGTTGCTGAAGAAACACCAAGACGTATATGTTCATCAAGAGAGCGCTTTGCCCATTCATGAGTTCTCTTAAGCGCTTCATGTTGATACTCGATCGGAGCAAGCGGTGACGTGCATTCATCAAATGCAAAAAACATATCGGCACCAAGATTATGTTGTATTTGCATACTACGCTCTGGAGTAAACCTGTGTTCACTACCATCATAAATAGAAGTAAAAGTTACCCCGTCATCATCAATATGAGCCAATTTATTATGTACTGTTTTTTCTTCTTTTATTTCACGTTTTATCTGACTCTTACTTTTAGCTTCACTCGCAGACAACTCTTCACTTGTAGCAATTTTACTTACACCATGACCAAGTGCTTGCCCCAAAGAAAAGACCTGAAACCCTCCTGAATCTGTAAATGTTGGACCTTGCCACCCCATCATCTTTGCAAACCCTCCATGCTTCGCAACAAGCTCATCTCCTGGCTGAAGATAAAGATGGTATGTATTCGCAAGAACACATGGAGCACCGACAAACTCTTGTATCTGCTCTACAGTAAGTGATTTCACTGTTGCTTTAGTGCCTACAGTAATAAATGCTGGGGTGTGAATATCTCCATGCGGTGTATGAATAATACCCACACGAGCAAGTGGAGCAATTATGTGCCCCGCTTCATCTGTTTCTGTATTTCTTTTTTCTATTTCAAATGAAAATGACATATACACTACTCTAGCATACTTTGAAAAAATTGACTCTGAATAAAAAATATTGTAGTGTGCGACTAGTCGCTCTTCATCATCAACACACTCTACCCTAAGGAGCTTGCCATGGCACTTGATGTCATCCTAGCTCTCACAGAAGAGCTCGATAATTATACCCCGTGTATTTTCCAAGATGGAAATCACAAACAGGAAGAAAACTTTTCCCGCATGTATCACCTTGTAGGAAAAATAGTAGATATTGCGCAAAAAAAATTTAATCACACTCAAGGGAAAAAAGTTCTTGAAGCACTTCGTTTCGCTGCTATGCATCATAAACAAGTATATCGTGAAGACAAATTGACACCGTATCTGCTTCATGTACTTGAGGTAACATGCATGCTTATTGATCAGCAGGTATATGACTACAAATGCTTAGTTGCTGCGATCATTCATGATGTTGTCGAAGATACTGAAGCAACACTCAAAGAAGTACGTCATCTTTTCGGAACATCAATAAGTCGCATTGTAGATCTGCTCACAAAACATCCGAACTTCGTCAGAAGAAAATTCTACTGGAGACGGATAAAAAATGAAAAGAATATGCATATCCTTTGGCGTGTCATTGTTATCAAATTTGCAGACCGTATTCATAATTTGATGACACTTAAAGCAATATCAAAGGAGAAGCGATTAAAAAAAATACAAGAGACAGAACGTGAGTTTCCAGAACTCTATAAAGTTCTCATAAAAACAATGCGTAAATTACGCAAAGAAAACATTTTTACGGTGCACAGATATACACACCTTCCATTTCATTTGAATAATAGACTGTTCTACGAAATGGGGCGTTACATCTGATGATACCCACACAGTACTGTGTGGGTATTTTTATTACAAAAAAATACAGACGGTCTTGGGTGTTGCGCTATAATATTCTCTTCTATTCCCTGCTGTACTCCTTTTATTCTAAAACAGACTTTGCAACAACATCAACTACTGATCTATCAAACATCGTTGGAAGTATCATGTCGTGTGTCGGTTCTTGCACACAAGATGCAAGTGCGTATGCAGCACGAACAAACATCTCTGTATCAAACTGCTTTATATTATTATCAAGCATTCCTTTAAATAATCCAGGAAAAATTAATGAATTATTAAGCTGATTAGGAAAGTCACTTCGTCCAGTTGCTATAACAGCGACCCCAGCTTTACGTGCTACATCTGGCATTATTTCAGGAACAGGATTAGCAAGCGCAAACACAATCGCATCTTTATTCATACTTATTGCCATTGCTTGAGTTAAGGCTCCTGCTTTTGAAACACCTATAAATACATCAGCACCACGAATCGCATCTTCAAGAGCGCCTCTTAGAACATCTGCAGTGCTTTTTGTAATCAACTCTTTCTTTTCTTTATTCATTTCGTCTCCTCGCTCATCAAAGATAATTCCTTTACTATCACAAAATAGTATATTGGTATACCCAGATACTAAAAGAAGGCGAGCGATAGCAACACCTGCAGATCCAACTCCATTGATCACAATACGAATATCATACCTGTTGAGCTTATGACGTTCCGTCACCTTAAGAGCATTAGTAAGACCAGCCAATACAACTGTCGCTGTTCCCCACTGATCATCATGCATCACTGGAATAGGTAGTTCTTTTCGTAACCGTTCCTCTATTTCAAAACATCGTGGCGCAGAAATATCTTCAAGATTAATAGCTCCAAAAACTGGAGCTATATAGGTAACAGCTTTGATAATTTCTTCTGTATCTTGTGTGGCTAAACAAATTGGAAACGCGTCAACATTCGCGAATGTTTTAAGTATTGCAGCTTTTCCTTCCATCACAGGAATAGCAGCGTATGATCCGAGATTCCCAAGACCAAGTATTGCAGAACCATCAGAGACTATTGCGACAGTATTTCTTTTAAGTGTATATTCCCGAGCGTGTTCTACATCTTTTGCAATCTCCTTACACACCTCAGCAACTCCTGGAGTATAAGCGCGTGATAAATCATCTCGATTTTCCATCGGAACTTTTGTTATAATTCCAATTTTTCCATGGTATACCTTATGAAGCTCAAGAGATTCTTTATTATAATCGTGTAACATAAAACATATACAAATAAATAATAGTAATAGTATAGAGATATGTAGTATATACTAGAATAATGAAAGAATCACTACGAAACTACTTACCGAGCATTGTCTATGGTGGATCAGATGGAGCAGTAACAACATTTGCAGTTATGGCAGGTGCCGTAGGTGCAGGTCTTGATACTCGTGTTGTTATTATATTAGGATTAGCAAATCTCTTCTCTGATGGCTTCTCTATGGCATCTGCTGATTATTTATCAGAAGATTCTCGTGTTGGAGAAAGCAAAAAAAAGGCATTACGTAATGCGTACAGCACCTTCTTTTCATTTGTGACTGTTGGTTTTATACCAATCATTCCTGTTCTTCTCTTTGAAAAGAGTAACATGTTCTTCTATTCATGTATTTTTACCCTTATCACTTTTGCGGTAATCGGCTACACACGTGCCAAAATTCTTCACCGCGACCCTCTTCGTCTTGCAACACAATCAGTCGCAATAGGAACAGCATGCGCTTCTATTGCCTACTTTGTAGGAGAATATATTTCTGGTCTTGTGTAAAATAAAACCCTACTACTTCTTACAGATATATTTCTTACTTACTTTAAGAACACACAAACTATCTACCGATTGTTATTAAGAAACACTTACTGCATGTATAACTCTATTTTGGATTTCACTACTTTCTTCATCTCTTCTTGACCTTCATGACCAAACTTATAAGGAGCAACTTCGTGTGGATGTTCCTCAAGATACTTCATCTCCCCATCACGGAACGCTTTTCGTATCTCGGTATTGATGTGTACAATTGCAACACCGTTATCGATAGACCCACGCAAGTCTTCGTCAGTGTTACCGGACGCACCATGAAGCACCATAGGAATATCAACCACAGCTTTAATCTCTTGCAATCTTTCAATATGAAGCTTTGGCTCCTCAGCATCAATGAGCATACCGTGTACATTTCCAATTGCCGGAGCGAACATATCAATACCAGTACGAAGAACAAAATCACGTGCCTGATCAGGTGTAGTTAAATTAGCTTCAGTCACACCCTCAGGAAGAGCAGTGTTAAGCGATGATGACTGACCAATATATCCGAGCTCTGCTTCAACAAGCACTCGCTTCCCTGTCTTTGTCTCATAACTACGCACAAAATCAACGCAAGATTTTACAAGGGCAACATTTTCTTCATATGGAAGTTTTGCACCATCAACAATGACACTGTCATACCCAGCTTCTATTACCTCAACCACTTTTTCAAGAGAGTATGTATGATCGGCATTCAAAAAAATAGGAACATCATATTCTTGGTTAAGTTCATTTACAATAGTACGAACCATCTCTACCCCCATATACTCACGCTCCCCTTCGCTTACACCAATAATCACTGGTTGCTTAAGATCTTCAGCAACCTCGACAATGGCACGTGCTTGATCAAGATTAGAAATATTAAAATGAGCAATAGCTTTCCCTTTAGCTTTATACTCATTGATAAGTTCAATATAATACTCACTTTGTACATGTAGTGTCTTCATATCAACATAGTATACCCTAAACATGCTGATATACTATGAGGATATGGAACAACCACCACAATTTGACTTTGTTGCAATTGGCGACACTGTTGTCGATGCTTTTATAAAACTATCAATTGGGCACATAGAAGAATCTGCTCACGGAAGAGAGCTTTGTATACCGTACGGCATGAAAGTGCCTTTTGACGAGGTGTACGTACTACCTGCGGTAGGCAATAGCGCTAACGCCTCAGTGTCAGCTGCTCGTCTCGGACTTAAATCTGCATTACTAACATCACTTGGAAAAGACCAAAATGGTGACGAGTGTCTTACACATCTAGAACAAGACAACGTGGCTACACAATTTATTCGTCAAGAAGAAAACAAGAAGACAAACTACCACTATGTGCTATGGAAAGATGACGATAGGACAATACTTATTAAACATGAAGAATTTACTCCTGCCATACCTGACATGGGATCACCGGAATGGATCTATCTTTCGTCATTAGGAAAACACACACTACCATTCCATCACGAACTCACTGAATACATAAAAACACACAAAGAAAGTAAGCTTGCTTTTCAACCGGGGACATTTCAACTCGGTTTTGGTACAGACATAGCAGAACTCTATAAACATACGGAAGTTGTATGTATGAACAAAGAAGAAGCTGAGGGGTTACTTAGTGCTGAAGGTAAAAGTATACAAGAGCTATTAGATGGATTAGAGGCTCTTGGACCAAAAGTGATACTCATTACAGATGGTCCGCATGGAGCATATATGAAATACGATAATACCTACTTTGTGATGCCAGTATATCCAGACATTGCTCCACCATATGAACGCACAGGGGCAGGAGATGCATTCTTTTCTACTTTTATCTCCTATCTTGCTAAAGGATATGACCCTATCTATGCCATTAAACGTGCACCAATCAACAGCATGAATGTAGTACAACATGTCGGAGCGCAAGAAGGACTTCTCTCTGAAGAAAAACTTGAAGAGTTACTAAAAAAGGCTCCAGCAGAATACGAAATAACAATACTAGAATAAAGAGCACTTATTGTTCTAAACAAATAGCTCTCAAATGCAATACAGAGCATAGGACGTAGAGAAGAACCCCATGAAGCCGATGGCTTCATGGGGTTCTAGGGTTTAGTGTCTAAGATCTGAAGTCTGTATTCTAGATTCCCGCTTTCATCAATGAAGAGTTTCTCTTACTTTCTGCGCTATATGTTTTGAAGTAAGTCCGTACTCTTCATATAACTCGCTTACTTTTCCACTTTGACCAAATCTATCATTAACACCGACACGACCAACTCGCAATGGGTACTGTTCACTAAGATATTCAGCCACAGCACTTCCAAGACCCCCAGTCACTTGATGTTCCTCAACAGTCACAATAGCTCGCACTTCATGAGCCACACGAAGAAGATAGCCAACATCGAGTGGTTTTACTTGTGGCATATTAATAACTGTCACGCCAATACCTTCCTTTTCAAGCTCCATCGCTGCTTTGATAGCTTCATATAAAATAGGACCACATCCAATAATAGCAACTTTATGAGTAAACTCACCTCCATGTTTGTGTTGAGCTAAGTACATCACATAACCTCGACCATGATTCCACACATAACTATCTGGGAGTAATAGTGGTGTTTTTTCTCGTGTCAATCTAATATATGACGGCGACTTTGTTGTTGCAACATACTCAGTGATAACACGTGCCTCTATAGCATCGCATGGAACGAATACCTCCATAGTAGGAATCATACGCATGATAGCGACATCTTCTATTGCCTGATGAGTGGCACCATCGGGACCAACAGATATACCTGCATGAGCTCCGACAATTTTTACAGGAACATTGTTATATGCAATAGTTGTGCGTATCTGCTCCCAGTTACGACCTGGACTAAACATTGCATAGCTCGCCATAAAAGGAATATACCCCATCGATGCCATACCTGAAGCAACACCAGACATCGCCTGTTCAGTAATACCAGTTTCAAAAAATCTATCATGAAACTTAGCTCGAAACCCATCCATCTTCACACTTTCAGTAAGATCCGCACACAGAGCAACGACGCGCTCATTTTTCTCTCCTGCTATCATAAGCCCTTCACCAAACCCTTCACGTGTCGGCTTCTCTTCTTGCTGTGGTGTAAATACTGTTTTACGTAATATCATATATGTTATAATTCTCCGAACTTTACTTTACCACGAAATGTTCGCAACTCTTTGAGAGCTTCTTTCGCTTCTTGTTCATTAGGAGACTTACCATGCCAACGATAATCACCCTCAAACTGAGTAACACCCTTCCCTGGGATTGTGTGTGCGATAATCACGGTTGGTTTATCTAAGCTACTCTTCGCTGTCCCAATAGCGCGAACAATATCTTTAAAATCATGTCCATCAATTTCAATAACATGAAAATTAAAACTTTCGAGCTTATCTTTAAGAGATTCAAGCGGGAGTACATCTTCAGTGTATCCATCAATTTGTATTGTATTGCGATCAATAATAGAAATAACTTTATTGAGCTTATATTTATTCAAAAGTAAAAACGATTCCCAAACCTGCCCTTCATTTATTTCACCATCTCCCATACAGCAATAAAAATAACGATCAGGTTTATGTCCTTCGAGTCTATCCATAAGCGCCATACCGATTGCTTGAGATAACCCACAACCGAGAGGACCAGAGGACGTTTCGATCCCAGGAAGAGTACCTCGATGTGGATGTCCTTGAAGACGCGTACCGAAACGTCGTAGTGTTTTCAGTTCAGATACAGAAAAATATCCTGCATGAGCCATTGTTGCATACAAGACCGGAGCAATATGTCCATTAGAAAGAATCACTCGATCACGCTCTACCCATTCTGGATGACGAGGATTATGTCTTACTACACGAAAATAAAGCGCAGTAAAAATATCTGTCATACCAAGCGAACCAGCAGTATGACCACTTCCTGCTTCAAGAAGCATCTTTATGATACTCTCTCGTATATCTTCAGCACGTAAAGTAAGTGCCTGTACCTCAATATCTGTCAGTGAATGCATACAATACAGTATAGCTCATGTGTATCAGAGATTGTAGAGGATAACATAGAAAAAATTATCCCCACTCACTCTCTAGCTCTTGTATTGTTTTTACTGGATGAGGTGATCCAAAAATATAAGAACCAATAACAGCAGTATCAGCTCCTGCGCGACGCACTTTTGTTAACGTCTCAGGATTCATTGCACCATCTACTTGAATAGGAATAGATCTAAGTGCAAATCGTATATGCATCACCCTATCAATAGACGTAGCATCAAAAGGTTGCCCTTGAGCACCAACACGTCTAATACCCATTACTTGTACGAATGTTTTACGGTGATGTTCTGCAATATAAGCAACATCAGAAATAAAACGATCAATAGAAACACTGTTACTCACAGCAAGACCAAGGCTTATCTGTGTGTGCTGTACCATACTAAGAAGATCTTCAACATCTCCTTCTGTAAAAGAGTCAATATGCACAACAACACGTGTCGCACCTAAAGCAATAACACGGGGGAGATATTTTTTCCAATCCTTAACCATAAGGTCAAATTCATACTGAAATCCATGAGGCAAATGAGTTTCTTTGTATGGAAGCCATGTTTTCTCAAGCCCCATAATTCCATCACAGAGATCTATCTGAACACGAGATGAAGCACCTTCGATACTAAACAAAGCATCGTGAAGCTGTTCATTATTTGAAACCAAAATCGCAGGAACGATAACCATGATTATTACTTAGTATATTTTGTGTACAAAGAAACATATGAAGCAGAATCCTCACACCCAAAATCAGGATCACACACCTCTGAATCATCAGGTATAAAAGGTACAAAAATAATTGCAATCACCAATAATAACATTACTACTCCATAATATTTTATATTCATATATACAGTGTATCATTTATTTGGATGATACGAAGAGGTTATCCTCTTATTTGTGAGTAACTTCATCGATCTGTATCACCCTATCTGCATGACGTTCTTCATGAGAAAATGATGTATTCAAAAATAATTCTATTGCTTGTATAGCTTCAGTAAGAGTAACAAATCGCGCTCCAATAGAAAGCACATTAGCATCATTGTGTTCACGTCCAAGTTTTACAAGTTCGAGATTGCCACCTGCATAGACAATAGACCGAACATGACGATACCTATTTGCAACAATTGCCTCCCCTTGTCCTGATCCTCCAAAAATAATAGCCATGGAAGGCTCATGAAGTGCGTCATGCTGTACACGAGAAGCAGCAAGTGCTATGTAATGAGGATAGTCATCTCCTGGTTCTAAGGTGAGAGCTCCACAATCATAGACTTCTTTTCCTGTGTCTTCAAGATACTTTTTAATTTCTTCTTTTAATATAAATCCAGCATGATCTGTTGCAACATATAATTTCATATACTAGAGAGTATACAAAGGGAATCGCTTCTCGAAAAGAGAGTAGTACTGTGCACCACTTAAAAACAAGCGCTGCCTACGGCCGCGCTTGTTTTTGTTAACCCTAAAAACCTACACAAACTACTGAGTAACTGCAATGGCTTTCCCCGCTTTTACTACATGTTCTACAAGAGTATTCGTATACCCCATTTCATTGTCATACCATGCTAGAATCTTCACGAGATTACCACCAACAACACGAGTCATTTTAAGGTCAACAATAGATGCATACGGAAGTCCGATAATGTCACTAGACACAAGCTCTTCATCTGTTGCAGTAAATATCTTACTCCACTTTTCTGACTGAGCTGCGTCACGGAGAATTTGATTCACTTCATCAGCAGTTACATCACGTTTTGCGATAAAAGTAATATCAGCAATAGATCCAGCAGGTGTAGGTACACGAATAGAGACACCATCAAATAAGCCTTCTAGTTTTGGGAATGCTTTTGTTACTGCAATTGCAGCACCTGTTGAAGAAGGCACAATATTCTGTGCAGCTGCACGACCTTCACGAAAATCTTTTTTATTAGGACCATCCACAATACCTTGAGATGCGGTATATGAGTGGACAGTATTAAGTATCGCTTTATCAATACCAATTGCCTCATCCAAAATAGCAATAACAGGAGATGATGCGTTTGTTGTACATGATGCATTAGAAGTAACCTGACATGTACCGAACTTATCTTCATTTACCGCCATGAGAATAGTCTCTCCATGCACTGACTCATCTTCTCCTTTTTTTGCCGGAGCAGAAATCACCACATGCTTTGCTCCACCTCGTAGATGTGCAGACGCTTTATCATACGCCACAAAAAGTCCTGTTGATTCCACTACTACATCTACATCAAGTGTTCCCCATGGAATAAGACTCGGATCTTTTTCTTGAAACACTCGCACACGTACCTCATGTTCACCTTCAGCTACGAGATACTGCTCTCCTTGTTGTCCTTCATTTTCAGCTGGATGAACTTCTGCATTCACATCAAAATGTGACACTCTGTACACTGTGTCATACTGAAGAAGATATGCAAGATTATGAATATCTCCTAGATCATTAATAGCAACCACTTCTATATCATCACGATCATACGCCAACTTAAAAAAAGCTCGCCCAATACGCCCAAAACCATTAATACCTACTCGAATTTTTTTGTCCATATATCCATAGTATACTCACTAATTAAGAAAACACCTGTAGATAACACAGTGCATTTTATAAAAAGCAATATTGAAGTACTCTGGTTATTTGTTACCATATACCTTATGAATGATATTATCATATCCAACCTCTCAAAATCATATACAAAAAAGAAAGCCACTGTGCATGTAGTACGTGATCTTTCTCTGTCGGTTACAAAAGGTACCGTTTTTGGTTTTATTGGGCCAAATGGTGCAGGGAAAACCTCAACAATAAAAATACTTGTAGGACTTTCACAACCAACGAGTGGCTCAGTATCTATATGTGGGGGGAAACCATCAGATCTTTCTGTTCGTCAAAAAATAGGATTCATGCCAGAATCTCCGACATTTTATCAATACCTTACAGGACATGAATTCCTCGATCTTATAGCCACGCTTTTTGATATCAAAGAGAAAAAAAAGAAAATAAAAGCAGTCCTTCATGATGTTGATCTTCTTCATGCTGAGAATAAAACAATCCGAACCTACTCTAAAGGAATGCTACAACGTCTTGGTCTTGCACAAGCAATTATCAATGACCCTGATGTACTGTTCTTAGATGAACCACTTGATGGACTTGACCCACTTGGCCGCGCAGAGGTCAAAAAGATTATCCTTGATCTTAAATCACGAGGAAAAACTATTTTTATCAATACCCACATCTTAGGTGACGTAGAAGAAATATGTGACATGGTGGGCATCATCGATAAAGGTATACTGATACGAGCTGACCCTCCTTCAGTTATTGCACAAGGATACGTTGATCTGGAAGATGCTTTTGTTCATACTATTACAGAAAGAAGACAGCAATCGATGAAACCTAACTAACCTAATACCTACACCATGATACGAAATATTATTGCTATTGCTAAAAACACCTTCAGAGAAACTATGCGTGATCGTATTCTTCTCTCTGGTCTAGTGGTTATTTTGGCTATTATCTTATTTACTCTTTTTATAGGGTCCATCTCGATAGATCAAACCACTCGAATTATTACTGATTTTGGAGTGACTGCTATTTATACACTTCAGATCTTTGTCGCCATTTTTATTGGTTCTATGCTTATGTATAAAGAAATAGAACGCAAAACACTGTATCTTATTTTTCCAAAGCCAATCACTAAAACAGAACTTGTTATTGGAAAATGTATCGGCCTTCTCGCTACCACATGTATGGTGACAATAATCTGTACATTATTTCTTTTTGTACTCTTAGCAATAAAAGGTGGTGCTGTATTTTTCTTTCCGATTATTGTTTCAATGTTTCTTAGCTCTCTTGAGGTGCTTATTCTTATACTTATATCACTCTTTTTTTCTTCTTTTATCTCGCCAATACTTGCAGCGGTCGCCACAATAACCTTATACCTTGTTGGACATTCAAGTGATATTTTTCGTTATATCTTTAAAACAATAGAGTCGCCTTCTATAGAATATATTCTTCGCGGTCTATATTATTTTCTACCGAATTTAGAAAAATTTAACATACGAAATGAGATTGTCTACAGTACAGTACCGTCATTGCCACTACTTATATCTACAACAATATACGCTTGTGTGTATGCACTCTTTCTCCTCTACATAACCCATCTTGTGATTCAAAAAAAGGATCTCTAACTCAAGTACACTATCTATGTCTTTCCTTCACAAGAAAAGAAACTACATACTCTCTCTACAGATTATTACATTTTTGTGCTGTATCACACTGGCACAAATATATTATGACAGGGAGCGTCCACCATTTACAACAAAACTACCAAAAGTAGAACGACATCTTATTCCTGCAAAAATACTTCCTTATACACACTTTGGTTTCAAAACATTTTTAGGAGATCTGTACTGGATACGCGCAGTCCAAGACTTTCCATCATGGGATGCAAAAAATCCTTTTTTTCTTAACTACTTCACCAATAT
>JBDLTQ010000003.1:0-20768 GCA_039805745.1 Candidatus Parcubacteria bacterium | reverse complement strand
CTCCGTAGAAACCTGTTGCCTCACCTTCTAGGAAACCTTTTTCAAGAAGGAAAGACTGTAAAAACGACACTGTTACTGATTCCATTCCACGATGGAGGTTGCGTGGAAGATCTGTACACATAACAGAAACGCCAAGAACAGTAGGAGATGAAGGGATACCAATCGAGATATTTTTCGTATCTGAAGCCTCTGTCTTTGACTGTATAATAAACATGTCGCTTTCATCACTCGTTATTACTTTTTTATTTGAAGAGTCCATACAGAACCCTAGACAAGAAACAACACCTTCATAAAGAGTGGCTTTTATTGTGTATTTTCCAGAAACAAGAGCACCCACAATATCACCGTAAGCAATATGTTCCGGTATCACCCAAGAATAAGTACCACCTTGTACGTTGGTTGTCGGTTGCATATACTTAATAATTGAACTAGAAGTACCCTGCAAAGAGATGATAAGGGTTGTCGTTGCTGTTTTGGACTGAGAAGCCAACCATGCAATAGTAAGCGTATCCCCTACTGTCAGCGCAAGAGGAGAACTCGGACTCACGACTTCAACTTTTCCACTTAAAGGTGCTACAGTAGCGTCGCCATTGTTCGTACATACACCGTTAATAAGTACCCCTGGGGCAGGACATGTGCTAGGTTCGCACTTTGTATAACCAACCGAACCGATACAGCGAGAATCTATAACAGTGTTACCGCTAGTCCCATTGTCTGTCGTCGACCCCCCTTCTGAATGAGAAGAACATGACGATATATTTTTTATTAAAACTCTTGTCTGAGGACCAACAGACCCGATAGCAGTAAGACCATTATTAACTTGGAACTTCTTTACCGCGTCTCGTGTAGCATTTCCAAAATATCCTGTAGGAGTACCTGTAAGCAATCTTTGACTAATAAGGAAGCTCTGAAGCTTTGTTACTTCATTTTTTGTATATCTATCTTTAGAACCAAGTTTTAAAGTATAGGTAAGGGCTGTACAGCGAGTGGTCGGACTACTTTCACTATCAGAAGACGTCACAACTGTAGTATATAGTGTTGGTACAGCAACTTCTTCTGCAGACACAGTCTGAAGACCAAATGCACATATTCCAGCTAATAATAATGGCGATACAAGTAAAGTGATGTATTTTTTCATAAGTACTATAGTGTAAGTATGCACTTTTAACATAACAAAAACAATATAGTAAGGAAGGATACATGGGGATACTGAGAAATACAAAGCACGACACCGTAGGTGTCGTGCTTTGTATTTCTCAGTATCTGTCTAGTCTACATAAGATACTCGCTAGGTACGCTATTACTTCTTATTCTCAGCAATCTCTTTTGCAATGTTTGCTGGTACGACATCATAACGACCGAACTCCATTGTAAATGTCGCACGCCCTTCTGTCATAGAACGAAGTGAGTTTACATATCCGAACATTTCAGAAAGTGGCACCATCGCGTTCACCACCTTGTCCATTCCACGTTCACCCATTCCTTCAATTTGACCACGCTTTGATGAAATGTTACCGGTGATATCACCATAAAACTTATCTGGTGTAACAATTTCCACCTTCATTATCGGTTCAAGAATAACAGGCTTAGCCTTTGCTACTGCATCTGCAAGCGCCATACCAGCTGCTAACTTGAAGGCAATTTCTGAAGAGTCTACTTCGTGGAAAGATCCATCATACACTTCACATGATACGTCTACCATTTTGAATCCAGCAAGAGTACCGCGATCCATAGACTCACGAAGACCTTTTTCTACAGCTGGTACGAATTCCTGTGGAATAACACCACCTTTGATAGAGTTGATAAACTCAAAGTTATCATAACGCTTCACATTCTTTGGAAGATCTTCTGGTGCAACAGAATAATCAATAGGTTTAATGTTAATTCTTACGTGACCATACTGACCACGACCTCCTGACTGCTTAATGTACTTACCTTCTCCAGATGCTTGACCAAGAATAGTTTCCTTGTACGCAACCTGTGGTTTACCAGTATTAGCTTCTACGTTGAACTCACGCTTCATACGATCAACGATAATATCCAAGTGAAGTTCACCCATACCAGCGATAATGGTTTCATTAGTCTCTGCGTCTGATGTCACACGGAATGTTGGATCCTCAACTGCAAGCTTAGAAAGCGCAATACCCATTTTTTCTTGATCGGCTTTTGTTTTTGGCTCTACACGCATAGAGATAACAGGTTCTGGTACAACAATCTTTTCAAGAACAACAGGATGCTCTTCTGTACACATAGTATCTGAAGTAATAGTATCCTTGAGACCAACCGCAGCTGCAATCTCTCCAGCATATACAACTTTCACCTCTTCTCGTTCATTCGCATGCATACGAAGAATGCGAGACACACGCTCTTTCTTATCTTTTGTTGAATTGTAGATATATGAACCAGCTTCAAGAGTACCAGCATATACACGGAAAAAGGTAAGCTGTCCTACGAACGGATCTGCCATAGACTTAAATGCGAGCGCTGCAAAAGGAGCAGTATCAGAAACCTCTACAGTCATCTGTTCACCAGTTGTTGGATCAAGACCTTTTGGAGGAGCGATATCAAGTGGTGATGGGAGGTAGTCGATCACTGCGTCAAGCACGAGCTGTACACCACGATTCTTAAGTGATGAACCACAAAATACAGGGAAAAGCTCATTTGCAATAGTTGCCTTACGAATTGTTGTTTTTAGTTGCTCAAGAGTAAACTCTTTACCTTCGAGATAATCAGTCATCATGTTCTCGTCAGTTTCAACAATCTTTTCAATCATTTCTCCACGACGAGCCTTTGCTTCTTCGAGGTGTTCTGGTTGAATTTCGTGGAATGAAACATCCTTACCCTTATCTCCAGTGAACTTAACTTCCTTCATAGTAAGGAGATCAATGATGCCATCAAAGTTTTCTTCTTCACCGATTGGCATATGCATCTTTACAGCCTTCTTTGAAAGACGATCAAGAATAGAATCAAAACTTCTATCAAAATTAGCACCCATACGATCAAGTTTGTTGATATAACAAATACGTGGCACCATTGCATCTGATGCATAACGCCAGTTAGTTTCTGACTGTGGCTCAACTCCCGCTACACCGTCAAACACCACCACAGCACCGTCAAGCACACGAAGAGAACGCTTTACTTCAATAGTAAAGTCAATGTGCCCCGGGGTGTCAATAATATTAAAACGACATTTCTTTGAAACATCTTTTTGATCCATGTATGTAGGACTCCAGAATGCTGTTGTTGCGGCAGATGTAATAGTAATACCTCGTTCACGTTCCTGTTCCATCCAATCCATCACTGTTGCGCCATCATGCACCTCACCAATCTTGTGAGAAACACCGGTATAGAAAAGAATACGTTCAGTTGTTGTAGTCTTTCCTGCGTCAATATGAGCAATAACACCGAAGTTACGGGTTTTGTTAAGAGGGTAATCTCGAGCCATAGAAATAATAGTTAAATTTAGTAAGTAATTGTTATATGGTTGTTACAAAATCGCGAAGCGAATTTGTTTCTTTATCTTTAAAGAAAAGAAAAAACCGCTTTTGCAGTGCCTTTTATACTACCATATATAGCACTTTCTAACAATCTTCTCTATATAAAACAAAAAGACCCCTTCTTAAAAAGAAGAGATCTTTGGTTATGGCGCGAAACTTAAGATGACGCGCCAGTGTAATGAACTGATGTGTTAGAGATAGTAAGTATCTCTAACACTATATACTAACTATAGCACAAGACGTGAAGCAATAAAAGCATTCTACTGTTTTCTCACAAAGAAATAAAGAAAAAGCCGTTTTTGCGACCAAGCTGTACGAAAAGTACTGTGCGGAAGCAAAAACGGCTTTTAACGAAGAAATTCACCAAAACTAAAAGCGGACTACCACGCGAAGTGAGCAAACGCCTTGTTAGCCTCTGCCATTCTGTGAGTATCTTCTTTCTTCTTCACTGCTGTTCCTTCATTGTTAGCAGCTGCAATAAGTTCATCTGCAAGCTTATATTTCATAGCTTTTCCTTTTTTTGACTTTGCTGCATCGAGAACCCAACGAAAAGCAAGCATGAAACGACGTTCTTCACGAACCTCGCGTGGAACTTGGTAGTTAGCTCCACCAATACGACGTGAACGAACTTCAGTCACAGGTCCTGCATTTTGAAGCGCCATATTAAATGTCTCAAGAGGATCTTCTACTTTGAGTTTCTCCTTGATAACGTCAAAAGCTCCGTACACAATCTCTTGAGCAACGGACTTCTTTCCACCGATCATCACATAGTTGATAAACTTAGCTACCTTTGTTGAATTATAACGAAGGTCAGGCTGTACGATATTTCGATTTTTTACTTTTCGGCGCATGGTATTAGATGTGAGAATATAGAATATAGACTCTGGACAGAAAAATACTTGATACTTTTCTTAACTCTAGAATCTATTATCTACACCTCTTAAGTGTTATTCATGTTCTTTCCCGGAAAGCTACGGTACTCCATGAAATGTATATAAAGGAAAGCTTTCGTTACTCTTAAACGAGTGAGTACTATACTACAATAAAACACAATAAAACACAACCTTTACTTAGTGTCTATATCAGCTTTGGTGATTGTAATTACTTCACTAGAGCTAAGCGTTCCGTCAATAATTTTCTTTGAAAGAGCATCTTCGACTGTATCTTGTATTGTTCTCTGTATCGCACGGCCACCAAACTCACTTACAGTATCTTTGTGAGATAAAAATTCTACCAAATCATCAGACCATTCTACATTATATCCTTTAACCAAAAGACGTTCATGAAGCTCCTGCAACATTTTGCGCGTTACCCCTTCTGATGCTTCTTCGCTAAGAGGGAGGTACATTACCGTACCATCAAAACGATTGACTAATTCTGGTTTGAAAATTCCTTGTTCGAGAATCGCGTCAATTACGTTTCGTTTTACTTGCTCTACTTTTTCTTCATCATCTGAAGCCGAAAGATGGCTATCAATAATATATTGAGTACCAGCATTTGATGTTGCGATAATAATCTGTGTACGAAGTGATACAATTTTACCCATACCATTTGTAAAAACACCTTCATCCAAAATTCTCAGAAAAAGATCTTTCACATCCTTTGAAGATTTTTCAAATTCATCGAGAAGCAGTACTCCATACGGGCGTGTATGTACAAGCCTAGAAAGCTCCCCTTCTTCCTGAGAAGTACCAAGGAGTCTATCAACAGACCCTAAAAGGGCGTACTCCCCCATATCGATACGAGACATATGATCCTCTGTTCCAAAAAAAACTCTTGCTAGTGTTTTTGCTGTTTCTGTTTTTCCTGATCCAGTTGAGCCAAGAAAAAGAAAAGTTCCCATAGGTTTGTCACCGCTTATAATTCCTGAACGAATACGTCGCATAGTTCGTGCTATTGCGCGCAAGGCTTCTTTTTGGCCTTTTACCTGTTCAGATAAAATACTTTCAAGATTAAGAAGTGATTGCTTTTCTTCATCAGTCACCTTACCCAAAGGAACACCGGTGATGCTTTTTAAGTACACATCGACATCATCACTTGTTATATACACATGATCAGAACGAACATCAACAAGCGCACGAAGAATCTCCTCACCTTTTACAAGAGGTGCTTCTTCAACAAAAAATGTTGGGAGAATACGCGCGATAGACTCCAATGCTTGATATGAAAATATACGAGAACTAAACTGTTCAAAAGCTATAGCTTTGTCTTCTAAATAAGGCAAAAAAAGATTTTCACTCAAGTCACGTAAGATGATAGTCTCGAATCTTTCATCAAACACATGACGGTATTCGTCTTTTGAACGAGTTGATTCGTCAGTAATAATAACAACAGACACCGATGAGTGACTAATATATGGATTAATAATAGAAAGAAAATCACATCCAAGAGACTTACACAGTTCAACCAACTTAACAATATCATCAATAACAAAAATGATATTACGAGCAGTCACTGCTTCATTAAAAATAGAGATAATAGTGTACTCTAACTCTTCTTTAGAATTAATTAATTCAAAGGAACCGGCTTTTAACAAAAACATTCTCTTGAATTCTATTTCTGAATAGACACCTCCTTCACTAATAGAACGTGCAAGTGCAAGAGCGATGCTATATCTTCCAGAACCATGATTACCGACGATAACAGCATTAGCTCCATGATTTTTTGCCAAAATCTCCTCAAGAGTATCTTTCTCTTTTTGATGAAGAATAGTATCCCCTAATTCTCTTATTTTGGATCATACACCATTTCTTCAGCAAAATGAGATAGATATTGAGTCATTCCATATGAAAGTGTTTTTGCAAACCCTCTTGTTTTTGATAAATTTTCTCTCCACCACCATGCAGAATGTATCTTTCGATTTTCAATCATTCTATCCATCCAAAAAGTAGCACGAATAAAAGAATCTTTTTGAACCCCTAAAGTAAAAAGATGTTTTGAGAAAGCTTCATTTGAAGAATAAAGCGCCCGAAACAGCACACCAAGCGTCACACGATCAGTATCCATATACTGAGAGATATCATAAGGGATATCGATATGAGAAAATAACGGCACTACATCTTGTGGAGTAATCATTAGACGTCTCCAAAGAAAAGCACTTTCTCTATGGAGTACTATCGCTTCAAAAAAAGAACTATTACTTAAGAAAATCTCCGAAACTTCGTAGGTACATGAATCAATCTCTTTCTGAAAAACTCTTTTTACACCTTTCAAATAATAAAAATGAAACATCGCCTCAAGGCCAGCAAATAAAATATAGAGAGTTGCAAAGCAAAAGACACCATACACTGTTAGCATGCTGTTATTTTTTGCAACAATAAAAAATTCTTGTAAAAAAGGAACAGCTGTAAGAGTAGAAAAATAGTGAGGAAAATAGAGAGCTCCATACACAAAGACACTGACACCTAAGGCTATACCAAAAAATATACACAACAAGAGAAGAATACCGCTTCGTATCCACTGAGGTACTGTAGCTATCGCTAGCGCTTGTTTATACAGAATAACCTGTTGTAAGATATTGTCTTTGTTCATATTTTTCTACACACTAAAACGCACTAAAAAATACCCCATAATAACAAGAAGCACAGGAAGAAGCACCCACAATGTAATTGTAATAAGCATACCGATAAGCACAACAGCGATACTAGCGAATCCCAAGAAAATAAATAGCGTACGAAGAAGAGCTCCTATAATACGCATGACAACCTTAGTAACCAAAACTGCAACAATATCTTCATCCACAACTCTATCTTTCAAGGTGATTTGAGCACTAAAAATCGGGAGAAAAAGTGTTCTAATAAAAAGATTAATAGAAAATAAATTAAATATAAATCGAACAAACTCACCTGTAATAGAAAAAAGGCCGAGTAAGCCATATCTGTAATGCCAGAAAAAATAGGAAAAAAGCATACCTTATGTACATACAGTATACAAACAAACTATTAAGAAAGCGACTGTATTATAAACAACTACTCCTCAATGACTTCAACCCAAACAAGTGCATGATCGCTCTCTATTTCATGTTCTATTTCACCATAAGGTAAATCACTGTAATCACGAAGAGAATTATTTTCTACAGAAACATGCGTAACATGATCATACACCCAAGGAGATACAATAAGTGTATCGAATGTGATTCTGTTACCTCTATGCATATGAGTAGTCTTGTCTCCAGAATACGTAACTAAAACATCTCGTAAACGGAATTCTTCATTAATACCTGATTTCAAGATATCTAAACCACTACTATTGTGATGTTCATTAAAATCACCAAGAAAAATAACCTCTTTTCCTTCTTCTAGACTTTTGTTTGCATAAGCCCGAAGCGCTCGAAGTTCCATCATTTTGTAGAATACAGCACGAAACTTTGCATCAATAAAAGCTTGTCTATCCTGTTCTTTATCATCACCTTCTAAATATTCAGGGAGTAAGCTTTTTAAATGAAACGTGACAACCCGTAACGGTTTCTCAAAAAGTCCAACAATATCAATAACGAGCATGTCACGCCTTCCTGAAATAGGAGCAATACCCCTTGCATCGCCCGAAACCTGAATACTAGGAACCTCAAGAACTCCAAGTGGGGTACTTGCACAGGTAATACTTGCTCGTATTGTCTTTTTATACAAAACACCAACACGGATACCTCGACTATTAGGCTTTGCTAGTGCGTAATCATATGATAATGCTTCTGCGATTTGTTGTACACCATGTTCACCTCCAATTTCTTGAAGGCAAATAATATCAAGATCAAGTTGTTTAAATTGTGCTATAAAATACTCAACTCTTGTAGTGAAAAAATGTTCGCTTACCGCTTCCATTCTTGTACTATCAACAAAAGTGCCTGCATCATATAGATTACGAACGTTGTATGTTCCAATTTTCATATAGTAGATAAAGTGTACCATGAAGCACACATAAAGATACATTAAAAACAATACAACCCAATCATAACGACTGGGTTGTATTGTTTATTGTAATAATTTTTTATTACTTCTTCTTTGTTGGAGCTCCTGCTTTTGGAACTTTCGCACCATAGAGTGAGCGACCTTGGCGACGAGCATCTACTCCTGTAGCATCGAGACGTCCACGAACAATGTGATAACGTACACCAGCCAAGTCTTTCACACGACCTCCACGAATAATCACCACTGAGTGTTCCTGAAGCTTATGTTTCTCTCCTGGAATGTATGCTGTTACTTCAAGACCGTTAGTGAGACGAACACGCGCAATCTTACGAAGAGCGGAGTTAGGCTTCTTTGGAGTAGTAGTAGTAACCTTTGTACATACACCACGCTTAAATGGTGAATTATAAAAATTAGGTTTATTTAAAATAGAGTTAAAGCCACGAGTCATAGCGATAGAACGTGACTTTCGTACAACCTTTGCGCGTGATTTTTTAACAAGTTGATTAATAGTTGGCATACAAATAAAAAGTATAGAGAATACTACCAAATAAAAAGAGATTTTGCAAGCAAATCATCTAATCTCTTTCTAAAATAAGCCCCACCCTCGCTTTAAAGCTAAGAGAAGAACACTAAAATGAAGTTGGAACAGAGGAGCTACTTTCTGTCTCTGTACGTTTCACACTCACAAGCGCATCATTTCTAAGATCATAAATAATAGCCACTGACTGATACATAATAATGTAATCCCCAACTTTTACATCTTTATAAAAATCATTCTGCTTCTTGAGATCATCCGAATCTTGAACACGAACAATACGTGTTGGAGCTTCATCTGGTAGTGTTATATGTTTTTTTGCACGCGAAAGAATTTCTGATTTTGATATAACCACCTCATCAGCAAATGAAGTTCCAAGAACATGATATATCCCGTATACACCAGTGAAAGCAACAGTAGCCACTACAGAAAGTTTCACAGTAGTATGAAACATTGAGGATAAAAGAATAGTGCGTAAAGCCTTCTTACTGCTACGTCTCATTGTTTTTGCTAAGATTTTCTTTGTCGAGCGTAGAGGAGTGGAACTACTACGAGGCGCTGACACCGTGCGAGGTGTGTTTTTAGCCTTTTGTGGTGAAACACCTTTTAATACTTCAGAAGGTGGGGAGGTCTTTTTTCTCGTAACAGGACGTTTTTCTGGTACTGAAGATTGTAGCGAGACAGTCTTCTTTATCTCATGTTTTGGTCCAGCTTTTTTTGAGAGACCTCGTGCTTTTGTTGTGTGAGATGTTGTTTTGAGAGAAGAAGTCATTGTCCCTACAGTGTACAATGTAAAAGACAATAATAAAAGACAAATTATACGTGCACCTGTGGACAAGACTACTTAAAGAAGTATTTTTTCTATAAAAACAAAGAGTGGGTGAGCTATAATTCCGTAAAGGACAGATGCAACGATTATGGCTCCCACCATATAGAAAGGATTATACACAATGCTATTTCTTAGTGAAATCCTTGGAAAAAGAGCTTGTATGATGGCCATACCGTCAAATGGAGGTATCGGAATAAGGTTAAAAAATGCGAGTGAAACGTTAACAGAAATAATGGTAAATATCCCTTTTGCTAATCCTTCTGTTAAAAGACCTTGCAAGAATAGAACCTTAAACACAATGCCAGCAACAAGAGCAATAAGAAGATTGGTAAGAATACCTGCTGAAGCAACAAAAGCCTCCCCAATACGGGTGCGAATATTGTGAGGGTTATATGGAACGGGTTTCGCCCAACCAAAAAAAGTACCCGCTGTAAGGAACGCTACAAACGGAACAATCACAGACCCCATCATATCAATATGAGGCAGTGGGTTAAGTGTCAGTCTTCCTGCTCTATGCGCCGTATAATCCCCTTGTACATATGCGGCATACCCGTGCGCAACCTCATGAATAATAATAGAAAAAATAATAATGAGAAACGGAAATAAACTTTGTGAAATGCTAAGTGTTTCAAACATATGAAACAGTATAGCAGAGTATAGGTGCTAGAGTTTAGAATATAGAGTATAGAAAATATGAACCATTGAGACTGCCTAACCTTCTTTAGCCTTTATTATTAGCTTTTTTATTGTCCTTTTTATGCGCTGTATATCTCGACTCTTTTTCTATAGTCTCCTTACACTCCCATGATTGCAAAAAACTATAGGATGTGGTAAGATAACCGAACTTATATCAGTTATTTGTCTTTACAGATAACCCATTATGAATAACTCATTACGAAAACTATGGCAAACATCTGTCCACTTTGCGAAAAAGGATCAAAAGTAGTTGGAAAGTACTCTAACTCTGTTCGCGCTACTAAATATAACCCTTGTGGCAATCGTCGTGTATACCCTAACCTTCAGTGGGCACGTATCCCTAATGGTCCTCGTATTCGTATCTGTACCTCTTGCATGAAACGAGGTCATCACCTTCAGATCAAGCTCTAACGAAAGAGCTTCACAAAAAATAATGAGCGACGCCTACGGCGTCGCTCATTTTCATAATCCATAAACACCTTCTATAAAAAATCCCCCTTGTTGGGGGATTGCATATTTTTGTGCCTTAACTGAATTGTAGTTTTAATTTGAATGATGAGAAGACGAAATCTTATTCTGATCTCGAAGAATATGTTCTTGCATCCAGCGAGCACGCTCTCTTGCAGTCTCAGTAACCCTGTACTGTGCAGGTGTTTCTTGGAAAGCGACAAGTGCAGTGGTAGCAACCTGCACAACTTCACCGCCTACAAGTACTAAATTTCCAAAATGAACTTTTTCTTTCATGAAATTCTCCTATAATGAATTCACTATCCACCCCGAAAAAGCACCACACCTTGAAGTATAAAAATAATTACGATACTATACATACAGTGGTATAACGTTTAAGATACTTCAGACGCTTTACCTTAATTAAAGTAAGTACTATACAGGAGAAGATAATGTCAGAAACAAAGACTCGTATATTAGTTACCTCTAAAAAAGAAGAACTCTTCGATAAAGTTGATGGGGATGCATTCTTAAAGAAACTGGAACAAAATCTCAAAAATCCAAAAGCAAAAGACTCTCCACTGCTTCACAACTCTTTATGTTCATGTAAGGCATGCTCTGGATCAATCTGAGATACCATGGATACAACAATGAACTACTTCACTACCCACACACAGTTGCTTGGGTAGTTTTCTTTTGCTTCAGACTAACCCATCAACTACCTACCAGACTGAAACCTAGTCACCTCTATGGCATGAAAAAGTAGTGCGAATATTTCGCACATACTGTATCATATCTATTTGTCTTTATCGGTCTCTAGTGACAAAGTGTTTCCATCACTAATAAATCGTATTGTACCTCTATCAATTGTTGAAATAATTTCTTTTGAATAATTTTGCAAGCGATCAATAGCTTCTATATGAGGGTGTCCGTAGGTATTATCTTTACCTGCACTTACAACAGCGTACTCGGGACGAATACGTGACAAGAGGAGCTCTCCAGATGAAGTCTTACTTCCATGATGTCCTGCTTTGTATATAGTAACACTCTTAGGAAGATCGTCTTGAATGAGAAGATGTTCGTATGCGGAGCTCATATCACCAGTAAGTAAGACTGACTGTGTTCCGTAAGTAATGAGTACTGCAACAGATGCATCATTAGTATCAACATCACTTCGCACATCACTCTTTGGATATAACACTCGCATCACAACCCCATCACCAAAATCCATCACATCACCCACTGATGCTTTATGTATCTCTGCACCTTCATTGTGTATGTGTTCAGTGAGTGTTGAAAAAATTCCTGTCTCACTCTCAAGGGGTGACATAACTACATGCTTTACATCATACTTCTTAAGCACAGGCACAAGACCTGTGACATGATCAGCATCTGGGTGGGTCGCTATCACAACATCAATACTGTGATCAAAGTATGACATCGAAGAAGAAAGTCTCTCTAGTATACGAGCGTCTCTACCACCATCTATGAGCACATCATATCCTGATGGTGTTTGTATAAAAATTGCATCACCTTGACCAACATCAAAAAATGAAACTCTAAGTGTTTGATTTTTTGTCATTACAATAACACCGTAGGTCGCACATGCGCTTATGCAAAATAAAAAAACTACACCCATAACCATTCCATACTTTTTTAAAAAAGATATCCAATAAACGATGGCGTCATGTATGATGTCTTTCATAACATCTATGGTACCACGCAACACTGTCTTGTACCCATCTGGTGTCTCCTCTTACTAATCTGTATACTACCTTCATGCAACTCGATACACTTATTTCTGATTTTTCATATCTTGGTATTTTTTTACTCATGATAGCTAATGGGGCAATAAACTTTCCTTCATCACAATTCCTCTACATTATCTGTGGGTACCTTGTTGGAAAGGGAACACTTTCTTTTGTGCCGACCATCATCGCTGGAGCTCTAGGTAACACCATTGGAAACATTCTTACGTTTCTTCTTGTTAAAAAATATGATAAACCTTTTGCCCAAAAACTTCTCATGTTAGATGAGGGTACGTTTACTAAAATACACAGCGCTCTACATGAGACATTTTCTCGTCGTGGTATGTGGTGGATTTTTTTTGGTAAACTTATCCCATCAGTCAAAGCGTTCATTCCAATAGTTGCGGGCCTATCAGACACAAAGACAAAAAATACATCTATCATCTTTTTAGTAGCGTCTACTATCTGGGCCATCATCATTACTTCTATTGGCTACTTCTTTGGTAAACACATATCACTCTCATCAATCACAGGCGTTTCACTTATCATTGGTGTGATTGTTATTAGCATTCTTTATAAAAAAATTTCACAAAAGATTGCACACTAACATTTCTGTGTAACACTTATATTATAAGGGAATTATGTCAGATATAATTTCTTTTTGTTTTGTTTCGTATGTTTCATATTGCTTTTTTTGAACATAATATACATACACACCACTACCACAAATGATAAGTAAAAAATAAAACAGTATCATCGCCGGCATTGATAATGTTACCTCTAAAGAAGATAGAGGTAAGCTGTACGTAAAACGTGCTACACCAATAATATAGAATCCGATAAGACTTGTAATACCGCCAAATGCATACGCCACTATTTGACTTATATAAGAAAAGAAAAGGACACAAAAAGAAGTCATCATCATAAAAGGCACGGTAGGGACAACAATACTATTTGAGATAATAGCGTAGATAGAAACTGTACCGAAGGCGTACATACTGTATGGTATGGTTGCAATATAAGCACTCACTGTTGTTGTAATAGCATCTTTCCAAAAAGAACTTTTTGGAAAGATTAAAGACCACACTCGTGACAGATAAACAATACCTGCCGTTGCTAAAAATGAAAGATGTAACGATGTGTCATATAGAGGTGTTTGTGGTGAATATAGCGTGATACAAAATAACGATATGATGAGTGCTTGCTCAGCAACATACACCCTCCCCACACTAAGGGCAAGCAGTGACACAAACGCCATCAAAGTAGCACGAACAACACTAGCCTCTCCACCAACCATAATAACAAAAAGTACAACACCCACACTTGTTACACCTATACGGACAAGTGAAGGAAAAGGCTTCAACAAAAAAATAAATATTGCCACCACAATCGCAATATTAAAACCAGAGAGCACAACAATATGAGAGAGACCGCTTACTCGAAACACTTCGAGTAACTCTTTAGACATAGATGAGTTACCGAGGAGGATTCCTGTTGCGAGTGAATCAACTGGAGCATCAACATAGTAAGTAAGTCGTGATGTAAAATAATTTTTTATATTTTTAAGAACACTCAAAAAAGATGACTCGCTTCTTAGTGTCACTATCTTTGGATACATCATCTCACTACCAATACCGTGTACATACAGATACTGTTGATAATCAAAAAAACGATCCCCCTCGTGAGGATACTTGTTGAATGGTTCACTCACCTTCCCTATGAGCATAAGATGATCCCCTACGAAGTAAGTCGGGTACAGTGGGGCACGCACTCGTATATGCATAGCATTACTATCGCTAAGAGCAACATCAAATGTCTGAACATCATCTCGTGTGCTTGGACTTGTAAGGACCACTGCTTCTATCTGACAAACCTGACTACAGTGGTATATATTCTTCTCCTTCACAAACTGAACTCGTACAATGCCGAGTACTATGCCAACACAAACAATACATACAAGAAGAGGCGCAACCCCTACAGAGTTACACCTCTTCTTTCCAACCAACCACACTATACTTTGTAAAATAATTGCTATGACACTCGCTACAACTATCTCTGTTGCATGTGACACGGAATACCCAACATAGACTCCAAGGATAGTAGCGAAAACAAAGATAACTGTTTTTATGTGTGTTGTCATGCCACATTTTTTCTTACTAAACCTCTCTCTACATACACTCTAAAAATAGAGGTACTCACTTTTTTCTCCACGATATAACTGCAAATTACTTGCAGAAGATGCACCAACCCCATCAGCACAATGTGTTGCAATATCATCTGCTCGCTCATTAAGGGGTACGCCAGCATGACCTCTTACATGCGTCCATATTATGCGCACTTCTTGTGCTATAAGCCTGTCTTGCTCTTTCTTTAAAGCTTCCCATAAGTCTTGATTGAGTACTGGCTTTTTAGTAGATGTTTTCCACCCCTTTTTAATCCATCCGTCTATCCACTCAGTCATCCCTTTCTTTACATATTCACTATCAGTACAGACTTCGACACTTGTTACTCCGAATTTTCCATCAGTAACACTTACCCCAACATGTTTAAGTCCTTCTATTGCACCCATGAGCTCCATACGATTATTTGTTGTTTCTTTCTCTCCTCCCCCAAGCTCTATGACTTCTTTATCAGTAACAATAATAGATGCCCACCCACCCGGACCAGGATTCCCCCTACTTGATCCATCAGTATATATTGTGATTTTCATGAGAAAAGTGTACCACAGACCAACAAAATCATGACGTCACTTATTATAAACACACTCAACCCCTACCCCACCCACACAATCCTAAGACGTAACTCTGGTTTAAATCCGAAGTAGCTTTTTTCTAAATGCGCATGAAGTGTGTGAGACTTGCCCACCTTCTCTTCTATATCTTTCGGTGCGAAAAATTGTATCGCTTTTATCCTCCTTCCATCTTTTGTGCTATACACCACCTCAAAATGCTCCCCCTTTTTACCAAACCATTTTGTAGCAAGAGTTTCTGCATGAGTAAAAGCAAACAAGGGCTTCCTGTTCCCTTCTCCAAAGGGAGCGAGTATGTTCACTGCGTCAAACGTCGTATCAGTAACATCTTCAAAGGTAATCACCATGTCAGGCTCCTGTTCTTCTTGTGTAATATCTTTTTTTTCTATATGTAAAAAAGCGTTATTAAGCGAAGCACGAAGCAGTGGCAGTTTTTCTACAGAAAGAGAAAAGCCTCCAGCCCCCTCATGGCCTCCCCACCCAGAAAGCACTTCATGACCAACATGAGCCATCAGATCCACCACATGCACATCACCGAGCGACCTACATGACCCTTTTAGTTCCTCTTTATCTTCACCTTGACCGTATACAAAGACAGGTTTCCCTGTTTCATCTATAATTTTCTGAGCAATAAGACCAAGTATTCCTGGTCCCCATGAAGGATCTCCAACAACGACGACATCATCTTTATACATCTCATGATCAAAAGAAATGGTAGAAACGATATCCTTTACTTCATTTTTTCTCTGTGTATTTAATTCTTCTAACTCAGACACATACCCTTCGGCGCTTTCTCTATCCTTTTCATACAACATCATATGTGCCTGTATAGGATCACCCATTCGACTTGCGGCGTTTACTCGTGGTGCAATAGTAAAAGCAATATCATCTTCTGTAAGAACATCTTTTCGCATTCGTTGCTCATTAAAAATATGATTAAGTCCGTGACGTTTTGTTTTTCTAAGCACTTTAAGACCAAAATAGGCGAGTGCTCTATTTTCTTTGCGAAGCGGCACCATATCAGCTATGGTAGATATTCCCACAAGATCAAGCAACCACTTCTCATACCCGTCCGGTAAATCCTTCGCTTTGTTATATACATTACCCAAAGAAATATCAACCTTGGCGTTTATAAGCACAGCACATGCAAGCTTCCAAGCTACCGCACACCCACAGAGCATATCATCCCAGTAAGTGCAGATATTTTGTTTTGAGTTAATTACTGCTATTGCATTTGGAACTTTTTGCACTATATTCTCCCCTTCTCTTTTTGAAACCTCTTCAGTAATAGGAAGGTGATGGTCAGTAATAATAAAATCAACCCCAACACTTTTTGCATACTCCACCTCCTCTATATTAGTAATACCTGAATCTACTGTGATTATAAGTGTTACACCTTTCGCTTTAAGGGTATCTATTGCATGCTTATGTACCCCATACCCTTCATTGTGTCTATGTGGAATATACATCTCTACCGGATACCCTATATCATCAAAAAAAGTACGCAAAAGCACCCCTCCTGGAATACCGTCACAATCATAATCACTATACACACATATTTTCTCACTATTCCGCATTGCTTGAGTAATTCTCTCAACAGCTTCTTTCATACCAAAAATACCCATAGGATCTCCTATGTGTTTCTCATAGGAAGGAATAAGGAAGTCTTCCACTTCATCATCATCAGAAACACCCCTTCTCTTTAAAATCTCTCTTGTTATTGGATGTAATTGTTTAATTGAAAAAGTAGTATTCATGTGGATGGTAGTATATCAGAATAGTGCGTGTCTTTTATAAAAGACAATAATGAAATCCTTTGTAAAACAACTGTCTTTTATAAAAGACAGTTGTTTTACAAAGCGGTATACCACTGTATTGTTTATTCCCCTTTTACCTTAAACTGTTTACGTATCTCTCTCACTTTTTCCTTGTTTTTTTCTTCCATTTCCTGTTTTCCAGCATGACCTAATGTTTTTAACTCATCAAGAGAGAGTTTCACAAGAAACGCTGCTCGTTCATCAAGGTAGGCTTCAGTGTTTTTCTCTGGATTTTCTAGCACCTCATCAAAAAGCGCGTGTAAAACATACCCTATCTTTGGTCCAGGAGTTTCATGTGTAACGCTCATAAGACGTTTCCCGTCAGTTTTTAGCATTTTAAGTGTAATCGGATCCTGAAGAGCTTGTTCTACCATAGATTCATACATTCTCAGTCTGTAAGGCTCTTCTTTTGGTCTTCCAGTACCTATTCTGTCGCAAATACGTAAATTGATAAGCTCCCAAATATTATCCTTTCCTACGTTAGCAATAAGCCTTCTTACGGCAGAAATAGTTATCTGCTCTGTGTCAGAGAAGAACATATGCCAGCGTACAAACATTGAGACTTTTTCGATAAGGTCCTTTGGGAAACGTAAACGCTCCATGATTTCACGTGTAACGCGTCCACCTACCACATCATGCCCATAAAACGTATAATCACGCTTTTCACGTGAAAAGCGTCTTGTTTCAGGTTTTGAAATATCATGGAAAATAGCAGACAACCTTACATGTAACGGCCACTTTTTGTCAGCAGAGTGCTGAAGAGTGCGCAAATTATGCTCCCACACGTCAAAACGGTGTGCCTGATTCTGCTCAACCCCTATTCCTTTAAGTAATTCTGGTACAACATACTCAAGAAGCCCTAATTCTTTCATTAACACCAATCCTCTCATAGGAAAATCTGTCATGATAAGCTTTACAAACTCATCTCTTACCCTTTCACGTGAAATGGTTCTAAGAAGCATGGAATTCTTATCTATGCTTTCACGTGTAACGCTTTCAATATCAAAATCAAGCTGACAAGCAAGTCTCACTGCGCGCATAAGCCGAAGAGCATCCTCACCAAAACGAATATCTGGATCACCTACTGCTTTAATAAGCTTATTTTTAATATCATCTTCCCCTAAGTATGGGTCAATGATTTCACATGTAACGGGATTATACGCAATAGCGTTACATGTGAAATCACGACGCTTAAGATCATCTTCTATTTTTTGACTCCATGTAACACTATCTGGATGCCTATTATCAGAATATTCTGACTCTAAGCGATACGGAGTAACTTCAACTATCTTTACAGTTTCATTAACACAAGGAATGCCGAGCTCTTCCCCGCAAGTAACAACGCCGACTGTTCCATAACTATTTTCATAAAAAGTCTTTGGAAAAAGTGAGATAATTTGTTCTGGTGTCGCATTAGTTGTCACATCGTAATCCTTTGGTGTAAGACCAAGCAATATGTCTCTTACACAACCACCCACAAGATATGCCTCAAACCCAGCATTTTGAAGCATAATAACAATACCCCTCACCTCTTTTGGGATAGAAAAAGAAATAGTTTTTTGTGTTTTTGTCATACTCTATGGTAGTATACTCTATACTAAGTAAATAGCTTCCGTGGTGAAATGGATATCACAGCGGTCTTCGGAACCGTTATTCTGGGTTCGAATCCTGGCGGGAGCACAATAGCACTGTTTTTAAAAGGTTTTTTGAGATGACAATTCTTTAGAATGGTTATTTTACGTATTTTTAGATAACAAATAGTCTTATTCTGGGAACGTTACACGAGAAACGCTATTTCTCTATATTTCGCTATCATTCTAATCTCCTCGAAGGAATTTTGCGACCCGCATTCGATTCTCTCGCACATGAAGCAGTTCATGTGCTATACACCTTCAAAATACTCACTTCGTTCTTATTTTGTGCGGCGTAGGAGAATCGAACTCCTGTCTCATCCTTGGCAAGGACGTATTCTACCACTAAACCAACACCGCAGTACAACAATACTATCATAATCCCCTTATCTTGAAAAGTGTTTTGCTATATTGAGAATAAAAAGCTTATACTAATATAGTGTTTCATAAGAAACGTTTTATGAGGAGTTGTTCTTCTATCCTCTTGAGGTAATATTGGGGATAAAAGTACAAAACTGTGGATAAACCTGTGGGTATGGTGTATAACGGACACTAAAGTACGTCTCGGTCAGTATAAACAGACACTGGCTTTAATGTAAAAAGCCCTTTAAAAACAAGAGTTTTTTACTATACTGGCTTTTATTTATTAAGTATACAGGACAAACGTTTCACGTGAAACAAATAATAGTCTCTATGGCAGAACATAATGAACTAGGTAAAAAAGGGGAGCTGGTCGCAAAAACGTTTCTCATGAAACTAGGGTTTAACTTCGTTGAAGCAAACTACAGGACAAAGTATGGTGAAATAGATCTTATATTCAAAAATAACAACTTACTCCACTTTGTGGAAGTAAAAACAATACAGGTACATGACTGTAAAAACATCAAAGATTTACGCATTAGACCAGAAGACAACCTCACATATTCCAAATGGTCCAAATTAGTGAAAACAGTAGAAATATACCATCAACATCGATCCGTTTCTTATGAAACACGCTATCAAGTTGATCTTGCTTGTGTGTATATAAACAAAGAAAAAAGTGAGGCGAGAGTAAAGCTGTTACAAAACATTACTAAAGAATAAGAAAAAGGAGGGTGAGCCACGTGCTATTTTTTTTAAATATGATAGTATTACATGGTGCATTGATACATTAGACGTAGAGTAAAAGGGGAGATGATACTCAACTCATAGTAGGTGTATAGCATACACCTACATAGTTTCTTACAGCAGTAAGACCTTACTTTAAAATAATATATCGGAGTGTGGTGTAACGGCTAACATTCTGGTTTTGGGTACCAGCGACTCAGGGTTCGAATCCCTGCACTCCGACCATAAGAAAAAGCTCCTTATTATAAGGAGCTTTTTCTTATTTTAAAGTCACTCATCTCTATTCTTATAATACGTTATCGACGTATATACCTCAAAATTTGCAGTACAGATACTAACCCATGAAACACCTTTAAAATACTTACTTTTTTCTTATTTTGTGCGGCGTAAGAGAATCGAACTCTTGTCTCCTGCTTGGAAGGCAGGCATTCTACCACTAAACCAACACCGCGCTTGTATCGATATATATTACTACATTTAGTAAAAAAAATCCACAGATACAAAAAATCTTTTTTTATTACAATAAAAATGGCATACTATCGTAATGAATACAGACGCTTCAGACAAACAGTCTCCATCAAAACAAGAGCAGGTGGAGGATCTTGTTCTAAAAAATAAAACACTTGATGCCCTCATTAAAGGGTTAGAGGGGGATATTGAAATTTTTAAAAATGACACTGAAGGAAAGTGGACTCCGACAGATATTGTTCGCTTCACCATGCAACTCAACATCATGAAGGATAAAAAAGCGAGAAACCTACTAGAAATAAACAAAATCATTGAGGAAAACTCAAAAAGCAAATAACTA
>JBDLTQ010000002.1:0-9931 GCA_039805745.1 Candidatus Parcubacteria bacterium | reverse complement strand
GAGAAATTTTTAAAAAAAGCAGAACAGAAGTGTGCGCGAGCGAAGCCCTCACACACCGTATGAAAAACTTTTTTCAAAAACCTGCCTACTATTATACTCTTTTTTATTACTTTTGTCAAGTGCTGGTGTAAGTGTGTCTTTTTCATTAGATGGTGGGAATCTTATAGTACTTACATTTTATTTTTTCTATTCTGTATAATTCATGTTGCTATGAAAAGGAACCTGAAAAATGTTGACACTTTAAGAAGCTTCTTATTTATTGATTCGTTTATAGTCTTAGTGTACCATTGCACTTGGTTGTATTTATCCACACTAGAATAGTAACTTATGTTGAATGCTAGAAGAGAAATATCATTTCTCTTCTGTTTTATAAGCCCAGACAGCAAGTCTTGGGAAGAGTTTTTTTACAATTATAAAAATACCGTAGGTAATAAATGGTGCTGCAAGGACATCTATAGTGTAATGAAATCTTCCTACAACTGCAGCGACGCCAAAGATGATGGTGGCAAGAAGTGATATGTATCTCATAGGTTTTATGTCCCAAAAAACGAGTGCTGTCATAAACGGTATTGCCACATGACCAGAAAAGAATAGGTCGCCACCAAAGGTGTAGGCGGAGCTTATCACGGGTTGCCCTTCTGGTAACCCCAGATTAGTGAGCGCAACAAAACTTGAACGGGTAAATGTAAGTACAGCAAGACATGTAACATAGAAGGGTATTTTATGTGCAAAAAAGAATACAATGAAAAAGGCAATATCTCTAAAAAAATTAAAAGCACCAAGATGAATAGATGATGTATCTTTTTTTGGGATGAGTGTATGGAGTTGATCAGGTATTGAGTAGGGTGACGCTAGGTGTGTTGCGAGTTTCCCCATTATAAAAATATAAGGATAGACAAAAAGCATGGCAAGTGATGAGAAGAAAAGTGCGTAAAGGTGATTTTTGTTTAGGTAAAAAGAAGCGTTTTTCTTGAGATATTCACAGAGAAGTGTAAGTTTTTTTCTTCCAAATGTCAGATGATAGAGCGAGGTGTTTCTCTCAATACTTATAAGTGTTGTATAAATAAGAGAAAATGCAACCACAAACACAAGTTGTCGTGTGTAGAGTGACGTATATGCAGAATGTTTGATGCCGCTTAGAAAAAGAAGAATAATATAGCTATATGATAATGCAAAAAGAAGAATGCTGTAAAATGGTTTTATTAAGATATTTTTCCCAGTATTGTAGATGAGTGGTGGGAGTATGAGAGAGAGCAGGGCAAGATAGCCAGTATGAGCGACAACTGGAGATGTGATTGTACGGAGAAGAGTTATGTCAACAGTGTAGATGCTACACACAAAGAGACTTATAATAATACGAACAAGAGGTGTTTTTGTGTGAAGATAGAGAAGTTCGCCAATGATGAAGAAGATAAGAATAGTGCTTAAGTTTATACTTCGCAGTGTTACAAGAAGTGCAAGAACCATACTTGTAACAAAGAGTGTTTTCAGGTGGATACGTTTACTTTCATTGTAAAGAAGTACTATGAGTGTTACAAGGAATGCAAAAGCAAATGCTGTATGGTGGTGTGTGTAAAGAAGGAGAAGGAAATTCATGATAGAGAATAAATCCTTAGTTAAGTGTTAGTATAATATATTCAAAAAATTGATATTTTTCGGGTATATTTAAAATGTTACAAAGTTGAGATTAACAGTCGGGGTAACACTTCCTGTTACAGTAAAAGGGAGATTAATTGTTGCTGTTCCAAATGCTCCTGTCCCGTGATCTGATTGTGTGCTGATATTAAATGACGCAGTATAGCTACCAGGAGAGAGTGATCCTGGGTTTCCATGTACCTGCTTTGCTCCATATGACGCTGTTGCAGCTGCGTATGCACGTTTTACACCAAATAGTGATTGAGTAAGTGTTGCTATATATGTATTTTGTTTGTTTTCTTTTGTTGCAACGACAGAGCAGTCACCGTTTGGTCTCCCATCTGCCCATTGTTCATCACAGAGAACATTTTTTTTCCACTCAAATTCTACAACAATAGGAGTTCCTGCAGAATTTTTCACCTGAAGATCAGTGTTAAATGATGATCTTACAAAACAGTCACATACATTAGAGCACCCGAGCCATTTTGCATAAAAAGAAGGAGTGGCGGTTACCGTACCTGCTACACCTTGAGCAAAAGTATTAGAATTTAGATTAATGGTTGCAGTGTATTCATTAAGAGCCCCCGTCCACCACCCTTCTTGTGTGCATGTCGGATCATAACCTCCAGTCCATGAAATGCATTGCCACACAGCTGTGCCGCCATCGTTAAAAGCAACGGTGTCAGCTTTTACTTTTTGTATTGATGTAATACTTGGCGATGTAAGAATAAAAAGAAAAACAACAATGGTTTTCATTGCAGAAGGCAAAGAAGACGGTTCTTCTTTGATGACAGGTTCTGGTCTCATATTTTTTTCAAGATTATTTTGTAAAGAAATAGTCTCTTCCGGAGAGTTTTTCTTTTCAGAAGTATTTTTAAAAGTGCTTATTTTATTTTTGATGACAGAGGTAATTTCTTGTAAAGAAAATTTTTCAATATTTTTTCCCTTAACGATACTAATTATAATAATAGCAAGAATAAGAATTGCAAAGAGGACAAAGATTGGGGTAAATGGTTTTTTTTCAAAGATACCATACCGTCCCTCAATTATTTTTTCTATACCTTGCTCATGAAGTTCTTGTAGGCTATTAAGAGAGGGGTCGTTAGTAGTGCCGAGGGTTTCTATAGAGACACTGTCAAGTTTTCTCTTTGTTCGAGCATCTGTAAGGGTGACTTCTGCAACTGGTTCTATGCATGGTGTTTGTACGGGGATACGCACATAATCAAGAGGTGTTGTATTTTGTACTTCAAGTGTGCCACAGAGCGTATTATTTTTTCCTGTTAAGGTGATATGGAGATCATAGAGATTTTTATCACCCCCATAGCGACTTCCTGGAAAGTTAGAAGCACTTCCAGTGTAGTAGATAAAAACTGGTGCCATGTCACCCACTTTGAATCTATTGCCAGCAATTTTTGTGTTTTGTATTGTTGCTGAAAGCCCTGTTGTTACATACTGGAAGTGTGCATTATTATATTCCTCTGTTACTCCTTGTGGTGACACAAGAACATGGTATGCCTGTGGAGTGTCTGCTGGATCTACCGTAAATGAAAGGGTTCCAGAAGCATTTGCTGTAAGCGTAATAGGGTTTGAAAGTTGTAACTGTGTTTGAGTTGTTACATCACCGAAAATGGAGCGCCGCTTTGTTGTAGTGTTTACTGAAGAAAGAGAGACAGTTTTTTTTGAAAGGTTCTTTATTGGACAGGTAATAATCATTAGTTCATTTGGAAGCACATCAACACCCTTATTGTGAGCATAGGTACTTGTGGCATTTTTTGGTTTTACTGTGCAGTCTTCAAGAAGAAGACCAGAAGGTGTTCCAGAAACAGGGAATCTTTCGAATGCGTGATTAGCAAGTGGAAGGTCTGACTTTGTTTTCGCAAGAATAACAAATTGCACATTAGTATCGAGCATATAAGAGGGAACAGTCACTTCTTTTGCAAAGTACTTCTTTTCTCCTTGACCTAGAGAGATGGCTTGAGATCCTTGCCAATATGCTACAGATCCATTTGTGCTATTAATTGCAATAGCATAGAGAATATCAGATTGAACCCCTGTAGAATTGTAAAGAGAAAAAGAAATAGTGTATGTATTTTTTTTAGTATTAATAGGAGTTATTGTTGCATCAAAGAGTGACACTGTTGCTACAATAGCAGCGGAAGGTTCACTGTTAGCTTGAGGCGTTGTTTGTGCTGTCGCTAAGGTGAATGCGTTGATATAAGAAATAGTTAATAATAGAATCAAAGTTATATAATTGCATATTCTAGATTTCATGAGAAAGAGTATAGCAAAAATAAAAGTATGTTTTTGGTCTTAGGAGTGGATATCTTAATATAAGATTTTAGTAAATAGTCTTATATTTAAGATTTTGATATTTTTAATTGATTTTAAAAATATGCTAGAATACCTCCATTATGAAAGAAAAGATAAAAGGATTGTGGGTGCTTATCGGAATTATTGCTATTTCTTTATGGTTGTGGAATACGACTAAGGCAGGGGAAGGGTTTGTCCTCGGTCTTGATCTCGCAGGAGGGTCATCGCTTACATATAAAGCAGAAACCTCTCTTCTTCCTGAAGATGTTACTACAAATGAAAGTATAGATGCGCTTCGTGATGTTATCGAGCGTCGTGTCAATCTCTTTGGTGTGCGTGAGCCGACCGTTACAACGCAGTACAGTCGCCTTGCAGATGAATGGCGTCTTGTGATTGAACTTCCTGGTGTTGCGAATGTGGAAGAAGCTGCGAAGCTTATCGGTGAGACGCCTGTTCTTGATTTTAGAACACAGAAGAATAACGCAAAAACACTTACTGCATCATCAACAATGCTTGAGTTTATCGGTAATTTTGAGCCGAGTCCTCTTACAGAAAGTTATCTTAAACGTGCATCGCTTATCTTTGATCCGACAACAAATCGTCCTATGGTCGAGCTTACTTTTAATGATGAGGGAGCTCAACTTTTTGCAGATATTACTCAAGCAAATATCGGTAAGCAGGTATCTATCTTTCTTGATGGGGTTCCAATTTCTTCTCCTGTGGTAAATGAATCTATTACCGGAGGAAAAGCAGTTATTTCTGGAGATTTTTCTACAGAAGAAGCTCGTCAGCTCGTCGGTCGTCTTAATAGTGGAGCACTCCCGGTACCTATTTCTCTTATTGGTAAAGCTACAGTCGAGCCGTCTCTTGGTGAGAAAGCGGTTACTGCGGGTACATCGTCGTCTATGTATGGGTTCCTGCTTGTCGTTCTCTTTATGATCGTATGGTATCGTGTTCCAGGTGTTGTGGCGTCAATTGCTCTTATTTCATATGTAGCTATCATGTTGTCACTCTTTACTCTTATTCCGGTCACACTCACTGCTGCTGGTATCGCTGGTTTTATTATTTCTATTGGTCTTGCTGTTGACGCGAACGTGCTTACCTTTGAAAGAATGAAAGAAGAACTTCGTAGTGGTAAGGGTCTGAAAGATGCTATGGAGACAGGTTTTCGCCGTGCGTGGACATCTATCCGTGATTCACACATTGCAGCTATCATCGTCTCTATTATTCTTTTCTGGTTGGGTACTTCTGTTGTGAAAGGATTTGCCTTCACTTTCTTCTTAGGAGCTGTGGTATCACTCTTTTCAGCGCAGATTGTTACTCGTTCACTTCTTCGTGCTGTTGCTCCGTCATCACTTGGTCGAGTAGGAAAATTTTTCTTTGGGTCAGGGTTTAAGAATTAACTAGATTTAATTACTCGTTATAATTACTACATATCTATGTTTATCGTAAAAAATAAAGTTCTATTCATCGGTCTAGCTGGTATTATGGTTATTGGAAGTCTTCTTTCTGTTTCTTATTTTGGTATCAAAAAAGGTGTAGATTTTACCGGTGGTACAGTGATTGAGATACAGTATGCATCTTCTAGTCCTCTAACTCTAGACCCGCTTGTTTTTGCAAAAAATGATATTAAGATGTTCTCTCTTGGGAATGGTTCGTATAAGTTTATTTCTCAGAAATCATATGAAGAAACAACTGCAGTTCTCGTAAGCACTCTTGAGCGTTCTAAATATCCATATACCGAAAAGCAGATAACAACCATTGGTCCAAGTCTCGGTAAAGAAATGACAAAGAAAGCAACTATCGCAGTTACTATCGTGGTATTGGCTATTCTTGGTTTTATTGCTTTTGCTTTTCGTGAAGTGTCTCGACCGGTCGCTTCATGGAAGTATGGTATTGCTGCAATGATTACTATTATTCATGATATTGTAATTCCAACAGGGGTATACGCGTATTTATCTTCGACATATGGCGCAGAGATAGACACACTTTTTGTTGTTGCACTTCTTACAGTGATGGCAGTAACTATTTCCGATAAGATTGTTGTATTCGATAGAATTCGTGAAAATTTGAAAACAGCAAAAAGTGATTTTGAAAGCGTTGTTGGTTTGAGTCTTAAACAAACAGCCGTTAGATCTATTAATACCTCACTTACAACCATCCTCGCACTCGTAGCGCTCTATGTTTGGGGTCCAGATTCAACTAGGTTCTTCTCTCTCACTCTCATGGTTGGACTCGTTGTTGGAACATATTCTTCTATTTTCGTAGCAAGTCCTCTCCTTACTTACTTTGTTAAGAAAGGAAAATAAAAAGCAATAGTAGCAGTATGTGGTCTGTTAAAAAACGAGAAGCAAAGCTTCTCGTTTTTTTACTACCTTTCTTGTAGATCTTTGCTATACTTATTTATATATGATGTTATCACCAGAAAAAGAAGCTATCTTTATGTTTCTTAACAATAGCTTATCGCTTGCTACATTTATCGGTGTTATTGTTCTCGGGTTTTGGGTACTTGATTTTATTCTTTTACACACAAGAGTACTTGCAAAATATCGTAAGTACTATAAGCACGTGTCTCGATTTGCTCTACCAGCTGGTTTCTTTTTGACATTCATATCAACATTTTTTTCACTCATTTATTCTGATTATCTTGGGGTTCTTCCGTGTGGTCTTTGCTGGTTCCAGCGTATTTTTATTTACGGTATGATGTTTCTTTTTGGTATGGCATGGTATAAAAATGATCGAAAGATTTTTGACTACATTTTACTTTTTTCTGGTGTTGGGCTTATTATTGCACTATATCAGCATTATCTACAGATGGGGTATTCTGAGCTTATTCCGTGCCCTGCAATAGCTTCCACCGTTGATTGTGCGGAGCCTACATTTATTGAGTATGGTTTTATTACATTTCCTTTTATGGCGGTGGTTATGTTTGGATACACAATTATGCTTTCATTAACAGCTAAGTTTTTTGATAAGGAAAATATCTAAAGACATCTATTAGTACTTTATATGAACATGAACTTTGAGCAAAGTGCTCATCAGCAAGAGTTTAAAGGAGAAGGATTTGATCTTTCAGAAGAAACTATTCTTAATGCTAAAGAAGTAGTTACTGATTTTTTTGGAGATAACAGAGAGTGGTATAAGAAACTCTTAGCTGGTGGTGCGACATTTGGCAGGGTTCCTCTTGATTCTCATGAAGATTTTGAAGGAGAGAATGATGAAGATTTTCCACCACTTGACCCACAAAGAATTACAGAAGGTCGCGCGAAAAACATTGCACGTTTTTTCATAGAGTATCCAGAAGCTTTTCAGGATTTCTTGCAGTATCAGCGGGGCGCTAACTCTAGTAAAGAACAAGAGTAACTTCTCCAACCTTTATCATTTTATGGTTGCGTCACTCAAAAAACCAAAAGTTCGTGCAACGGTGACACTGCTTGTTGACGATGAAGGAAGAGTTGCTCTTGCAAGGAAGAAACAGGCAATTCATTCTGAGACAGGGTCCATTGAATATAGTCTTGGTCTTTATAATGGGTACGGTGGGAAGATGGACGAAGAGGACATTACCATAGAGGACACTGCAATACGAGAGCTCGTCGAGGAGGCGGGTGTAGAGGCTAATAAAGAGGACTTGCAAAAGGTGTTTACAGCGTTTTTCTATATAGAAAAAGAAAATAGTTGTGAGCCTTTTATGGAGGTGGTGTTTTTCACACTTAGTACTTTTGATGGTGTGCCTGTGGAGAACAATGAAATGGGTGAGCCAGAATGGTTTACAAAAGATGCTTTACCATATCATGACATGATGCCAGCAGATAAGATTCTTTTTACAAGTATATTTTCTGGGAATGGTAGAGATTGTGTTGTTGTCTTAAGAGGTAAGCATCTTTCTCCTATAGTAGAGGAGGTGTATGACTATACTTTTGTTGATTAATGGTATGTGTTCTTTTGTATATTTTTAGTGGTGCGTATCTTTATTGTGAGATGTTGATTCCTCTTTCTTTGCACCATGTAAGACACTCTTTTAGGACATCGTCGATACTCATAGTGCTAGTATCAATATAGAATGCATCCTTCGCAAGCCTAAGAGCTCCCATTGGGCGGTTTTTGTCAGCCTCATCTCTTTTACGTAGTTCCTCACATAGCATCTCATATGTCTTGCCAGAGTTTCTGCGTTCTTCATCTTTGAGACGTCTCTTGGCACGAGCCTCAACACTTGCATCCAGATAAATTTTGGCCCAAGCGTCAATAAAAACTTCTGTGGTCATATCACGACCTTCAGCAACAAGTCCTTTTGAAGTGATTTTGTTACGTTGGAACCCATAGATTGCTTCGCGTAGAGGAGGGTATGGGGATATGATCGCCGCCGCATTCCCCATTTCTTGTGAAGCAAGTAACGGCCAGAGGTCATGCCCTTTATAAAGAACTTCTTTTCCAGAAAAAGAAATATGATCTTTTTCGGATATAAGTAAAGAAACAACCTTATCAAGGTTGTCTTTTGTTTGATCATTAATATCAATATTGTTAATAATAGCAAGGTGCGCAGATAATCTATACAGTGCGCCAGAGTTCAGATAATTAAAATTGAGTCGCTTGGCAAGCAGGTTTGCAATAGTTCCTTTACCAGAAGATGATGTCCCATCAATAGCTACAATTGGAATGGGATTTTTTTCTTGCATATAAGTAAAAGTATAACAGAAAAAAAATAGCTGTATAGCAATTACTATATTTATTTTTTATCTTGAATAAAGAAGGATATTTTCGAAGTATGTTTACATAACTTTGTACCTTGTGTAGTGGTTATTGCTCTAGTTTTAAAGGGTATTGTAGTATGGTTACATAATAGTTGAATCTTTCCTTGACTTTCCTTTTTGTTTCGTATAGAATAGGCCTACTTCTTACTGATAAACAGTAAGTGGTTATGGTAGTCACTTTGTCAATTACATAGTCTGTATCAAATGCTTCACGCATTTGAGTGACCAGACAATACATTACACAAGTGCATTTGTTTTTTCTTTTGTCACACTCTATTAAATAGAGTTTGATCCTAGCTCAGGATGAACGCTGGCGGTGTGGATAAGGCATGCAAGTTGAACGGAACTAATCCGATGGAAGTATGGAATGAGTAGCAATACAAGTGAAATATGGAAAACGGACAGTTTAGTAGCAAACGAGGTAGTAATATTTAGGAACGCACCCCAAAGTCGCGAATAGCCTTTCGAAAGGAAGAGTAATACGCGATGGTCCCGCAAGGGTAAAGATTTATCGCTTTGGGAGCGGCTTAAACAGTATCAGCTAGTTGGTAAGGTAATGGCTTACCAAGGCTATGACGCTTAGGAGAGGTGAGAGCCTGACCTCCACCGATGGGACTGAGACACGGCCCATACACCTACGGGTGGCTGCAGTCGAGAATCTTCCGCAATGGACGAAAGTCTGACGGAGCGACGCCGCGTGATTGATGAAGCTCTTCGGAGTGTAAATATCTTTTATGAGGGAAGAAGTTTATTGACTGTACCTCATGAATAAGGGGCTCCTAATCTCGTGCCAGCAGGAGCGGTAATACGAGAGCCCCGAGCGTTATCCGGAATTATTGGGCGTAAAGGGTGCGTAGGTGGCACTGTTAGTCGATTGTTAAATATCTGAGGCTTAACCTCGGAATCCCAATCGAAACGGCACTACTAGAAGACGCGAGAGGTGAATGGAACTCATGGTGTAGGGGTGAAATCCGTTGATATCATGGGGAACACCGAAAGCGAAAGCAATTCACTGGTACGTTTCTGACACTGAAACACGAAAGCGTGGGTAGCGAACGGGATTAGATACCCCGGTAGTCCACGCCCTAAACGATGTCAACTAGCTTTTGGGGGTATTGACCCCCTCTGAGGCGAAGCTAACGCGTTAAGTTGACCGCCTGGGTAGTACGGCCGCAAGGCTAAAACTCAAAGGAATAGACGGGGACTTGCACAAGCAGTGGATTATGCGGTTTAATTCG
>JBDLTQ010000001.1:0-4109 GCA_039805745.1 Candidatus Parcubacteria bacterium | reverse complement strand
GGATTTTCTATTTCATACATTTTATTTAGAAATTAATAAATAAAATGCTTATGCAAAAACTCAATTGGCGAGCAGAAAAGAGAGAACTAAAAGATCTCCATTCATGGCTTGCAAACCCACGTAAGATTTCAAAAGAAAATCTTACAAAATTAAAAGAAAGAATTACACAACGTGGATTCCATGACGTTATCAAGCTCGACACTGACGGTACAGTACTTTCAGGCAATCAGCGAAAGAAAGTACTAACGGAACTTGGTATACAGGAAGTTATTACTCTTGTGCCTAATCGTAAACTCACAGAAGAAGAGCGTAATAAGATTGCACTTGAAAGCAATATGAACGACGGTGAATGGGATTTCGAAGCACTAAAAAACTTTGAACTGGAAACTCTTCTTGATACTGGTTTCGATCAAATTGAACTCGCTAAATTCTGGGATAAAGAAATTGAACTTAAAGATGACTCTCTTGATTTAGAGAAGGAGATTAAGAAAGCACAGGACACAAAAATAAAAACAGGAGATGTGTTTCAACTTGGAAGACATCGACTTATCTGTGGCAGTTCTCTTGAGGTGGGCAATGTTAAGAAACTCATGGGTGATGTTAAAGCGGATATGGTTAATGATGACATTCCGTTTAATATTGGCTTAAGTTACGATAAAGGCGTAGGAAATAAGAAGAACTATGGAGGAACAATAAATGACAACAAGACAGATGATGAGTATAAAACATTCGTAAAAACCATAATTCAAAATGCTTTATCGGTTACGAAAAAGGATTCTCATATTATGTTCTGGTGTGATGAACGATATGTGTGGTTACTACAAACACTCTATAAAGAACTTGGTATAGATTCTAAAAGATTGCTTGTATGGATTAAGAATAATAGTTCACCGACACCGACTGTTGCTTTTAACAAAGTAACAGAGTTTTGTGTATATGGAACTTTAGGTCGTCCGTATCTTTCGAAAGAAGTGAATGATATTCATGAAATTCAGAACCATGATATGACAACTGGTAATAACTTATCAGAAGAAATTATGGATCAGTTGAATATCTGGATGGTGAAAAGATTACCAAGCAATCAATACTCTCATCCCACAGAGAAAAGTCCATTACTCCACCACAAAGCACTTCGTAGGTGTACAAAAGTTGGTGATGTAGTCCTTGATCTTACGGCAGGATCAGGGAGTATTTTGATTGCATGTGAGCAGTTAAAAAGAACTGCTTATGTTTGTGAACTTGAACCTGTATTCTGCCAAGTTATCTTAAACAGATATAAGAAATTTACTGGAATTGATCCTGTACAAGTATATGAAAAAGAATAAGTTACAAGATCAGTTTTTAGAAGAACTGGCTAAGGTACCGATTGTACAAGTTGCTTGTGAGAAGACAGGACTATCTCGTAACTCTATATACCGCTGGAGAAAAGAAGATAAAACATTCGAGAAGAAAATGGATGAAGCTTTAGCAAGTGGTGTGGCTTTCGTGAATGACATGAGCGAATCACAGTTACTTACTCTCATTAAAGAAAAGAGTTACTCAGCTATTTCTTTTTGGTTGCGACACAGAAATGATAACTACAAAGACAAACTAGAAGTAACGACTAAAGAAGACAATGGCGAGCTTACTAAAGATCAAGAAAAGATTGTAAGAAATGCTCTTAAACTTGCTTCCCTTACCAAACAGCGGTCAATTAAGAAAATTAATAAAAAGTAAATGTATGAAAAACAATTATATAACTGAAATCATTGATATCAAACTCATCAACAAAATGATGAAAGATAAAGCAATTAGAATTGCAATTACTAAAGAAAGTTTCTTGTATTTCTTCCACTTCTACTATGCCCATTATGTGAAGTATAGAACGGCAGATTTTCAAAAAGAGATTATTCACCATCTTGAAAAAAGTGCATTCGAAAATATGTATGTTGTTGCCTTTCGTGGGTCAGGAAAATCTACTATGGTAACAACTGCTTATCCAATATGGGCAATACTTGGGAAACAACAAAAAAAGTTTTGTGTAATTTTCTGTCACACAAGAGCACAGGCAAAACAACACATGATGAACATAAAACAGGAACTAGAGAACAATGATCTACTCAAGAAAGATCTTGGTCCTTTTCAAGAGTCTTCTGACGAATGGGGCTCGTATTCACTGGTGTTCAAAAAACATGGTGCAAGAATTTCTGTTGCTTCAACCGAGCAAAGTATTCGTGGTGTTCGTCATAATGAACATAGACCAGACCTCATAATCTGCGATGATGTGGAAGATGTGCAATCTGCTAAGACAAGAGAAGGTAGAGAGAAGACTTACAATTGGCTTAGAGGTGAAGTAATACCTTGTGGTGATAATGGTACTCGCTTAATTATTATCGGTAACTTACTTCATGAAGATTCGTTACTTATGAGAATTAAGGACGAAGTAGAAAACGGTAAAACAAGAGGAACTTTTAAACAGTACCCTTTGCTTGATAAAAACGATGAATGTATTTGGCTTGGTAAATATCCAAATAAAGAAGCAATCGAAGGAGAGAAGTTAAAAGTCGCCAGTGAAATATCTTGGCAACGAGAATATTTACTTCGTATTATTCCAAGCGATGATCAAGTTATTTATCCAGAATGGTTAAAGTTTTATGACGAACTACCTCCTACTTCACACAAAGCATATCGTGGCACTTATGCGGGAGTAGACCTTGCAATCTCTGCTAGCGATTCAGCTGACTTTACTTCTGTAGTTATGGCTCGTGTGTACGGAAGAAGAGATAAGCTACGAATCTATATTCTTCCTAATCCGATTAATAAGAAATTAAATTTTCCTGCTCAGGTTGAGTTACTGAAAGATATTAAGAACACACAAATGCCTAGGTCAACAGATAAATTATTTGTTGAAAGTGTCGCATATCAAGAAGCACTGCCTCAAATGTTACAGATGCAAGGAATTAAAGCGGAAGCAATAAAACCTAAAGGAGATAAAAGAACAAGACTCGCACTTACTTCTACCTCTATTAAGTCAGCGATTGTTAAATTTCCAAAGCAAGGATGCGAAGAATTAATTGAACAATTGGTAGGTTTTGGTGTAGAAAAGCACGACGACTTGGCTGATGCTTTTTCTCTTCTTGTTAATACAACATTAGATAAACATTCAGGTGAAGGAACTATCCTTATTGCTTGGATTGGTCCTGGAACAAGTAATGACGATATAATTCGTCATTCAGATTATGTAGATGTTGGCTAAAAGATATCAACAATTCAGTTTCTAAAATATTGTAATACATTAAAACCTTTATTTTGCTACGAGTTTCAAGTCTCACAATGCGACGCTTTTTAAGTCTTGCATAGACTTAGCAAAACTAGTGATTTCTGTCATTAATATAATATGGAAACAAACACAATTGGACGAATTGAAAGCAATATAACGATTTCACCAATAAGGGTTAAATATTGTTTGTATGCTAGAAAATCTACTGAATCAGACGAAATGCAAGCATTGTCGATTGATTCACAAATCAAAGAAATGACTGCGATAGCAGAGCGTTTAGGATTGTATGTGGTAGAAGTAAAACGAGAATCACATAGTGCTAAAGCTTCAGGTCAACGACCAGTATATAAACAGTTATTACAAGAAATTGATCAAGGAAAATTTAATGGAGTACTAACATGGGCACCAGATAGATTAAGTAGAAATGCAGGCGACCTAGGGTCGCTTGTTGATTTGATGGATCAACGAAAATTAATTCACATACAAACATACGGTCAAACCTTCTCTAACTCTCCTAACGAAAAGTTTTTACTTATGATTTTATGTTCTCAGGCAAAACTAGAAAACGACAATAAAAGTATCAATGTGAAGCGTGGACTAAGAGCAAGAGTTGAAATGGGATTATGGCCATGTCGTCCACCAACAGGATATACAAAATTTAAAAGAATGGATCAGAAATGTGAATTAGTTATTGACCAAGATCGTGCACCTTTTATTAAGCAAATGTTTGAGAAGATTGCTTACGATGGTTGGTCTGGAAAGAAAGTTTGGCACTGGCTTAGATATGATGTTGATTTTAAATCAGAGTATGGAATACATTTAAGTTTAGGTAACTTTTATAGACTTCTCC